>NZ_JAUTAH010000001.1:667454-998681 GCF_030818545.1 Brevundimonas sp. SORGH_AS_0993
CGGCCTCTACCGCGATCCGGTGGTGGCCCAGACCACGGCCGCCTGCGATTGGCGCATCGCCGATCTGGTCGACGCCCCGTCGCCGGTCTCCCTCTATCTGGTCATCCCGCCGTCCGACATCAGCCGCACCAAGCCCCTGGTCCGGTTGGTGCTGAACCAGATCGGCCGCCGCCTGACCGAGCGGCTGGAGGGCGACCCGAAAAAGAGCCGCAAGCACCAACTCCTCATGATGCTCGACGAATTCCCAGCGCTGGGACGGCTCGACTTCTTCGAGACCGCGCTCGCCTTCATGGCCGGATACGGCATCCGCGCCTATCTGATCGCCCAGTCGCTGAACCAGATTTCCAAGGCCTACGGCGAAAACAACGCCATCCTGGACAACTGCCATGTCCGCATCGCTTTCAGCTCCAACGACGAACGGACAGCCAAGCGGATTTCGGACGCGCTCGGCACCGCCACTGAACTGCGCGCCCAGCGCAACTACGCCGGCCACCGTCTGGCGCCCTGGCTCTCCCACGTCATGGTCAGCCGCCAGGAGACCGCCCGCCCGCTCCTGACCCCCGGCGAGGTGATGCAGCTTCCGCCCGCCGACGAACTGGTCATGGTCTCCGGCCTGGCGCCGATCCGGGCCAAGAAGCTGCGCTACTACGAGGATCGCAACTTCACGTCGAGGGTCGTGTCGCCGCCCAGCCTCGACACAAACGATGGCGTCTATGCCGATCGCCCCAAGCCTCGGCCCGACGATTGGGACGGCCGGGTCCGCGCGCCGCACGCCGGCCTTGCCGCGATGGCCGACGACGAGATCGCCGACGCCGTCGCGGACGAGGGCGGGCTCCAGCAGCAGCGTCATCCCGGTCTCGCCGAGGAAGAAGCCGCCGTGCGAGCGAGAACGCCGGAACCCGAGACACTTCCCGGAGACGAAGACGAGACCGATCCGGCCCTCGACCGCCGCGCGCTCAGCGATGTCGCCCGCGCCCACGCCATGAACAGCGGCGCACCGCACGACGCCGGTCATCGCGGCGACGACCTGCTGCCGAGCTTCTGAGGGACCGCCAATGAAACCGCGCCATCACCTCTATCTCGACCCCGAGCTGACAGAGCAGCTCGACGCCCTGGCGAAGAAGCCCGGAACATCGAAGTCGGCCATCGTCGCTGACGCCCTGCGCAGCCATTTCCGCCGGCGCGGGATGCGCGAGGTCGACGATCTCCTGAAGGTCAGGCTCGACCGGATCGGCGCGGACCAGCGCCGGATCGCCCGCGACATGGACGTGCTGCTGGAGAGCCTGTCGCTGTTCATCCGCTACCAGTTCAGCCTGACCGCCCAGATTCCCGAGCCCGACGCCGCCGCGCGCGCGGTGGGTCGGGATCGCTTCCAGAAGTTCATCGACCAGGTCGGCCGCCGGATCGCCGACAAGCCCGCGCGCGCCGGGCTAGGGGATGCCGCCGAACCGGGAGAGGCGGCATGACGCGCGCCAATCCCGTCGCCTTCGACCGCCGCCGCGCCATGCTCCGCACCGCCATGGGGCCGGCGATCGCCGCCGCCCTGGCCGACCCCGCCGTGATCGAGATCATGGTCAATCCGGACGGCGCGCTCCGGCTCGACCGGCTGGGCGAAGGTCGCGTCGAGACCGGCGTGATCCTCTCGCCCATGGATGTGGAACGGATCGTTCGCCTGGTCGCCGATCACGTCCGCGTCGAAGTCCATGCCGGCGCCCCGATCGTTTCGGCCGAACTGCCGACCCATCCGGACGGAGCCGGGGGCGAGCGGTTCGAAGGCCTGCTGCCGCCGGTCGCGAGCGCGCCCTGTTTCGCCATCCGCAAGCCTGCGGTGAAAATCCACCGTCTGACCGACTATGTCGCCGAGGGTCTGATCGCGCCGGTTCAGGTCGACCTGCTGCGCCGCGCCGTGGTCGACCGCAAGAACATCCTGATCGCCGGGGGCACCTCGTCGGGCAAGACCACCTTCGCCAACGCCCTCCTGGCAGAGATGGCCCACCTCGACGAGCGCATCATCCTGATCGAGGACACCCGCGAGCTGCAATGCGCCGCGCCCGACACGGTGGCGCTCAGGACCCGGCCCGGCGTCGTCGGCATGGCCGACCTCGTCCGCTCCACCCTGCGGCTGCGTCCCGACCGGATCGTCGTCGGCGAGGTGCGCGGCGCCGAGGCTTTGGACATGCTGAAGGCGTGGAACACCGGCCATCCCGGCGGGATCGCCACCCTGCACGCCAACTCGGCCCACGCCGCCCTCTACCGGCTCGAACAGCTGGTCGCCGAGGGCGTCGTCACCGTGCCCCGCCGGCTGATCGCCGAAGCGATCGACCTGGTGGTGTTCATCCGCGGCCGGGGAACCGGGCGCCGGATCGAGACCGTGGCCGAGGTCGGCGGTCTCGACAGCGACGGCGGCTACGCCGTCACCGACCTCAATCCCCCTCAGCTCAAAGCCCTTCTCAAAGGAGACCTTCCATGACGTCCCTTCAGTTTGCCGTTCTTAAGGCCCGCAACCGCCTTCCCGAACTTCGGCGTCTCGCCGCCGCCAGCCTCCAACTGGGGCTTGTCCTCGGCTTCGCGGCGACCGCCCACGCCGCCGGCTCCGGCATGCCATGGGAAGAACCACTGCAACAGGTGCTGGAATCCGTCCAGGGCCCCGTCGCCAAGATCGTCGCGGTGCTCATCATCATCACGACGGGCCTGGCCCTGGCCTTCGGCGAGACCAGCGGCGGCTTCAGAAAGCTGATCCAGATCGTCTTCGGTCTCTCGATCGCCTTCGCCGCGTCGAGCTTCTTCCTGTCCTTCTTCTCCTTCGGCGGGGGAGCGCTGATCGCATGAGCATCGAGGGCTTCGAGGTCCCGCTGCATCGGGCGCTGACCGAGCGGATCCTGCTCGGCGGCGCGCCGCGCGGCGTGGCGATCCTCAACGGCACGCTCGCCGCCGCCCTGGGCCTCGGGCTCCAGCAATGGATCGCGGGGCTGATCATCTGGCTCGCCGGACACAGCCTCGCGGTGTTCGCCGCCAAGCGCGATCCCGATTTCGCCGCCATCGGCGCGCGTCACCTCCGCCAGAAGGGGTGGTGGTCATGCTGAACCTGCGCGAATACCGCCAGACCGCCGACCGGCTGGCCGATCATCTGCCCTGGGCCGCGCTGGTCGCGCCGGGGGTCGTTCTGAACAAGGACGGCGGGTTCCAGCGCACCCTGCGCTTCCGCGGTCCCGATCTGGAATCCGCCACCGAAGCCGAACTGGTCTCGGTCTGCGCCCGCGCCAACAACGCGCTGCGCCGCCTGGGTTCGGGCTGGGCCCTGTTCTTCGACGCCGAACGCATCGAGGCGCTCGGCTATCCCGACAGCGCCTTCCCCGATCCGGCCTCCTGGCTGGTCGACGAGGAACGGCGAGGGCATTTCGACGGGCGACGGGGCGAGCACTTCGAGAGCCTCTGCCACCTGACCCTCTATTATCTGCCGCCCGCCGATCAGGTCAGCCGGGCCGAGCGGGTCTTGCTGGAGCGCGATACGCCCGAGCCCGGCCGCGATTGGCGCCAGGAACTGCGCGCCTTCGTCGCCGAGACCGACCGGCTGCTGGATCTGTTTTCCGGCTTCATGCCCGAGGTCCGCGCGCTCGACGACGCCGAGACCCTGACCTTCCTGCACGGGAGCATTTCGACGCGGCGCCATCCGGTCGCCGTGCCGGAAACACCGATGTATCTCGACGGCCTGCTGGTCGACATTTCGCTGTCGGGCGGGATCGAGCCGATGCTGGGCGATCGGCACCTGCGCACGGTGACGATCCTCGGCTTCCCCAACGCCACCCGACCCGGCCTCCTCGACGCCCTCAATCATCAGGCCTTCGACTATCGCTGGGCGACCCGGTTCATCTGTCTCGACAAGACGGCCGCGAACAAGGCGCTGACGCGCATCCGTCGTCAGTGGTTCAACAAGCGCAAGTCGGTCGTGCAGTTGATGCGCGAGGTGATGACCAACGAGCCGGTCCCGCTCACCGACAGCGACGCCGACAACAAGGTGGCGGACGCGGACCTGGCCCTACAGGCATTGGGCGGAGACCATGTCGCCTTCGGCTATCTGACCACCACCATCACCGTCAGCGATGAGGATCGGGCGGTCGCCGAGGAGAAGGTCCGCATCGTCGAGCGTATCGTCAACGGCCTCGGCTTCACCTGCATCCGCGAGTCCGTCAACGCCGTCGAAGCCTGGCTCGGCAGCCTTCCCGGCCATGTCTACGCCAACGTCCGCCAGCCGCTGGTCCATACGCTGAACCTGGCCCATCTGATGCCGCTGTCCGCGGTGTGGGCCGGGCCGGCGCGTAACGACCATCTCGACGGGCCGCCGCTGCTCCATGCGGAAACCTCCGGCGCGACGCCGTTCCGGCTCTCGACCCATGTCGGCGATGTCGGCCACATGCTGATCGTCGGCCCGACCGGGGCGGGCAAGTCGGTGCTGCTGGCGCTGCTCGCCCTCCAGTTCCGCCGCTACGCCGGGTCGCAGGTCTATGTCTTCGACAAGGGGTTTTCGGCCCGGGCCGCCGTCCTCGCCATGGGCGGGGAGCATCACGCGCTCGGCGACGGCGGCGCCGACGAGGGCGCGCTTTCCTTCCAGCCGTTGCGGGACATCGACGACGCCGCCGAACGCGCCTGGGCCGCCGACTGGATCGTCGGGCTGCTGGCCCATGAGAAGGTCACGGTCACGCCCGAGGTTAAGGACGCCCTATGGTCGGCCCTGACCAGCCTCGCCGGCGCGCCCAGGGAGGAGCGAACGCTCACCGGACTGTCGGTCCTGCTTCAGTCCCATGCACTGAAGGCGGCTCTTTCGCCCTGGACGCTGGAGGGACCGTTCGGCCGCCTGCTGGACGCGGCCGAGGACCGTCTGACCCTCTCGGACGTCCAGTGCTTCGAGACCGAGGTCTTGATGAACACCGCCAGCGTCGTCCCGCCGGTGCTGAACTACCTGTTCCACCGACTGGAGGCGCGGTTCGACGGGCGGCCGACCCTGTTGATCCTCGACGAGGCCTGGGTGTTCATCGGCAACCCCGTCTTCGCCGCGCGCATCCGCGAATGGCTCAAGGTGCTGCGCAAGAAGAACGTCAGCGTCGTCTTCGCGACCCAGAGCCTCGCCGATATCGCCGACAGCGCCATCGCGCCCGCCATCGTCGAAAGCTGCCCGCAGCGCATCTTCCTCGCCAACGACCGGGCGATCGAGCCCCAGGCGCGCGCCGACTACGAGCGGTTCGGCCTCAACGACCGCCAGATCGAACTGATCTCCCGCGCCACGCCCAAGCGCCACTACTACCTCCAGTCCCGGCGCGGCAATCGCCTGTTCGAACTGGCGCTGGGTCCGATCGCCCTGGCCTTCACCGGGGCGTCCGATCCCGCGACCCAGACCTTGATCGACGATCTCCTGCGCGAGGAGGGGCCGGACCAATTCTGCGCCGCCTTCCTCGAAGCGCGGGGGCTGTCCTGGGCCGCCGACCTCCTGCGCGGGGGCGACGGCGCTCCGCCCGGAACCAGACAGACCGGCGATGTCGCCGGCGCCGTCCCGCCCTCTCAAAAGAAGGATTTTCCCCTGTGAATCGCAGACTCATGCTCGCGGCCCTGATCGCTACGGGAGGCGGGGCCGTCCTCCCGGCGACGCCCGCCGCCGCCCAGTTCAAGGTGTTCGACCCGCTCAACTATACGCAGAACGTCCTGACAGCGGCGCGAACGCTCCAGCAGATCAACAACCAGATCAGCAGCCTTCAGAACCAGGCGACCATGCTCCAGAACATGGCGCGCCAGCTCCAGCGGCTGGACTTCTCCTCGATCAACCAGATCACCCGCTCGATGCAGCGCATCGACACCCTGATGACCCAGGCGCAAGGGATCGCCTTCGACATCGCCTCGACCGACGACGCCCTCAGGGATCGCTTCCCGGAGGTGTTCGACGCGGCGATGTCCACGAACGCCATGATGCAGCAGGCGCAGGTCCAGCTTCAGGCGGCGACCCAGGCCTTCCGTCAGACCATGCGGGTCCAGGCCCAGGTGGTGGAGAACATCCAGGCCGACGGTCCCTTGCTGACCGAACTGGTGTCACGCAGCCAGGGCGCGACCGGGAGCCTCCAGGCGCAACAGGCGACCAACCAGCTGCTCGCCATCTCGGCCCGCCAGCAGCTCCAGCTCCAGGCGATGATGGCGGCGCAGTATCGCGCCGACGCCATCGAACAGGAGCGCCAGCGCCAGGTCATGGAGGCGGCCCGCGAACGGACGCGCCGCTTCGTCGGCTCGGCCAACGCCTACACCCCGCATTGAGGCGACCTTTATGGACCCGGCCCCGGACCTCAACATCATCGACCGTTTCATGGCGGCCTTCGTCGCCTACATCGATTCAGGCTTCGGCCTGCTCGGCGGCGATGTCGCCTTCCTGACCACGGTGCTGATCGGCATCGACGTGACGCTCGCCGCCCTTTGGTGGGCGATGGACGCCGACCGCGACATCCTGGGCCGGTTCCTCAAGAAGATCCTCTATGTCGGCGCCTTCGCCTTCATCATCTCCAACTTCCAGCGGCTCGGCGACATCGTCTATCGCAGTTTCGCCGGGCTGGGGATCACGGCCGGCGGCGGCGGCCTGTCCGCCGACGACCTGCTCAAACCCGGCAAGCTCGCCAGTGTCGGCTTCGAGGCCGCGCATCCGTTGATCAAGGCGATCGAGGACATGCTCGGCTTTCCCGAGGTGTTCGGCAATCTCCTGTCCGTGCTGATCCTGCTGATCGCCTGGCTGCTGGTGGTCCTGGCCTTCTTCGTCCTGGCGATCCAGCTCTTCATCTGCGTCATCGAGTTCAAACTGACCACCCTGGCCGGCTTCGTGCTCGTGCCCTTCGCGCTGTGGAACAAGACCAGCTTCCTGGCAGAACGGGTGCTCGGCAACGTCGTCTCCTCCGGCCTGAAGGTCATGGTTCTGGCGGTGATCGTCGGCATCGGCTCGGGCTTCTTCGAAAGCTTCATCGCGGCCGGCGACGGTGAGCCGGACGTCGCCTCCGCCATGACCCTGGTGCTCGGCGCCCTGACCCTGCTGGGCCTGGGCGTCTTCGGTCCGGGCATCGCCACCGGCCTGATCTCCGGCGCGCCCCAACTCGGCGCGGGCGCGGCCGTCGGCACGGTCGCCGGTGCGGCGATAATGGGCGCAGGCGGCGTCGCCCTCGGGGCGCGCGCGCTCGGCGCGGCGGCGTCCGGCGGAATGGCGGCTATGCGCGCCGGGACCGCCATGGGGTCGGCCGCGCAGGCGTCCTACCAGCTCGGGGCGGCGACGTCGGGCGCGTCCGGCGCGGGCGGCGTCGCGGCCGGACTGGGCGGCGTCGCGCGCGCCGCCGGAGGAGCGGCGATCCAAGGTGCGCGCGGCATGGCGAGCCGTGCGTCGGCGTCCTTCCGCGACAGCGTCCAGCGTGGCCGCGACGCGGCATGGACCGCCACTGGCGGCGCGCCTCGCGGCGGGGCCGGAGGGGGAGAGCCGCCGAGTGGTGGCGCCGGTTCCGGCGATGGCGGCCCGGCGCCGACCGGCGGACCCTCGGGTTCCCCGACCGGGGGCGCCCCAGGGGGCGTTCCGAGCGGAGCGGCCCCGGCGCCGGAAGGCCCGCCCGCCTGGGCGCGGAAGATGCACGCCGAACAGACCGCCCGTCATCGCCGCCAGATGCTCATCCACACCGTCAAGGACGGCGATCGCGGAGGCGTAGCCGCCAACCCCAGCCTCAAGGAGGACTAGATGCTCTTTAAACGCTCCCTTCAACGCTACGGGCGAACGCCCGCACCGGAGACGCCGCACTGGCGTGCGGGCCAGCTCTGGGACGATCGGATCGGTTCCGCCCGCGTCCAGGCCCGGAACTGGCGGCTGATCGCCTTCGGCTGCCTCTGTCTCTCGGGCGGTCTGGCCGCGAGCAACATCTGGCAGTCGATGCAGAGCCGCGTCGCCCCCTATGTGGTCGAGGTCGACCGGCTGGGCGAGGCCCGTTCGGTCGCGCCTGCGATCCAGAACTACAAGCCGACGGACGGGCAGATCGCCTGGCATCTCGGCCGCTTCATCACGGACGTCCGCTCGGTCTCCACCGACCCGGTGCTGGTCAAGAAGGCCTGGCTCGACGCCTACGACTTCACGACCGACCGCGCGGCCCTGTTCCTCAACGACCATGCCCGCGCCGACGACCCGTTCGGCCAGATCGGTCAGCGCAGCGTCTCGGTGCAGGTGACGAGCGTGGTCCGGGCCTCGGACCGCAGTTTCCAGGTGAAGTGGGTCGAACAGACCTATGAGCGCGGAAGCCTGGCCCGCACCGAACGCTGGACCGCCATGCTGACCGTCGTGATCCGGCCGCCCCGGACCGCCGACGCCCTGCGCCGCAATCCGCTCGGCCTGTTCGTCGACGCCATCGACTGGTCACGCGAGCTGGACCCGGTCGCGACCGCGACGGGGACAACATCCGAGGCGGCGGACAGACGGTCGGCTCAGCGGGAACCGGCGGGAGCCGTGTCGGAGACCGCGATGTCGCAGACGCCCACGCCCGTCGATCCCATCACCCGTCCCGAAGGAGATAATCCATGATCCGTCTCACCATGGCCGGGGCCTCGGCCCTGGCGCTCGCCGCCTGCGCCGGCACGACCCCGCCGCCCGCCATTACCTACGACGCCGCCGACTTCAAGCCGGCGGTCGCCGTCCCCGAGCCGCCCCGGCCGGTCGAGATCGTCGAGGCGCCGACGCCCCTGCCGCTGCCTGGGCAGTTGCAGCCCGCACCGTCGGGGCGCTCTCGATCCGTCCGAACGGAGGCCGGACTGCCGACCGCCCGCGTGGAGGCGGCCAACCGCGCCGCGACCCAGGAACCGTCGAGCGCGGGCTACATCAACGCCGTTCAGGTCTATCCCTGGACCGAAGGCGCGCTTTACCGGCTCTACGCCGCCCCCGAGCGGGTTTCGGACATCGCGCTTCAGCCAGGGGAACGGTTGGTCGCAGTCTCGGCGGGGGACACCGTGCGCTGGGTGATCGGCGACACGACCAGCGGCGTCGGCGATCAACAGCGCGTCCATGTTCTGGTGAAGCCGTTCGCTGCCGGTCTCTCGACCAATATGGTCATCACCACAGATCGGCGGGCCTATCATCTGGCGCTGCAGAGCACCGACACGACGGCGATGGCGGCGGTGTCCTGGACCTATCCGGCGGACCGACTAATGGCGCTCCAGCGTCAGAACGCCCGCGCCGAGGAGACGCGCCCCATCGCGGACGGCGTCGCCCTGACCAATCTGCGATTCCGATATGTGATCACCGGCGATCGTCCGCCCTGGCGGCCGGTGCGCGCCTGGGACGACGGCTCCAAGGTCTATATCGAATTCCCCGGACGCCTCGACCAGGGCGAGGCCCCGCCGCTGTTCGTGGTCGGTCCGCAGGGCGACGCGCAGCTGGTGAACTACCGCGTCAGCGGCAACCACTACATCGTCGATCGGCTGTTCGCCGCCGCGGAGCTGAGGCTGGGCGAGAACCCGCAGCAGGTGGTCCGGATCGGCCGAACGGACATCGCCAACGAGCGGGTCGCTCAGGGCCGGAGGGCGCGGCCATGACCGACACGCCCGACGATCCCACCGGGCCGGTCACGGCGGCTCCCCCGAGCGCGACGCCGTCGAAAGAGCCGGCGGAGGCCCTGACCCTTCGGGCCGCCCCGCGCCGCATCGTCCGCTTCAAGCGCGGCGTGGTCATCGGCGGCGCGGCGACGGGCGCGCTTGCCATCGCCGGCGTCGCCTGGATGGCCTTGGGGCCGAGCGCGATCCACGTCGTCGATCAGGCCGACGAGGGGGTGATCGCAGATCGCCGCACGCCGCCTGACGCCGTCGCCAATCTGCCCGGCGACTATGGCGCGACCCCGAAGCTGGGTCCGCCGCTGCCCGGCGATCTCGGGCGACCCATCCTCGACCGTCAACGCCGGCTCGAACCCGAGGCGGCTCGGGGAGGCGGGGCGGCATCGACGACGCCACCCCGAATGACGCCGCAGGAGCAGGCGGCCGAAGCCGAGCGCCAGCGTCTCGCCGCCCAGGCCAATCAGGCGCGCGAAGCCGGCGTGGTTGTTCAATCCTCCGCGCGCACCGCAGCGCCGGTCGCCGCCGTGGCCGACGTCCCGGCTGTGCCGACGCAGGATGCGACGGCGGCGCCCGATGGCGGCGGCCGTCTCGCTCTTGATCCCGAGCGCGATCCGAACGGCCAGCAGCGCAAGCTCGACTTCATCGACCAACGGGCCGGGGATGGCGTCTACAACAGCCATACTCTCCAGACGCCGGCTTCGCCCTATCAACTGATGGCCGGCAGTGTCATCGCCGCCAGCCTGATCACCGGCCTGAACTCGGACCTGCCGGGGCTGGTGACGGCCCAGGTGACGGAGACCGTCCATGACACCGTGACCGGGCGGATCGTTCTGATCCCTCAGGGCTCGCGGCTGATCGGCAGCTACGACAGCGTCGTCGCCTTCGGGCAGAACCGGGCGCTGGTGGTCTGGCGGCGGATCATCCTGCCGGACGGCTCCTCCATCCAGATCGACAACTTGCCCGCCACGGACGCCGCCGGTTACGCCGGGCTGGAGGATCAGGTGGATCACCACACCTGGCGTCTCCTGAAAGGCATCGGGCTCGCCACGCTCCTCGGCGTCGGCACGGAACTGACGATGGACGACGAAAGCGACCTCGTGCGCGCCGTGCGCGAGTCCAGCCAGCAGTCCGCCAGCCAGGCCGGGCAACAGCTCGTCAACAAGAACCTCAACATCCAACCCATCCTCCGGGTCCGTCCCGGCTGGCCGCTGCGCGTGATCGTCCACAAGGATCTCGTGCTGCGTCCGTGGGCGGGCCGATAGGAGGAGCCCCATGCTCAAGCTCGCCAAACTGCCCGATCGGACGCCGGTGAAGATCACCATCACCGTCATGCCCGATCTGAACCGAGCGCTGTCGGATTACGCCGCCGTTTACAAGGAAGCCTATGGAGAAAAGGCCGAGGTCGCGGATCTGATCCCGTTCATGCTCGACGCCTTTCTTGCCGCGGACAGGGAGTTCGCCAAGGCGCGCAAGGACCGGGGGGCGTGAGCGATGGCCGATGTATTCAAGCCGGCCAAGCGCGGCGGTTGGGAGGGCCGTATCCATACCCTGACCATTGATCGGAAGGTGCGCCTGGTGCCGAACGACAACCGCAGGAGCGAGCATGCGCCTGAATACATCGTGCTTCTCGGCTGGACGCGGGTCGGCGAGGCGTGGGAGGCGCGTTCAAACGGCGACCCGCCACGAGACTATCTGCGCGTGCAACTCCGTGATCCGACATGGTCCGCGCCGCTCAAACTGGCGCTCTTTCCTGCGCCGGACGGATTGTCAGCCGCACTTGTCTTCAACGCAATGTCGCAACGCGAGGGCGATCGAGATGGCTGACGACGTCCCGAAACCTCAATTGGGCCAGAGCGACGCCGGTCGACCCAAATCCCGGGGAAGTCACTTTTCAGATGGCCTTGCGAAGCAGGCCCAGGAAGTATTCTCCGCGCGTTTGGGGCGACCACTGAGTGAAAATGAGGCTCGTTCCATGCTTGCTAATCTGACGGAGTTCTATCGAACATTGGCCCGGTGGCATCGCGACCAGAATAAACAATAGAACAGAATCGCACTACGCGGTGTCCATCACAGATAGCGCCTAAACCGACGCCTTTTTATGGCCTTGCGAAGAGGGTCGATAATTCGGTTGGCGCCTGAATCGGGCAGACCTATACTAGGGCTTGCTCCGGCGAGGGGCGATCCATGAGCCGCACTGCATGAAGTCGCGCTAGTTCCGCTCTCCCGTCGTCGAGCACAGACACGAGTGCGATCGTGTGGGTATGGAGCGAGGTCATGGGCGCAAAGAGAAAGCAGAGCAGTATTGCGGTCACTGAGGATCTGAAGCGCGCAGTGATGTATGCGCGCGTATCCTCGAAGGAGCAGGACCGAGAAGGTTACTCGATCCCGGCGCAGACGAAATTGATCAAGGATTACGCCCTGGTGAACGACCTTCAGGTCGTCGGGGAATATGTCGATGTCGAAACCGCCAAGCAGAGCGGCCGGACCAACTTCGACAAGATGCTCGCATACCTGCGCAAGCATCCGAACGTGCGGACGCTGCTGGTCGAGAAAACCGACAGACTCTACCGCAACCTCAAGGATTGGGTGACAGTCGACGATCTGGACGTCGAGATTCACTTCGTCAAAGAGGGCGTCGTCCTCTCTCGGGATTCCCGGTCGTCTGAAAAGTTCATGCACGGCATCAAGGTGCTGATGGCGAAGAACTACATCGACAACCTCTCGGAAGAGACACGCAAGGGCATGCTTGAGAAGGCGGAGCAGGGGCTCTGGCCGACCTTTGCCCCCATCGGCTACCTCAATACCGTGGGAGTGGATGGGAAGAAGATCGTCACGGTCGATCCCACGCTCGGCCCGATCGTCCAGAAGCTTTTCGAGTGGTATGCAAGCGGTGGCTACTCGCTGAAGGACGTCTCGGCAAAGGCTCGGCGCGCCGGACTTGTCTATCGAAAGAGCGGCGCTCCCATTGGCGCCAGCACCGTCCACAAGATGCTGCGAAACCGGGTGTACACGGGCCGGTTCGAGTGGCTTGGGAAGATCTACACGGGTAGCCACCAGCCACTGGTTTCTGAAGAACTATGGGGCGCGGTACAGGATGTGCTCGACGGCCGAAACGCCGCCAACATTCGTGCCAACCCCAAGGATTTTCCGTTCTCGGGCCTGCTGACCTGCGGCCATTGCGGCTGCGCGCTCGTGGGGGAGATCAAGAAGCAGAAGTACATCTATTACCACTGCACGGGGTTCAAGGGGAAATGCGGAGAGCCCTACGTCCGGGAAGAAGCGCTGGCGGAGCGTTTCACGCACCTGTTGAGCCAGCTGCGACTCGACGAGAGCATTTTCACGATGATTCGAACCGCGCTGCACGAAAGCCTCGCGGATGAGAGCCGGGAGCAGAGGCAGGCGATCGAGAGACTGCGCGCCGAAGCCGACCGGCTACAGAAGCGAATCGAGGCGATGTATGCCGACAAGCTCGACGGCAAGATCGGTGAAGGCTTCTACCGGCGAATGCAGGCGCAATGGCGTGACGAGCGTGATCGCTGCCTGAGGGACATCGAACGCCATCACGAGGCCGACGACTCGTACATCGACGCCGGCGTTACGCTCATCCAACTTGCGAAAGATTCGCACCTAATCTTCGAAAAAGCGACAGCAGGAGAGAAAAGAACGCTGCTGAATCTGCTACTTTCGAACTGCTCCTGGGCCAACGGCGAACTCACCGCGACTTTCAAGGAACCGTTTGATTTTCTTGCAGAACACATCGCCCAAACTGCATCCACCGCAATCTCGGAAGGACCTGAAAAAGGTCAATCCGAGCGGTGGCTCCGCGGGTAGGATTCGAACCTACGACCAGCCGATTAACAGTCGGCTGCTCTACCACTGAGCTACCGCGGAACTGCTCGGGAGGCGGGCCTATAGCAGCGGCTCTTGGATTCGTGCAACGGGAAAAACGCGCCATGAATCAGATAATCGTCTCCGACCCCGCCGACCCCCGTATCGCCGCCTTTCGCCACATCCGGGAGCGCGACCTGACGGGCCGCGAGGGTCTGTTCATCGCCGAGGGCGAGGTGGTGGTGCGGGTTCTGACCTCGTCCGCCTCGCTTTGCCGGCCGCGCGCCCTGCTGCTGGCAGAGAAACGAGCGGCCGGCTTGGTCGACGTGATCGCCAGGCTGACGGACCAGACGCCGGTCTATGTCGCCAGCCAGGCCGTGTTGGACCAGATCGCGGGCTTTCCGCTTCATCGCGGCATCCTGGCCCTGGGCGAAAAGCCAAAGCCTGTGACGATGGAAGCCTGTCTCGGCGATCTGCAAAGGGACGATATCTTCGTCGTCGCGGCCGGGATCGGCAATCACGACAATATGGGCGGCCTGTTCCGCAACGCCGCCGCCTTCGGGGCCAAGGCGGTGCTGCTGGACCAGACCTGTTGCGATCCCTTCTACCGCAAGGCCATTCGGGTTTCGGTCGGGGCGGTTCTGCGGACGCCGTGCTTCGCCGGCGGTTCGACCCTGAGTTCGATAGAGGCGCTGGAGGCCGCCGGGGTGGAGGTGCTGGCCCTGACCCCGTCCGCGAACCAGCCCCTGGCCCAGTATCGCCGCAAGGGCCCCGTGGCCCTGCTTCTGGGTTCGGAGGGGCCGGGCCTGCCCTCCAACGTCATCGCCCGGTGCACGGCCGTCGGCATTCCGATGGCAGGCGGATTCGATTCGCTGAACGTCGCCACGACCAGCGCGGTGGCCCTGCATCATCTGACGACGCCCGCCCTGTCCGGCGGGTAAAACGACCGGCGGCCGAAACGAAAAGGGCGCGAACCCTGCCGTCCGCGCCCTTTGCCGTGTCTGCGATGGAGGCCTGACCGGGAATCGAACCCGGGTGCAAGGATTTGCAGTCCTCTGCGTCACCACTCCGCCATCAGGCCGCTTTTGACCCCAAATCCTCGGGGGGCGGTCATCGCGAGGGGCGTTCGCTATCAGATCGGATTGTCCGCTGCAACGCACGGACCTATAAGCGCGCCAGAATTCCTCCCGGATACTCGTCAAAGGCTGTTTACAGATGGATTTCACCGCAGCGCGCAAGGCCATGGTCGACTCTCAGGTGCGGGTGAACGACGTCACCAACCCTGATATCCATCTGGCCATGATGGAGGTCCCGCGTGAATCGTTCTGCGCCCCGGACCGCGCCTTCGCCGCCTATTCCGATGAGGCCGTGACGATCGCGGGCAATCGCCGGCTGATGCCCGCGCGCGATGTCGCCAAGCTGCTGCAGGCCGCCGCGCCGAGGGCAGGGGAGACCGCTCTGGCCCTTGCCGGCCCCTATGCGGCCGCCGTCTTGGCTCGTCTGGACCTGAAGGTCACGGCCCAAGAATCGGATGCGGCGGTGTTCGAGGTGATCGGGTCCGCGCTGGAGGCCGAGGGCGTTCAGACGGTCGTCGCGCCGCTGGCCCAGCCCAGCGGCCAGAACCTGGATCTGATCGTCAGCGAAGGCGGGATCGCCGATCTGCCACGGGCCTGGGGCGACGCCCTGCGAATCGGCGGGCGCATGGTCCTGGTCGAACGTCGCGGCCCCGTCGGCAAGGCGGCGCTGTTCATCAAGGACGAACACGGCCTGTCGCGCCGCGAACTGTTCGATTCGTCGCCGGCGGTCCTTGCCGAACTGACCTCGGCGCCCACCTTCTCGCTCTAGGGCGACGCCAAATCTTGCGACGGGCTTTTCGGCCCGCTGCGTGAAAAAAACTTAACTGGCGTGTGGCGCTGTCAGGCTCCAGTTACGCTGGTGAACATTCAGGCGTCCCGTCATGGGCGCCGGTCAAGGACGAACGATGTTGAAACGCTCGCGTGTGCTGGCTTCGGCCGCAATGGTCGCTCTCGTGACGGGGCTGGGCGCGCCTGCCTGGGCCGAAACGCTGAAGGACGCCATCGCCCTGGCCTATCAGACGAACCCCAATCTGCTGGCTCAGCGCGCCAGCCAGCGGGCGCTGGACGAAACGGTCGTCCAGGCGCGTTCGGGCCTGCGCCCGACGCTCAGCGCCTCGGCCGGCGCCAGCTACACCCGCAGCGATTTCCCGCCGGTGACGCAGTTCGTCGACACGAACAACGACGGCGTGCCCGACACCCAGATCACGACTCGCTCGTCCGAAAGCAAATCGGGCAATGTCGGGGTCAGCCTGTCGCAGAACATCTGGACCGCCGGCCGGGTCGCCCGCGCCATCGACGAAGCCCAGGCCGGCGTCCTGGCCGGGCGCGAGAACCTGCGCAACGTCGAACAGTCGGTGATGCTGTCGGTCATCCAGGCCTATGTGAACGTCAACCGCGACATGCAGATTCTGGCCATCCGCCAGGAGAATCTGAACGTTCTTCAGCGTCAGCTGGAAGAGACGACCGCCCGTTTCGAGGTGGGCGAGATCACCCGCACCGACGTGGCCCAGGCCGAGGCGTCCCTGGCCCAGTCGCAATCGGACCTGGCGAACGCCCAGGCCCAGTTGTCGACGTCGCGCGCGGCCTATGCCGCCGTGGTGGGCCAGTCGCCGACCGAGCTGGAGGCTGCCCCGGCGCTGCCCGCCATTCCGACCGACTTCGATGCGGCGGTGGATACAGCGCTGCAACGGAACCCCGGCGTCCTAGCCGCCGCCTATCGCCAGCAGGGCGCCGAGGCGGCCGTGGCGGCGGCGCGCGCCGAGTATCTGCCCTCCATCCGGGCCACGGCCTCCTATGGCGGCGCGACGAACGACCTGCGCGACCTGGGCGAACTGGCAGACCGCCGCAGTTTCAACGCCGGCGCCACCCTGTCGGTGCCCCTGTTCACCGGCGGCCTGAACCGCTCGCGCGTCGCCCAGGCTCTGGAACAGGCCAACGCCGCCCAGATCAACGTCGAGGGTCAGCGCCGCGAAGTCCTGCAAAGCGTCAGCGCGGCCTATGCTCAGGTCCTGTCGGCCCGCGCCGGCGTGGCGGCGGGCGAAGAGGCCGTGCGCGCCGCCTCGGTCGCGGCCGAGGGCGTGCGTCATGAGGCGCAGGTCGGACTGCGCACCACCCTGGACGTGCTGAACCAGGAAGTGACCCTGCGTGCGGCTCAGACCGGCTTGGCCAACGCCCGCGCCGCCGAGTACGTCGCCCGCGCTTCGCTTCTGGCGGCTATGGGCCAGCTGGAGGGGCCGGCGCTGAACCCCGATGTCGAGGTCTATGACGCCAAGTCGAACTTCGACCGGGTTCAGGGTCGCGGCGCCCTGCCGTGGGATGGCCTGGTCGAGACGCTGGACCGCGTGGCCTCTCCGCCCATCGTCGGCGCCGTCGATGCGCCCGACGCGCCGGTCGACGCCCAGTTGAAGGGCGAAGCGATGCGCACCGCCCCGCGCAACTGATCGTCTCCCGGCGGGTCCGCAGGAAAACGCCGTTGATTCCCGCGAGCGTTGGTGCGACGACAAGGCTCTGTCGTCGGACGGTTCCGGCTGTTCGGCGGCGGCCCGCAGGCATCGTTCTTTCAATGGTCTCGTCCAAGGCTGCCCCATGACCGATCAATCCGCCCAGGAACCGACCATGGAAGAGATTCTGGCGTCGATCCGCCGAATCATTTCCGAAGACGAAGCGCCGGCCGAAACGGCGGCTGAGGCCACCGAGGCGCCGGTCGCCGAGCCCGAAGCCGCGGCTGAAGCTGAGACCGTCGCCGCCGAATCCCCTGTCGAAACGCCTCCAGCCGAGGCGCCGCATGCTGATGACGACGTGCTGGAACTGACCGACCGCTACGAGGCGACGGCGACCATCGGCGACCTGGACGTGCTGGAGCCGACGCCCGAGCCGACCCCGGTCCCGTCGGTCGAGGCGGCATCGACGTCGGCGCCTGCCCCGTCTTACGATTCCCTGGTCGGCGACAGCGCCGCCGCCAGCGCCGCATCCGCCTTCGCGGGCCTGGCCGCCAGCTTCAAGAAACCCGAGCCTGCGCCCTCCGCCCCGACCCATGACCTGCCCTTCGTCAGCGGCAACACGGTCGAGGCCATGGTCGCCGAGATGCTGCGCCCCCTATTGAAGGACTGGCTGGACGCCAATCTTCCCGGCATCGTCCAGGCCGCGGTGCAGAAGGAAGTCGAACGCATCGCGCGCAGCGCCTAGCCCTTCGCTTCAGCCCAGACTAATCCGAGGGGCGGCTCCTGAAGGGGCCGCCTTTCTGCATTTTCGATATGCTCAAGGAGCGACGCGCCGCGCGCGGAGCGTTAGCAACAAAGAAGTCCCCCATGCTCGAGAAGACCTTCGAACCCCAGGCCGCCGAACCCCGCCTGTACGCCCAGTGGGAAAAGAGCGGCCTGTTCGCGCCCCGCACGGAAGGGGCCGGGAGCGCCTATTCGATCGTCATTCCCCCGCCGAACGTGACGGGCAGCCTGCACATCGGCCATGCGCTGAACAACACGCTTCAGGACATCCTGGCCCGCTATCACCGGATGAAGGGCAAGGCGGTGCTGTGGCTGCCGGGCACCGATCACGCGGGCATCGCCACCCAGATGGTGGTCGAGCGCCAATTGGCCGCCGCGGGCAATGTCGGACGGCGCGACATGGGCCGCGACGCCTTCATCGACAAGGTCTGGGAATGGAAGGCCGAGAGCGGCGGGACCATCGTGCGCCAGTTGCGCCGCCTGGGCGCCAGCTGCGACTGGTCGAGGGAACGCTTCACCCTGGACGAGGGGTTGAACGCCGCCGTCCGCAAGGTCTTTGTCCAGTTGCACAAGGAAGGCCTGATCTATCGCGACAAGCGGCTGGTGAACTGGGACCCGCATTTCCAGACCGCGATCTCGGACCTGGAGGTCGAGCAGCGCGAGGTGGACGGCGCCTATTGGCACTTCGCCTATCCGCTGGCCGACGGCGTGACCTATGAGCACCCCATCGCCTTCGACGAGGACGGCAAGGCGACGGAATGGGAGACGCGCGACTTCATCGTCGTCGCCACCACCCGGCCCGAGACCATGCTGGGCGACACCGGGGTGGCGGTTCACCCCGAGGATGAGCGTTACGCGGGGCTGGTGGGCAAGTTCGTGACCCTGCCGATCACCGGCCGCCGCATCCCCATCGTCGCCGACGACTACGCCGACCCGACCAAGGGTTCGGGCGCGGTGAAGATCACCCCGGCGCACGACTTCAACGACTTCGGCGTCGGCAAGCGGGCCGGATTGGCCGCCCTGAACGTGCTGGACGCCTTCGCCCGCATCGTCGCCGAGGACGTGCCGGAAATCCCCGCCGATCTGGTGGGCCTGGACCGTTTCGCCGCGCGCAAGGCCATCGTCGCCCGCGCCGAGGCAGAGGGCTGGCTGCGCGAGATCGAGAAGACCCGCCACGTCGTCCCTCACGGCGACCGCTCCGGCGTGGTCATCGAACCGTGGCTGACCGACCAGTGGTACGTCGACGCCAAGGTCCTGGCCCAGCCCGCTCTGAAGGCGGTCGAGCAGGGCGACACGGTGTTCGAGCCGAAGTCCTACGAGAAGATCTATTTCGAATGGCTGCGCAACATCGAGCCGTGGTGCATTTCGCGCCAGCTGTGGTGGGGCCACCGCATCCCGGCCTGGTATGGCCCGAACGGCGAAATCTACGTCGCCGAAACCGAGGCGGACGCCCGCGAACAGGCGATGACGGACTATGATTCCGAGGTCGCCCTGACCCAGGACGAGGACGTTCTGGACACCTGGTTCTCCTCGGCCCTGTGGCCGTTCTCGACCATGGGCTGGCCCGAGAAGACCGAGGATCTGGCGCGGTTCTATCCGACCAGCGACCTGGTCACGGCGGCGGACATCATCTTCTTCTGGGTCGCCCGGATGATGATGATGGGCCTGCACTTCATGGACGGCGAGGCTCCGTTCAAGCGGGTCATCATCAACGGTCTGGTCCGCGACGAGAAGGGCCAGAAGATGTCGAAGTCCAAGGGCAACGTCATCGACCCTCTGGGCATCATCGACGAACTGGGCGCCGATCCGTTGCGCTTCACCATGGCCATCCTGTCGGGCACGCGCGACATCAAATTGTCGAAGCAACGCATTGAAGGCTATCGCAACTTCGGCACCAAGCTGTGGAACGCCGCCCGCTTCAGCCAGATGAACGAGGCGCGCCGTGTCGAGGGCTTCGATCCCGCGACCGTCGAACAGACGATCAACCGCTGGATCCGGGGCGAGCTGACCAAGGCCGAGCGTCAGGTGTCCGAGGCCATCGAGGGCGGGCGGTTCGACGATGCGGCGGGCGCGCTGTATCGCTTCGTCTGGAACGTCTTCTGCGACTGGTATCTGGAACTGGCCAAGCCGGTCTTCCAAGGCGGCGATGAAGCCGCCAAGGCCGAGACACGCGCCATGACCGCCTGGACGCTGGATCAGACGCTGAAGCTGCTGCACCCGGTCATGCCCTTCATCACCGAGGAGCTTTGGGCCGAACTGGGCAAGGAAGGCCCGGCCCGCGACGGTCTGCTGATCGGCGCCGAATGGCCGGTGTTGCCGGACGCCTTCATCGACCCGGCGGCCGAGGCCGAAATCGGCTGGCTGGTCGATCTGGTCGGCGAAATCCGCGGCCTGCGCGCCGAGATGAACGTGCCGCCGTCGGCCAAGCCGCCGCTGGCCTTCGTCGCGCCCGACGCCGTGACGGCCGAGCGGATCGCGCGGCACCGCGACCTGATCCTGACCCTGGGCCGGGTGTCGGAGGTCGGATCGGCAGAGGCCGCGCCGACCGGGGCCGTGACCTTTGTTTCCGGCGGATCGACGGCGGCCCTGTCCCTGGCCGGAATCATCGACCTGACGGCCGAACGGGCGCGGCTGGAGAAAGAGATCGGGGCTTTCGACGCCGACATCGGCCATGTGAACAAGAAGCTGGGCAACCCCAATTTCGTCGCCCGCGCCGCCGCCGAGGTCGTGGACGAACAGCGCGCCAAACTGGCGGAGGCGGAAGCCGGCAAGGCCAAGCTGCAGGCGGCGTTGAAACGGCTGGAGGCCCTGTGATCCGGCGGGCCGGGTGAAGAGCCGCATCGACCAGCTGCTGGTCGCGCGGGGCCTGTTCGACAGCCGGTCGCGAGCGCGGGCCGCCATCGAGGCCGGGCTGGTCAGGGCCGACGGCGTCGTGGTGCGAAAGCCGTCCGAAGCGGTGGCCGACGACGCCGTTCTGGACGCCCGGCCCGCGCACCGCTGGGTCGGGCGCGGCGCGCTGAAGCTGGATCACGCCCTGACGCTGTGGCCCATCGCCGTCGAAGGCCGGATCGCGCTGGACGTCGGCGCTTCCACCGGCGGCTTCACCGAGGTGTGCCTGGATCGCGGCGCGGCCAAGGTGTTCGCCGTGGACGTGGGGTCGGGTCAGATGCATCCGACCGTCGCCGCCAACCCTCGCGTCACCAATCTGGAGCGGACGGATGCGCGCGATCTGACGCCGGCGCTGATCCCGCAGGCGCCGTCGTTGATCGTCTGCGACGCCAGCTTCATCAGCCTGATCAAGGTGCTGCCGGCCGTTCTGGATCTGGCGGCGCAGGGGGCGGACCTGATCACCCTGGTGAAACCTCAGTTCGAGGCGGATCGGCCTGGCACAGGCAAGAAGGGGGTGGTCAAGGACCCCGCCGCCCACGCCGCAGCGGTCCAACGGGTGCGGGACTGGCTGGAGGCCGCAGGCTGGGCCGTGCAGGCCACGACCGTAAGCCCCGTCACCGGCGGCGACGGCAACGTCGAGTTCCTGCTGTGGGCCACGAAGCCCGACCGAGAACCTTGACCCTGAAACACGGGCTCAAGTGGCGCGAAGCGCGGTGGCCTGCCCGAACGATGAGAAACCGCCGGGGGATTTCTCCTCCGGCGGCTCCCGTCACGTCGTCGATCGACAGGGGGGCTGATAATTAATCGACGACGCGATAGCGGCCGTACTGGTCGGGGCAGGTGCGGACGTAGCGGGTGTCCGTGCGACCATCGGGCAGACGAATGCGGCTTTCCGCCAGGCGGCATCCGTCGGTGTTCTGATAGTTCCCCACCGGGCGGTCGTTATAATAGCCGCCCCGGTCGTAGGCGTAGTCGTCGCGGCGGTCGTAGCCGTCGTAGCCGTAACCCTGATCGCCGGAGTAGCGGTTATCGTAGTAGCTGTAGGTCGGCTCGCTGTAGCTGGGCGTATAGCCGTAGCCCTGGCCGTAGTAGCCATTGGAGCCGTAGCTTTGATAGCTGCGGCAGGCGTCGGAGCTGGAACGACCGACCTGAGAGCCGACCACGGCGCCCAGCACGCCGCCCAGAATGCTGCCTTCGGTGCGACGACCGCGCGCGGCCAACTGCGAGCCGATGACGGCGCCCGCGCCGCCGCCGATCACCGCACCCGCGCCGGTGCGGCCCTGCCGTTCACGGGCGCAGGGATCGTAGCCATAGCCGCGGTTGGAATAGTCATAGGACGGGCCATAGGCGCCCGTGCCGTAGTTCCGCGCCTGACCGTAGCTGTAATAGGTCTGGGCCGAGGCGGCGAGCGGCGCTGCGGTGACGCCCAGAGCCAGGGCGGCGACGGCGGCCAGCGATGTTTTCGAGATACGCATATTCCAACCCCTTCGAGGACCGGACCAATTCCGTAACCGCATAACGGCGAAGCCTCGTGTCTGTTGCAAGGATGATTAATGCGGCGAAGCTGAACGGGATTTGAGCGGTCTGTTCATCTTCGTTCATCTTTGTTGGGCCTACCGCGCTCCGCTCTGCTTGCGGCAGACGTTCGTTTTGGCCTACCGCGCTCCGCGCTGCTTGAGGCCGAGGTTTGTTTCGCCTACCGCGCTTCGCGCTGCTTGAGGCCGGGGTTTGTTTGGCCTGTCGTGCTTGGCGCGCCGGGGAGGCGGGGCTAGAAGCGCGGCGATGGAGACCTTCAGGATCGACCGCATCGGCGGGCAGGGCGACGGGATCGCCGAAACGCCGAACGGGCCGGTCTTCGCCAGCCTGACCCTGCCCGGCGAGACCGTGCGGGGCCGGGTCAGCGACGGTCGGCTGGAAACGGCCGAGATCGTCGCGCCCAGCGCCGACCGGATCGCGCCGGTGTCGCCGCAATATGGCGACTGCGGCGGCTGCGCGCTGCAGCACTGGGCGGCCGAACCCTATCTGGACTGGAAGCGCGAGCAGGTCCGACTGGCCCTGGCGCGAGAGCGGGTCGAGACCGAGATCGAGCCGACAGTGGCCGTGCCGTCGGGCACGCGGCGGCGGGTGGCCCTGCATGCCCGACGCGGCGAGGACGGTCGGGCGATCCTGGGGTTCAAGGCGCGTCGGTCGTGGCGGTTGGTCGAGGTGGTCGCCTGTCCGGTCGCCGATCCCCGCATCGTTCAGGCGATCCCGGCCCTGCGTCGTCTGGCGGACGCCTTTCTGGAGCATCCGAAGTCGGCCCCGACCCTGCATGTCACCTGGACGCTGACGGGGTTGGACGTGGATGTAACGGGGGTGGAGCGCCGATCCGGCGGCGGCCCGTCGGGCGATGCCCGCAGCCGGGCCGTCGCGGCGGCCCAGGCGGCCGATCTGGCGCGGCTGAGCCTGGCCGGAGAAACCCTGGTCATGGCGCGCCAGCCGAAGATCGCCTTCGGTCCGGCGACCGTCGCGCTGCCGGCCGGGGGTTTCCTGCAGGCCGTGCCGCAGGCGGAGGACGCCATGGTGTCGCGCGCCGTGGCCGCCGTGAAGGGCGCCAGAAAGGTCGCCGATCTGTTCTGCGGCGCCGGGACCTTCACCTTTCCGCTGGCGACGGTCGCGCCGGTGATCGCCGCCGACGCCTCCAAGGCCGGGATCGACGCCCTGAAGGCCGGGATCAACACGGCCAAGGGGATGAAGGCCATCGCCGCCGAGGCGCGCGACCTGTTCCGCCGTCCCCTGACGCCGTTCGATCTGAAAGGGTGCGAGGCCATCGTCTTCGACCCGCCGCGCGCCGGAGCCGTCGAACAGACGGCCCAGATCGCGGCCGCCAAGGCGGGCGTCGTGGTGGGGGTGTCATGCAACCCCCAGACCTTTGCACGGGATGCGCGGGTTCTGATCGACGCCGGGTTCCGGCTGGAGCGGGTCACGCCCGTGGATCAATTTCTCTGGTCGGCCCATGTGGAGCTGGTCGGCGTGTTCAGACGGTAGGCGATAGGCGAGGACGATGGCGGACGAGGACGAGGACGGCGGCGGGTTCCACGCCGAAGACTGGACCCGGTTGACGCCGTTCGTCGGGGCGGTTGCGACCCTGGACGACGTGCAGGCGCGCCGCGCGGTCTTCGCCCTGGGGGATACGGACGATCCGCGCCCCATCGCCATGGACCTGCCGCAGCCGGCCATCTGGTGGGACGACGCGGGCGAACAGGCGGCGGTCGTGGTCCAGGCCGAGAGCCACCTGAACGCCGAAGGGGAGGCGATGGAGGTGCTGGGCCTGATCCTGCCCGACGGCGACGCCGTCGTGGCCCTGATGGACGATGTCGACCTGGTGGACGACACCGACCCGACGTGGCGCGATCTGGTGACGAACGCCATCGACCCCTCGGCCGCCGAGGACTGAATTCGCCTGCGATTCGCGAGAGCAAGCCTCTCGGCGCGTCCTTCCGGGGCGTCCGAAGGACGAACCCGGAACCCAGGAGGCGCGCATCAGGAACTGAACGGATTCAGCAGCCATTCCGTACCCCTGGGTTCCGGGTTCTTCGCTATGCCCAGCCCCGGAATGACGACCCCGCTCCGTCAACATCTTAGCCGAACAGCTCCAGTTGAGGTCGGGCGTCGGCCGGGACGTGGAAACGGCTTTCGTCCAGCAGAGGGCGGGGCGCATCCAGCCCATAGCGTTTCAGGGCGGCCTTGAAGCGGACGGCGATCAGGTCGGCGACCGGGCCGCGCCCCTTCATCCGCTGGGCGAAGTCGGGGTCGTAGTCGCGCCCGCCGCGCGTCTGGCGAATCAGGGACATGACGCGGGCGGCGCGGTCGGGCCGGGCGTCGGCCAGCCATTCCTGAAACAGGTCCTTGATCTCCAGCGGCAGGCGCAGGGTGACGTACATGGCCGTGGTCGCCCCGGCCTTGGCGGCGGCCTCCAGGACCGATTCCAGTTCATGATCGTTGAGGCCGGGAATGACGGGGGCGAAGCCGACCCCGACCGGGCACCCCGCATCGGCCAGGCGGCTGATGGCCTCAAGCCGTTTGGCGGGGGTGGAGGCGCGCGGCTCCATGGCCCTGGCCAGCTTGCGGTCCAGGGTGGTGATGGAGACGAAGGCTGAGGCCAGGCCGGCCCGTCCCATGGGGCCCAGAATGTCGGCGTCGCGCGCGATCAGCACCGACTTGGTGATGATGCTGAACGGATGGTTGAACCGCTGCATCACCTGAAGGATCGAGCGGGTGGACTGCAGATCCCGCTCCACCGGCTGATAGGGGTCGGTGTTGCCGCCTATGTGGATGCGTTTGCACCGATATCGGGGGGCGAGGAACGCCTGTTCCAGCAGACGTGCGCCCTCGGGCTTGAAGAAGAGCCGGCTCTCGAAATCCAGGCCCGGGGATAGGCCCATCCAGGCATGGGCCGGACGGGCGTAGCAGTAGATGCAGCCATGTTCGCAACCTTTGTAGGGATTGATGGAGCGGTCGAAGCCGACGTCCGGACTGTCGTTCCGGGCGATGATGGTGCGGGCGTGTTCGGGCGTGAGGGTGGTGCGCAGCGGCGCGACCTGGGCGTCGTCGTGCGTCCAGCCGTCGTCGAACGCTTCATGCTGCTGGGGCTCGTAGCGGCCGGTGACATTCGAACGCGCGCCTCTTCCCTTGGCCGTTTCCATGAAGGGACGATGGAACGAACAAAGGAACAAATCAAGAACATTATCGACCATGCGAGCCGCTGGGCGAGCCACTGGGCAGGCCAAGGCGCCCGTCGCCGTCGCGCGGGGGATAAGGGAGGGCAGGCGGAGCGCCGGGCCATCGCCCGGAGTTCTGAGATGAAATACCGTTTCGACGAAGGCCGACGCTCCGCGCGCATGGTTTTCGACGAGCCTCGGACCGACGCAATGTTTTCACGCCGACCCCGAACGCCCCCCGCGGCGGGCGTGACGCCTGCACGTCCGCCCCGTTGGCTCTCCTCCGAGCCGCCACGCAAGGCGACCGGACCCTGCCGGCCGCCGCTCGCCCGCGCGAGGTCTTTGGAACCCCGACATCGGGCGGACACCGCTCCATACGCTCCCGCCGCCGCAAGGTCGCAGGCCTTACGAGCCCTCCGGTGCGACGGGACGGATCAAGCATGGGCGCGATCCGAACCGAGGCGCGCAGATCGGCGCGAGAATTCGACAAGTCTATGAAAAGACGGGGTTCAGACCAGCGGCATTGCGCGCGCAAGCCGCCGGTTGGGCGCACATTTCCGTCAGAACAGGACGGCGGGGTTCATGATGCGTCGAGGATCGAGCGCCTGGCGGATGGCGGCCATGGTCTCGATCTCCAGCGGCGACTTGTAGCGCCGGGCCTCGTCGGTCTTCAGCCGGCCCAGACCATGTTCGGCCGAGATGGAGCCGTCGTAGCGGGCGACCACGTCATGAACGACTTGGGAGCCTTCCTTCCAGCGGCCGATGAAGGCGGGCACGTCCTGACCGACGCCCGGCAGGATGTCGTAGTGCAGATTGCCGTCGCCGACGTGGCCGAAGACCGAGATGCGGGCGCCGGGATGGAAGCGTGCGACGGCGGCCGAGGCTTCGTCGATGAAATGGGCGATTCGGCTGATCGGCACGGAGACGTCGTGTTTCCAGCCGCCGCCCTCGGGCTTCAGAGCCGCCGAATGCTCCTCGCGCAGACGCCAGAAGGCGGCGCGCTGGGCGTCGTTCTGGGCGATGGCGGCGTCGGTGATCAGCCCCTCGTCGAAGGCGACCTCCAGCAGGGCCTCCATCTGCGCTTCGGCCCCGCCCGGCGTGCCCGAGGCGATTTCGATCAGGACGTACCAGTCGGGCGTCGACTCCAGAGGTTCGCGGGTGTCGGGGATGGTCTTCAGCACCAGTTCCATGCCCAGGCGCTTCATCAGCTCGAACGCCTCGACCCCGCCGCCGGTCTCGGCCTTGGCGCGGGCCAGAAGCTCGATGGAGGCGGCGGCGGTCTCAAGCCCCACGATCGCGACGGCGCGCGAGCGCATGATCGGAAACAGTTTCAGAGTGGCGGCGGTGACGACGCCCAGCGTGCCCTCCGCCCCGATCAGAAGCTGCTTCAGGTCGTAGCCGGTGTTGTCCTTCCTGAGGCGTTTCAGGCCGTTGAAGATCTGACCGTTGGGCAGGACCGCCTCGACGCCCAGCACCAGATCGCGCATCATGCCGTAGCGCAGCACCTGGGTGCCGCCGGCGTTGGTGGAGATGACGCCGCCGACGGTGGCCGAGCCCTCGGCCGCCAGGCTGAGCGGGAAATAGCGGCCCGCCGCCGTCGCCGCCTGTTGCGCCTCCAACAGGGTCAGACCGGCCTCGACCGTCATGGCGTCGTCCAGGGGCGTGACGTCGCGGACGGCGCGCATCTTCTTCATCGACAGCAGCACTTCGCCGAAGGGAATCTGGCCCCCGACCAGGCCGGTGCCCCCGCCCTGGGGCGTGACCGCCACCCCGTCGCGGGCGCACAGGGCGACGATGCGCGCGACCTCCTCGGTCGAACGCGGGGTCAGGAGGATGGGCGTTTCGCCCGTCCAGCGGTTGCGCCATTCGGTCAGGAAGGGGGCCACGACCTGCGGGTCCTGGGTCCAACCGCCCGGGCCGAGGGCGGCCTTCAACTCATCCAGAAAGGCGGGGGAAGGGGCGGTCGTGCTCATGGCGGTTCTTTTGTCAGGCGTCGCCGTTCGTTGGAAGGGCCGCGATGGCGTCAGACGTCCAGTTCTTCCTTCACGAACTGCGCGTTTTCCTGAATGAACTGGAACCGGGCCTCGGCGCGCTTGCCCATCAGGCGTTCGACCAGATCTTCGATGCTGGCCTCGGCGTCCGGCACGGTGATGCGGGCCAGGGTGCGCTTCCTGGGGTCCATGGTGGTCTCCTTCAGCTGGGAGGCCATCATTTCGCCCAGGCCCTTGAAGCGGCCGATCTCGGTCTTCTTGCCCTTGAAGACGGTGGCCAGCAGTTCGTCGCGGTGGGCGTCGTCGCGGGCGTATTCGCTCAAGGGGCCGGCCGAGATCCGATAGAGAGGCGGCAGGGCCATGAAGACCCGGCCCTGGCGGATCGTCTCGGGCATGACCCGATAGAAGAAGGTGATCAGAAGCGCTGCGATGTGGGCGCCGTCCACGTCGGCGTCGGTCATGATGACGATCCGCTCGTAGCGCAGATCGTCGATGTTGAACCGATTGCCGGGCTGGACGCCCAGCGCGAGAGCGAGATCGGACAGCTCCACATTCTGGCGCAGCTTGTCAGCGGTGGCCGAGGCGACGTTCAGGATCTTGCCGCGCAGGGGCAGGATGGCCTGGGTCGTGCGGTCACGCGCCTGCTTGGCCGAGCCGCCGGCCGAATCGCCCTCGACGATGAACAGTTCGGTGCCCTCGGCGGCCTGGCGGCTGCAGTCCGACAGCTTGCCCGGCAGGCGCAGCTTGCGGGTGGCGGCGGCGCGCTGGACCTCCTTGTCCTTGCGCCGACGCAGACGCTCCTCGGCCCGGTCGATGACGAAGCCCAGCAGGGCGTTGGCCTGTTTGGGGCTTTCGGTCAGCCAGTGGTCCAGCGGGTCGCGCAGCAGCTGTTCGACCAGTCGGGCGCCCTCGGGCGAGGACAGGCGGTCCTTGGTCTGGCCCTGGAACTCGGGATTGCGGATGAAGACGCTGATCAGGGCGCCGGCGTTGGCGATGACGTCCTCGGCCGTGATGACGCCCGCGCGCTTTTCGTTGGTCAGTTCGCCGTAAGCCTTGAGGCCCTTGACCAGAGCGGCGCGGAAGCCCGCCTCGTGCGTGCCGCCGTCGGGGGTGGAGACGGTGTTGCAGTAGGACTGGATGAAGCCGTCCGCCTCGCCAAAGCCGGCGGGCGACCAGGTCACGGCCCATTCGAAGGCGCCCGCCTCGCCCTGACGCTCGGCGCGGCCGGCGAAGGTGGGGGTGACGGTCTCCAGCTGACCGATCCGGTCGGCCAGGGCGTCGGCCAGACCGCCGGGGAAGTGCAGGACCGCCTGGGCCGGTGTGGCGTCGGTGATCCGATCCGGCGCGCAGGTCCATTTGATCTCGACGCCGCGGAACAGATAAGCCTTGGACCGGGCCATGCGGAACAGACGGGCCGGCTTGAAGGCCGCGCCGACGCCGAAGATTTCGTCGTCCGGCTTGAACCGGATCAGGGTGCCGCGCTTCTTCGAAGGCTGAACCTGCTGGATCGGACCCAGGACCTGGCCGCGCGAGAAGCTCTGGCGCCATTCGAAGCCGTCGCGCCAGACCGTGACGTCCAGACGTTCGCTCAGCGCATTGACGACCGACACCCCGACGCCGTGCAAACCGCCAGAGGTTTCATAGGCTTTGCCCGAGAACTTGCCGCCCGAGTGGAGGACGGTCATGACCACTTCCAGCGCCGACTTGCCGGGGTGTTTGGGGTGGGGATCGACAGGGATGCCGCGCCCGTCGTCATAGACCGACAGATAGCCCTCTGAGTCCAGATCGACCCGGATCTGTTTGGCGTGCTTGGCCACGGCCTCGTCCATGGCGTTGTCCAGGACTTCGGCGAACAGGTGGTGCAGGGCTCGTTCGTCGGTGCCGCCGATATACATGCCGGGGCGTTTGCGGACGGGCTCCAATCCCTCCAGCACCTCGATGGAGGAGGCGGAATAGCCGGTCGTCGTCGATGACGGCGCGACCGGCGCGACGAGGGGTGCGGCTGCGGGCGCCGGCGCAGCAGGAGGCGCAGAAGCAACCGGCGCGGGCGTCACGGCAGGCTTGGGCGGCTCGGGCTTGCGAGCGGGAGGTTCGTCGTCAAAGGCGAAGAGATCGGCGGCCATTCACATAGTCTGAGGCGATTCGGGGCCGGTTCTGGTAGGCCCGCGAACGGCCGGGGGCAAGCGCGGCGCGCACCGGGGCGCGGTTGGGCGCCGGATCGAAGGTCACGGCCCGCGCCAGAATGGCCAGCATCAACGACCAGGGCAGGCTGGCGTGGTTCAGCAGCACGCTTTCGGACAGGCTGAGGGCGACGAAGACCGACAGATAGGCGATGCTCCAATAGCCTTCGCGCGTCCCCAGGCCGTTGGTGCGGGCCAGGATCATCACGGCGGCGACGACGATCAGGGCGCCGACGGTGATCGCGCCGGGCCAGCCCAGCTGCACCAGAAGGTCGATCCAGCCGTTGTGCGCCGACGGCACGGGCCACTGGGTCTGGATTCGAATCTCGCGCGCCGGGATGGAATCCACGCCCCAGAAGGCGCTGAAGCCGTAGCCGGTCCAGGGACGTTCGGCCACCTTTCGCATCAGGGCCTCCCAGATCAGGGTGCGGCCGGTCAGAGACGGATCCTTTCCCAGGGCCTGTAGGATGGAGGCCGAGGCGACGTGCCAGACCCAGGCGCCGCCGACGATCCCGACCACGCCGGCCCAGACGGCGACGATGGTGACGACCGCGCCGCCCTGTTTCAAGACCCACCAGCCCCCCACCATGCCGACGCCGATCATCAGGCACAGCAGCGAGGTCTTGGACTGGGTCGCCAGGATCAGCAGGACGGTCAGGGCCAGGGTCAGCAGCGCCGTCCAGGGCCTGCGTCCATTGGCGGCGATCTGGTCGGCCGCCAGACAGGCGGCGGCCGAGACGGCGCCCACCACCATGACCAGGCCCATCTGGTTCTTTTCGTACCACAGGCCGCGCCAGAGGCCGGCGTTGTCGAACTGGTGCACCCCGACCTTGGGATAGGCGAAAACCATGATCAGGCTGCCGACCGCCATGACCAGACAGGCGTGCATCAGGACGCGGGGCAGGGCCGCCCCCCGGAACACCGCGCCCAGATAGACGGCGAAGGCGCTGTTGATCGCCATGGCGATGACGCGGCGGTCGGTGACTTCGGGGTCGATGGACCAGTACTGGGAGACATAGGCCAGGACGATCAGGGCGCCGACCATCAGCCAGGCGGGCCAGGCGCGGATCACCTTGTCGAAGCGGAAGACCAGAAGCCCGGCCGTCACCGCATAGACCGGCAGCCAGATCAGGCGCAGCACCGGCGCCTCGACCTGGGTGGGGGCGATGACGGGGGCGATCAGGGCGCCCGTCAGCATGAAGACGACGAAGCCGGCCGCCCATTGCTCCCACAGGGGCGGGCTGTCCGAATCGACGATCTGATCGGGTGTGTGGCGCACGGCCCGAACGTCGCGTGCGGCGCTTAAGGAAGGGTGAGCGCGGCGGAGAAGGCCGCCAGGCCCCGTTCCAGGTCCGCGATCAGGTCGGCGGGGTCTTCCAGCCCGACATGCAGGCGGATCAGCTCGCCCTCCAGCGTCGTGGGGTGGGTGCGATAGGCCATCTGGTGCGTCTCGTGGGTCATCAGGCTTTCGAACCCGCCCCAGGAATAGCCCAGGCCGAACAGGCCGAGGGCGTCCAGGAAGGCGCGCCCGGCGGCGGCGTTCCCGCCCTTCATGACCAGACCCATCAGGGAGGCGGCGCCGACGAAGTCGCGCGCCCAGAGATCGTGCCCGACCGCGCCGGGCAGGGGCGGATAGAGGACGCGCGCCACCTCGGGCCGGCTTTGCAGCCATTCGGCCACGCGCAGGCCCGAACGCCCCTGTTCGGCATAACGCAGCGGCAGGGTGCGAAGGCCGCGCAGGGCCAGCCAGGCATCGTCCGGCGAAACGTGCCAGCCCAAATCCTCGATCGCTTCGCGGACCGCGTGCAGGCAGGCGATGTCGGTGGCGGCGATCCCGCCCATCAGCACGTCGGAGTGGCCGCCGACATATTTCGTCAGGGCCTGGACGCTGACGTCCACGCCGTGGGCCAGGGGTTTGAAGGCCAGGCCGGCGGCCCAGGTGTTGTCCATGACAGTGCGAACGCCCCGCGCCCGGCAGGCGGCGGCGACGGCGGGAACGTCGATCATCTCGAAGGTCAGGGACGCCGGAGATTCCAGAAGGACCACGCGCGTCCGGTCCCCGACGGCCGCGATCAGGGTTCGGGCGTCCGTATCGGCCGGCAGATAACGGGTCGTGACGCCGCGCGCCGCCTGATAGCGGCCCAGGAACCGCCGGGTCGGGCCATAGACGCCGTCAAGCGCCAGCACCTCGTCCCCGGGGCGGGTCAGGGCCAGAAGGGGCACGGTCACGGCCGCCAGGCCCGACGGAACCAGCAGCGCATCGGACGCGCCCTCCAGATCGGCCAGGGTGGCCCGCAACTGTCGGGCGGCGCTGCCCCCGTCCAGCCCGTAGACCGGACCCTCGGCCTCGTCCCGCATCGCCTCGGCGCGGTCGCTGAGCATGGTCGAGGCGCGTTCGACGGGCGGATTGACCGGACGGCGGCCAAGGCCGCGCCGGGTGGCCGAGGCGATCAGTCGGGTGCGGTCCGAATGGGGCGACATGGCTGTTCCGATGGGTTGCGGATCACGGCCTAAAAGCCTCTAAAGTCTCAAGGGGCGCAAGCGGCGGAGAGGATACGAACGCGATGCGGGTCTTGACCATCGGAGCGATGACGGCGGCCCTGTGGGTCGCAGCCTGCGGCGACCGACCGGCCGCGCCGCCGCCCGAGAAGACCGAGACCCCGACTCGCCCCGTGGCGACGACCGATAGACCGGACAGCCCGACCCTGGCCGCCGTCAAACGGCGCGGGCGGTTGAACTGCGGCGTGCATCAGGGTCTGGTCGGCTTCGCCTATACCGACAATCGCGGCCAGTGGCGGGGATTCGACGCCGACTTCTGCCGCGCGATGGCGGCGGCGATCCTGGGAGACGGCGATGCGGCGCGGTTCGTACCCCTGTCGGCGGCGGATCGGTTCGAGGCGCTGAACGACGGCCGGATCGACGTGCTGTGGCGCAACTCGTCCTGGACCATGACGCGCAATGCGGGCGAAGGCTTCGTCTTCGCCGGGATCAACTATTACGACGGCCAGGGCTTTCTGGTCCGCAGGTCGCTGAACCTGAACAGCGCGGCCGAACTGAACGGCGCCCGGGTCTGCGTCCAGGCCGGATCGACGGCCCAGGCGAACGCCGACGACTTCTTCCGCTCGCGCGGCGTGGCCTATCGCCCCGTGATCCTGCCGACCGAGGAGGCGGCCCGCGACTCCTATGGCCGCGAGGACTGCGACGCCTTCAGCGCCGACATTTCGGCCCTGGCGGCGGCGCGGACGGTCCTGGCCGACCCGCAGGCGCACACGATATTGTCGGACGTGGTGTCCAAGGAGCCACTGGGGCCGGTCGTCCGCGCGGGGGATGAACGCTGGGCCGACGTGGTCCGCTGGACCCTCAACGCCGTCGTCCTGGCCGAGGAGCTGGGCGTGACCCAGGAGAATGTCCGCGATCTGTCGAAGACCGCGACCGACCCGCGCGTGCGGCGGTTTGTCGGTCTGGAGGGCGATTACGGCGCCATGCTAGGCTTGTCCAAGACCTGGGCTGCGGACGCCGTCGGGGCGGTCGGCCACTATGGCCAGATCTTCGACCGGAACCTGGGGGGCAAGTCGCCGCTGAACCTGGAACGCGGGCTGAACGCGCAGTGGAACGCCCGTCCGGCGGGTCTGATGTACGGCCTGCCGATCCGTTAGGCGCAATGGCGAGCATCGTCTTGGAGGGCGAATGACCGAGACCAAACGCGGGGGCCTGGCGCTCCATTGGCTGATGCTGATCGGCTTCACCGTCGGCCTGGCCGGCGGCCTGTGGGTCAATCTGACGCTGGGGGCGGACACGCCGTGGGTCGTCTGGCTGACCGACAATGTCACCGGCCCGGCAGGCCAGATCTTCCTGCGGCTGCTGTTCATGATGGTCGTGCCCCTGCTGTTTTCGGCCCTGGTGATCGGGGTGGCGGAAATGGGCGATCTGAGCGCCCTGGGACGCACGGGTCTCAAGACCTTGATCCTGACCGTCCTGGTTTCGGGGATCGCCGTCGTGATCGGCCTGGTCATGGTCAATCTGTTGCAGCCGGGCCGCGGCGTCGATCCGGCCATGGCCCGGCAGCTTCTGGAACAGGGCCGCGACGGCGCCGCCGGCATCGTCGCCAAGGCGCCGGAAAGCATCCAACTGGGGGACTTCTTCCTGGACCTGGTGCCGTCCAACGCCGTGACGGCGGCCGCCGAGAACCAGATTCTGCCGCTGATGGTCTTCGCCCTGTTCTTCGGCGTCGGCCTGGTCATGGCCAAGAGCCCCGCGACCGACCGGCTGCAACAGACGATCGAGGGCCTCTTCGAAGTGACGATGAAGCTGATCAACCTGTTCATCAGACTGGCCCCCATCGCCATCGCCTGCCTGATGTTCAATCTGGCCGCTCTGTTCGGCTGGGATCTGCTGGTGCGGCTGGCGGCCTTCGTCGGCGTGGCCGTCGGGGCCATGGCGATCCATATGTTCGTGGTCTATCCGCTGGTCGTCTGGATCCTGGGCGGACGTTCGCCGATCGGCTTCTTCAAATCGGTGCGCGAGCCGATGGTGGTGGCCTTCTCCACCGCCTCGTCCAACGCCTCCTTGCCGGTGTCGCTGAAGGCGGCCGAGCATGAGCTTAAACTGCCCAAGAAGATCGCCCGTTTCGTCCTGACCGTCGGCGCCACCGCCAACCAGAACGGCACGGCCCTGTTCGAGGGGGTGACGGTGCTGTTCCTGGCCCAGTTCTTCAACATCGAGCTGAGCCTGACGCAGCAGTTGATCGTCATGCTGGTCTGCATCCTGGGCGGGATCGGCACGGCGGGGGTGCCGGCGGGATCGCTGCCCGTGGTGGCCATGATCCTGGTCATGGTGAAGGTGCCGCCGGAAGGGATCGGCCTGATCCTGGGCGTCGACCGCTTCCTGGACATGTGCCGCACGACCCTGAACGTCACCGGCGACCTGGTGCTGGCCACCGTCGTCTCGCGCGGCGAGAAGGACGATCCGGTCGAGCCGACCGCCGAAAACTCGGCGCCGCAGCCTGTCCTCGCCTGATCGCGGTCAGGGCCCAGTGACGACGGGGGTGTCGGTGCGAGCCCCCCATTCGGCCCACGACCCGTCGTACAGGCGCGACGGCCGGCCCAGGGTTTCCAGCGCCAGGCCGACGATGGCGGCCGTGACGCCCGATCCGCAGGTGGTCACGACCGACCGGGCCGGGTCCAGCCCGGCGGCGGCCAGGGCCTCGTTCAGGGGCTCTCCCTGTTTCAACCGCCCCTCGCCGTCGATAAGGTCGGCGTAGGGCAGGTTGATCGCGCCGGGCATATGGCCGGGGCGGACGCAGGGACGGGGCTCGGCCGCCTGGCCGGCGAAGCGGGCGGGGCCGCGGGCGTCGGCGACCTGTTCCCCCTCGGCCAGGGCCGTGCGCACATCGTCCAGCCCGGCGACCTGGCTGGGGTCGAAATCCGGGGTGAAACGGGCGGGCGAAGGCGGGCGCGGGGCTCCGGCCTCGACCCGGCGGCCCTCGGCCTTCCATTTCGGCAGCCCGCCGTCCAGCACCTGGACCCTGTGGGCGCCCATGGTCCTGAGCATCCAGCGCACGCGCGGCGCCGAGAACAGCCCGACCGTGTCATAGACGACGACGTGATCCGTCTCGCTGATCCCCAGCGTCGCCATGGCCGCGGCGAAATCCCGGGGCGAGGGCAGCATATGGGGCAGGCCGACGGCGTGGTCCGAGACGGCGTCCAGATCGAAGAAGCGGGCGCCGGGGATGTGTTCGACCGCGAACTCGGCCCGGCCGTCGCGGCCGTCCAGATGCCAGCTGGCGTCCAGAATCCGCAGCGATGGCGCACCGATCAGGGCGGCGAGGGCTTCGGTTGAAACAAGCGGGGAGGGCGAGGCGGGCTGGGTCATGCGCCCAGCCTAGAGCCTGATCGTTTTAGACGGAACCGCTCTGCGGTTCCGCCGAAGCGTGATTCGAGCTTTCGCTTGAAATTGGGCCTTGGTGTCAGGCGCGCGTCAGGGCCAGTTGAACCACATCGGTGCGGCGCGCGCGGAAGCCCGCCTCGCAATAGGCCAGGTAGAAGCGCCACAGGCGGTGGAACCGAATATCGAAGCCGGCGATGCGCTGGATGTCGCCCCAGGCGGCGCGGAAACGCTCGTCCCAACGCTTAAGGGTCTCGGCGTAGTCCCGGCCGAAGCGTTCGATGGCCGACCACTCCAGGCCGGCGGCGGCGATCACCGGCTTCAGCCGTTCCTCCGACGGCAGCATGCCGCCGGGGAAGACGTATTTCTGGATGAAGTCCGTGCGGGCGTTGTACTCGTCGAACAGCGCCTCCTGGATCGTGATGATCTGGAGCCCCGCCTTGCCGCCCGGCTTCAGCACCGCATGAATCTTGTCGAAATAGGCGGGCCAGTATTCCTTGCCCACGGCCTCGAACATCTCGATGGAGGCGACCCGGTCGAACCGGCCCGCCACGTCGCGGTAGTCGATCAGCTCGATGTGCGCGCGCTCGGCCAGCCCGGCCTGGAACAGGCGTTGACGCGCAAAGTCGTACTGCTCGCGCGATATGGTCACGCCGGTCACTTCGGCGCCGATCTCCCTGGCCGCGAACTCGGCGAAGCCGCCCCAGCCGCAGCCGATCTCCAGCACCGTGTGGCCGGGCCTCAGGTCCATCAGGCGGGCCAGGGCGGCGTATTTGTTCCGCTGGGCCGTCTCCAGCGCCTCGTCCGGACGGGCGAAGCGGGCCGAAGAATAGGTCATCGAGCCGTCCAGCCAGGCGGCGTAGAAGGCGTTGCCCAGGTCGTAATGGGCGTGGATGTTCTTTCTGGAGCCAGCCTTGCTGTTGCGGTTGCGGCGATGGGCCAGCCAGTTGACCGCCTTCATCAGCCCGTTGCCGTCGAACAGACGCCGGATGTGGTCGTAGTTCTCGACCAGGGTTTCCAAGAGGGCGGCCAGATTCGGGCTGTCCCATTCGCCGGCCATGTAGCCTTCGGCGAAGCCGATGTCGCCGGCGGCCAGGACACGGCGGGCGAAGCGGTAGTCCTTGACCACCAACACGGCCTGGGGGCCCGTTTTCTCGCCGGAAAGCCGGTGTTCCTCGCCATTCGGCAGACGCAGCGTCAGGCGGCCGACCGTCCAGTTGGCGGCCAGCAGCCGGATCAGCATGGCGAAGACGCGCGGCGTTCGGCGGGCGACGGCTTCGATCTCTGTGGCGAAAACGCTCATCGAATTCTACTCTCCACGCAAAGCTCCAGACCGTCAAACATGGGGTTGCGCCTGTGCGACAGGTTGCATTCGTTTCGGTCGGGCGCCACTTGAACGCCGAAACCAACCGGAAAGACGCCTGCCGTGACTCGACCCAACGCCGTCATTACGTTGTCCGAAGGTCTTCGGACCCCCGTTGTCATCGGCGGCGGCGCGCGAATCGCCTTCATCGCCGGCCCCTGCCAGATGGAAAGCCGCCAGCACGCGCTGGAAACCGCCCATCAGCTGAAGGAAATCGGCGAACGGCTGAATGCGGGCATCATCTACAAGACCAGTTTCGACAAGGCGAACCGGACCAGCGCCAACGCGGCGCGCGGCGTCGGCCTGAAGGACGCCCTGCCGATCTTCGCGGAAATCCGCGAGGTCACGGGTCTGCCGACCCTGACCGACGTTCACGCCGAGGCCCAGTGCGGGCCGGTGGGCGAGGTGGTGGACGTGCTGCAGATCCCGGCCTTCCTCAGCCGCCAGACCGACCTGCTGCTGGCCGCCGCCGCCACGGGCAAGGCGATCAACATCAAGAAGGGCCAGTTCCTGGCGCCCTGGGACATGAAGAACGTCGTCGCCAAGGTCGTCGGCGCCGGCAATCCCAACGTCATGGCCTGCGAGCGGGGCGCCAGCTTCGGCTACAACACCCTGGTCAGCGACATGCGCGCCCTGCCGGTGCTGCGCGAGATCGGCTGCCCGGTCGTGTTCGACGCGACCCACAGCGTCCAGCAGCCGGGCGGGCAGGGCACGTCCTCGGGCGGCCAGCGCGAGTTCGTCCCCGTTCTGGCGCGCGCGGCGGTCTCGGTCGGCGTGGACGCCGTCTTCATCGAGACCCATCCCGACCCCGACCACGCCCCGTCGGACGGGCCGAACATGGTGCCGCTGGATCAGTTCGAGGCCCTGGCCGCGCAACTGATCGCCTTCGACGACCTGGCGATCGAGCTGGGCGCCAAGGCGCCGGTGGCGCAGGCCGTCTGAATCCTCTAGGTCGCACCCATGTCTGACACCCTGGACCTGGGCGCCCTGCAGAAGCTGCTGGAGCGCGTGCGCGAGCTGAAGATCGCCTGCGTCGGCGATCTGATGCTGGACCGTTACGTCTATGGCGAGGTCAGCCGCATCTCGCCCGAGGCGCCGATTCCCGTGCTGCGGACCCGGCGCAACATCGCCATGCCCGGCGGGGTCGGCAATGTGGCGCGCAATGTCGCGGCCTTGGGCGGTCTGGCGCAGCTGGGCGCCGTCGCGGGCCGGGATGCGGCCGGCGCCGAACTGACCGACCTGATCGCGGGCGAGGCGCGGATCGTCGACTGCATCGCCCGACCCGAGGGCGCGACCACCATCGTCAAGACGCGCTTCGTCGCCGGCGGGCAGCAGTTGCTGAGGCTGGACGAGGAAGCGGTCGCGCCCGAGCTGACGCAATCGGACGCCTTTGCAAAGGCTTCGGCTATTCTTTTATCGGACTACGCCAAGGGCGTGGTGGGCGAGGCCCTGATCGGCGCCGCGCTGAAGACGGCGCGCGAAACGGGTGCGCCGGTGATCGTGGACCCCAAGGGACGGGACTTCGCCCGCTATGGCGCAGTCGATGTGATCAAGCCCAACGCCTCTGAACTGGCCGGCGCGACGGGCCTGCCGGTCGAGACCGACGCCGAGGTTGAGGCGGCGCTGGCGGCCCTGTTGGCGGCGACGACGGCCCGTGCCATCGTCGTCACCCGCGCCGGCAAGGGCATGAGCCTGGCGCGGCGCGACGGGCCGGTGCGCCATTTCCCTGGCCGGGCGCGCGAGGTGTTCGACGTGTCGGGCGCGGGCGATACGGGCCTGGCGGCCCTGGGCCTGGCCCTGGGCGCCGGGGCCTCGCTGGACACGGCGGTGCAGTTCGCCATCCTGGCCTCGGGCGTCGTGGTCGGAAAGGCCGGAACGGCGGTGGTGACGCCCGGCGAACTGATCGAGGCGGAACTGAGCCAGCACGCCGTGGCCGCCCAGGCCAAGGTGACGCCGCCGGACGAACTGGCCGCCGAGGTCGAGGTCTGGCGGCGGCAAGGGTTGAAGGTCGGCTTCACCAACGGCTGTTTCGACATTCTGCACCGGGGCCATGTCGCCTATCTGGCCCAGGCGCGCGGTTGGTGCGACCGGCTGGTCGTCGCCCTGAATACCGACGCCTCCGTGCGCCGACTGAAGGGGGAGGGGCGGCCGGTCAACGATCTGGACAGCCGCGCGGTCGTCATCGGGGGCCTGAGCAGCGTGGACCGCGTGACCAGTTTCGACGATCCCACGCCCATCGCCCTGATCGAGCGGCTGCGGCCCGACGTGCTGATCAAGGGCTCGGACTACACCCGCGAGGGCGTGGTCGGCGGCGATCTGGTCGAAAGCTGGGGCGGGGTGGTCCGACTGGCGGATTTCAAGGACGGCTTTTCCACCACGCGAACCATCGAGAAGATGACGTCCCGTCCTCATGTAGCGCCAGCGATAGGACAGGAACAATGACGCCCAGAATGATCGTTGTTACCGGCGGCGCCGGCTTCATCGGCTCCAACATCGTGGCGCGGCTGACGGCCGAGACCGCCTATGACGTGGTGGCGTGCGACCGGCTGGAGACCGCCGACCTGGCCAAGTGGAAGAACCTGGCGAAACATCCCATCGCCGACTTCTGGTCGCCCGAAGATCTGTTCGAGCAGTTGGAGCGCCATGCCGACCGGATCGAGACCGTGATCCATATGGGGGCGATCTCTTCGACGACAGAGCCGGACGCCGACCTGATCCTGCGCAACAACTTCACCCTGTCGCGGGACCTGTGGGACTGGTGCGCGATTCGGGACGCGCGGCTGATCTACGCCTCCTCCGCCGCGACCTACGGCGATGGCGAGACGGGGTTCGACGACGATGACGACGCCGAGTCTCTGTCTCAGCTTCGCCCTTTAAATGCCTACGGATATTCGAAAAAACTGTTCGACCAATATGCGGTGCGGCAGGCGGATCGAGGCCAGGCGCCGCGTCAATGGGCGGGGCTGAAGTTCTTCAACGTCTATGGGCCCAACGAAGGGCACAAGGGCGGGATGAAGTCGGTCGTGGCCCAGATCTGGCCCAAGGTGGCGGCCGGCGAGACCGTCAGCCTGTTCCGGTCGCACAATCCGAACTATCCGGACGGCGGCCAGTTGCGGGACTTCGTCTATGTGGACGACGTGGTCGACATCGTCGAATTCCTGCTGCAATCGCCCGAAGTCTCGGGCGTGTTCAACGTCGGGTCCGGTCAGGCGCGCTCCTTCGCCGATCTGGCCACGGCCACCTTCGCCGCCGCCGGCAAGGCCCCGTCGATCCAGTACGTCGACATGCCCGAGGCGATCCGCGACCGATATCAGTATTTCACCCAGGCCCGCATGGACCGCATCCGCGCCGCCGGTTTCCAGGGTCAATCGACGCCGCTGGAGGAGGGCGTGCGACGCTACGTCCAGGATTTCCTGGCCACGGACGATCCCTTTCGATGAGGCGGATGACGGCCCGTCAATGGATCGGCTGGATCGGGCTGGCGCTGATCCTGCTTCTGGCGGCGGCCGTTGCGGTTTGGCGGGGCGACATCCTGCGCGCCGCCCTGGATCCGCAGGTGCCGTTCCAGACCTACAGGCCGCCGCCGGCCCTGAACTACGCCGACCCGAAAGCCTGGGCGCTTCTGGACGCGCGTGCGCCGGGCGCAGGGCCGGCCGATGTCTTCTTCGTCCATTCGACAACCTTCGACGGCGGGTCGGAATGGAACGGCCCCATCGGCGACGACAAGTCCGACGCCTATCTGCGCCGGGTGGTCCTGCCCAACTACGCCGGGCCGTTCGCGCGGGCCGGGGCGGTCAGCGCGCCCCGCTATCGCCAGGCCAGCCTCTATACGCGCCTGACCCTCCGGGACGACGCGCGCGAGGCCCGGGCCTTCGCCTATGGCGACATACTGGCGGCGTTCGACGCCTGGCTGGCGCGTCATCCGCAAGGGCCCATCGTCCTGGCGGGGGTGGAGCAGGGGGCCGAACTGCTGGATCGGCTGATCCGCGAACGGATCGCGCCGGACAAGGCCGTGCGCGACCGGCTGGTGGTGGCCTATCTGATGGACACCATCGTGGCGGTCGAGAACCTGCCGGCGCGCATCCCCGCCTGCGGCGATCGCCACCAGACCCAGTGCGTCGTCGCCTGGGCCCAGGTGGGCGAAAACGACGAGGCGCCGGCGCGACGACGCCTGCGCCGCGCCGTGGTCTGGGACGAGCGCGGGCATCTGGTCGATCTGAACCGCGGTCAGCCGGTGTGCGTCAATCCGGTGCTGGGCGGGACCGGCGAGGCCGTGGCGCCCGCCCGGCTGAGCCGGGGCGCCACCAACGCCACGGGCCTGGAATGGGGCGCGCGTCCGGCCCTGATCACGCGCGAGGTCCGCACCCAATGCCGCGAGGGCCTGTTGCGGCACAGTTGGCCCAATCTGGACTCCATTCGCGCGGGCGGCAGCTGGGCGGATCAGAGAAAAGCCCGGCCTTACAATCTGTTCTACGGCGATCTTGAGGCCGACGTGGCGGAGCGACTGGCCCTCTACGCCACCCGGACGCCCGGATAATTCGGTTGAACGGCGTCCGGTTTCTGTGGCGCTTCAGGGTTGCGGCGGCTAACCTCGCGGCAGACGGAGGGTTCCCATGGATGTCACCACCATTTTCGCCGGCGTCGTGCTGCTGCTGGCGATCGCCTTGTTGTTCAGCGTCATCAAGATCGTGCCCCAGGGGCGCGAGTTCACCGTCGAGCGCTTCGGCAAATACACCAAGACCCTGAGCCCCGGCATCGGCTTTCTGACCCCGTTCGTGGAAAGGGTCGGCAAGCGGATGAACATGATGGAGCAGGTGCTGGACGTCCCGACCCAGGAGGTCATCACCAAGGACAACGCCATGGTGCGGGTCGACGGCATCGTCTTCATCCAGGTGATGGACGCCGCCCGCGCGGCCTATCGCGTCGACGACCTGACCTACGCCATCTCCCAGCTGTGCATGACCAACCTGCGGACCGTGGTGGGCTCCATGGAACTGGACGAGGTGCTGAGCCAGCGCGACAGCATCAACACCCGCCTGCTGCACGTCATCGACGCGGCGACCGAGCCGTGGGGCGTCAAGGTCAACCGGATCGAGATCAAGGACCTGACCCCGCCCGCCGACATCACCAACGCCATGGCCCGACAGATGAAGGCCGAACGCGAGCGCCGCGCCGTCATCACCGAGGCGGACGGCGAGAAGTCGGCCGCTATCGCCCGCGCCGAGGGCGCCAAACAGGCGGCCATCCTTCAGGCCGAGGGCCGCAAGGAAGCCGCCTTCCGCGACGCCGAGGCCCGGGAGCGCGAGGCCGAGGCCGAGGCCCGCGCCACCGCCATGGTGTCCGAAGCCATCGCGCGCGGCGATGTGAACGCCATCAACTATTTCGTCGCCCAGAAATACGTCGAAGCCTTCGCCGAACTGGCCCGCAGCCCGCAACAGCGCACGGTGATCGTGCCGTCGGAAATGGGCGCCCTGGTCGGCTCCATCGCCGGCATCAGCGAACTGGTCGGCCTGGCCCAGGGCCAGCAGCGCGAGGCCCCGGCGCGTCCGACGCCGCCGCGTCGCCCGGCCGTGCCGCCTTCGGCCTGAGGAAACGGTTGCGATGTCCGTGATCGCCGATCTCTACGCCGCCCAGCCCTTCTGGATCTGGCTGGCCGTGGGCGTCCTGCTGCTGGCGGTGGAGGCGATGTTCTCGACCGAGTGGCTGTTATGGCCGGCGGTGTCGGCCGGCGTCGTCGCCGTCATGACGGCGGCCGGACTTAGGCTGGGGCTGCCCGGAGAGGTGGCGGTCTTCGCCGTCCTGACCGTGATCGCCACCCTGCTGTCGCGCCGCCTGATCCAGAAGGCCAATCCGCCCACGCCCGACATCAACGACCGCGACAGCCGGCTGATCGGCCAGAAGGCCCAGGTCGTTCAAGCCTTCGTCGGTGAACGGGGGCGCGTCTTCGTTTCGGGCGCCGAATGGCCGGCGCGGATCGAGGGCGCCGCCCCGGACCTGGGGCAGGATGTCGTGGTCACGGCCATCGACGGTTCGCTGCTGACCGTGCGCCTAGCGGACTGAGCGGGCCGGTTGAACGGACAGATTCTCCGCGGCATTCGATGGGCATGACCGCCGGCTCCGCCCCCGCCAGGTCCGCCGCGGCCGAGGACGGCCTGCCTGTCCCGCGTCGCTATTGGGCCATCGCCTCCATCGGCCTGGGGATGACCCTGTCGGTGCTGGACGGGGCCATCGCCAATGTCGCCCTGCCGTCCATCGCCAAGGACCTCCAGGCGTCGGCGGCCGCTTCGATCTGGGTGGTGAACGCCTATCAGATCGCCATCGCGGTCGCCCTGCTGCCGCTGGCGTCGCTGGGCGAGATCGTCGGCTACAGGCGCGTGTCCCAGGCGGGTCTGGTGGTCTTCACCCTGGCGTCCCTGGCCTGCACCTTCGCCGATTCCATCCAGACCCTCAGCCTGGCGCGCGTGCTGCAGGGGTTCGGCGCAGCCGGAATCATGAGCGTGAACGGCGCCCTGGTGCGCTTCACCTATCCGCAGCGGCTGCTGGGCCGGGCGGTGGGGATCAATGCGGTGATCGTGTCCCTGGCCGCCGCCGCCGGACCGACCATCGCCAGCGCCATCCTGGCGGTCGGGCACTGGCGCTGGCTGTTCGCGCTGAACGTGCCCCTGGGCCTGCTGGCCGCGGCCCTGGCGGGCTTCACCCTGCCGCGCAATCCGCTGCAAGGCCGCCGGTTGAACTGGAGCGGGGCGGCGCTGAACGCCGCCGCCTTCGGCCTGGCGATCACCGGCCTGCAGTCCCTGGCGCATGGCGAGGCGGCGATCCTGGGCTTTGGCCTGACGGGCGCAGGGCTGGCGGCCGGGGTGCTGCTGGTCCGGCGCGAGCGGTCGCGCGCTGCGCCGCTGATCCCGCTGGACCTGATGCGGCGGCCGATGTTCAGCCTGTCGGTGGCCACCTCGGTCATTTCCTTCACGGCCCAGATGATGGCCTTCGTCGGCCTGCCGTTCTTCCTGCAGAACAGCCTGGGCCTGACGGCGGTGCAGACGGGCCTGCTGATGAGCCCCTGGCCCCTGGCCAGCATGGTCGCCGCGCCGCTGGCGGGTTATCTGTCGGATCGCTATTCGGCGGGGGTGCTGGGGGCGGCGGGCCTGACGATCTTCGCCTGCGGGCTGATGGCCTTGAGCTTCCTGAACGTCGGCGCCAGCCCCTTCGACATCGCCTGGCGCATGGCCCTGTGCGGAGCGGGGTTCGGTTTCTTCCAGTCGCCTAACAACCGCGCCATGCTGTCCGAAGCCCCGCGCGAGCGGGCCGGGGCGGCGGGCGGAGCCTTGGGCATGGCGCGGGTGGTGGGCCAGGCCCTGGGCGCCGTGGCCGTGGCCTTCCTGCTGTCGGCCGCGCCCGCCAACGGTGTGGGTCACGGCTTCCAGATCGCCGCCGTCATCGCCCTGTTCGGCGCGGTGATGAGCGGCGCGCGCGTCCGTCGCCAACGCGCCGAGCCGGAAAAGCAGGTCGAAGCGGTTTAGAGCCGGATTCTGGCTCTACCGCCGGTTCAGTTCGGCGCAGCCGCGATTGGCCAGTTGATCCGCGCGCTCGTTCAGCACATGGCCGGCGTGGCCCTTCACCCAGCGCCATTTGACATCATGACGGGCGCGGGCGGCGTCCAGCCTTTGCCACAGGTCGGCGTTCTTCACCGGCTTCTTGTCGGCGGTCAGCCAGCCGCGCGCCTTCCAGCCGCGCATCCATTCGGTGATTCCCTGCATGACGTATTTGCTGTCGGTGTGCAGCTCGACCTTGCAGGGTCGCTTCAGCGCCTCCAGCGCCATGATGGCGGCCATCAGCTCCATGCGGTTGTTGGTGGTGTTGGCCTCGCCGCCCCACAACGTCTTCTCGTGGCCGCCGCCCGCCTGCAGCACCGCGCCCCAGCCGCCGGGGCCGGGATTGCCCTTGCAGGCGCCGTCGGTGTGGATGATGACGTGATCGGAGAGACTCATGGTCGCGAGACCTACAGCCTCCCTTGGCGCGAGGCCATCACTCGGCCTATATGCGGTGCGAAGAAGCGTGGACGGGATCGATGATCGATCCCCATGAGGAGAATACGCCATGGGCTCCATGAGCATCTGGCACTGGGCCATCGTCATCGTCGTGGTCGCCGTCCTGTTCGGCGGACGCGGCAAGCTGTCCAGCATCATGGGCGACGCCGCCAAGGGCATCCGCGCCTTCAAGGATGGCCTGTCGGACGACGGCAAGAAGGACGGCCCGCAGGACGGCGTCAGCTCCCTGCCGCGCACCGACGCCGAAAAGGAAGAGCTGAAGCGCTGATCGCCGTCTGAAAGGGCTGCCGCATGGGCGGGCTCGGCCCCGGAGTCGGGGGATTCGAAATTCTGGTGATCGGCCTGGTGGCCCTGCTTGTGGTGGGGCCAAAGGATTTGCCGATCCTGATGCGGCGCGTCGGCCAGATGGTCGGCAAGGCGCGCGCCATGGCCAATGAGTTCCGCGCCAGTTTCGACGAAATGGCGCGTCAGTCCGAGCTGGACGAACTGCGCAAGGAAGTCGAGGCGCTGCGGACGGGGCAGGGAATGTATCCCCTGGGCGCCCAGGCCGACGCCGCCTTCAAGGAAATCAACGCCGGACTGACCGGGCCCGCGACCCCGTCGGTCGATCCGGTCGCCCTGCCCGAGCCGGTCGTGACGCCGGCGGCGGCCGAATGGCCGGATGCGCCGTCGCCTGACCCCCGGCCCACCGCCGCCGCCAAGCCGAAAGCCAAGCGCGCGTCGCCGAAGACGAGCGCCAAACCGGCCGCGCGACAGACGTCCGCCAAGGCCCCGGCGTCCAAGCCGGCCGCCAAGACCGCGACCAAGACGACCCCGGCCGCCAAGCCCAAGGTCACACGCAAGAAGGCCGTCGAACCTTGACCTCCTTTCATCGTGACGAGGCCGAGATCGAGGCGTCGCGCGCGCCCCTGATGGATCATCTGATCGAGCTGCGGTCGCGGCTGCTGATCTGCGTGATCGCCTTCATCGTCGCCTTCATCGGCTGTTTCGCCTTTTCCGAGACGCTGTATCTGTTTCTGGTGAAGCCCTACGTCGTCTCCGCCGCCTTCCACGCCACGGTCGGGCCGCACGGCCATGTGTCGCCCTTCAACCTGATCCTGGGCACGGCGGGGCTGATTCCCGTGCCGGACGTCGATCACAACACGGTCAAGCTGATCTATACGGCGCCGCTGGAAATCCTGTTCACCAAGATGAAGCTGGCGGGCCTGGGCGCGGTGATCGTGGCCTTTCCGGTCCTGGCCTGGCAGCTGTACCGCTTCGTCGCGCCGGGCCTGTATCGCAACGAGCGGGGCGCCTTCCTGCCGTTCCTGATCGCGGCGCCGGTGCTGTTCGTGCTGGGCGCGGCGCTGGTCTATTATGTCATGCTGCCCTTCGTGATGTGGTTCTCGCTGAGCCAGCAGATCATCGGGGAGGGGGTGGCGGCCGAACTGCTGCCCAAGGTGTCGGACTATCTGAACCTGGTGACGGCGCTGATCCTGGCCTTCGGCCTGTGCTTCCAGCTGCCGGTGGTGATGACGCTGCTGGGCCTGGCCGGGCTGATCAACTCCAAGCTGATGGCCCAGAGCCGCCGCTACGCCATCGTCGCCGTGGTCGTGGTCGCCGCCTTCGTCACCCCGCCGGATCCCATCAGCCAGCTGATGCTGGCCGTGCCCATGGTGCTGCTCTACGAGGTCTCGATCTGGTGCGTCCGCATCATCGAACTGCGCCGGAAGAAGGCCGACGCCCTGGAAGCCGAAGTCGCCTGATCCGACATTGCCCCTGGCGCGCTGACGCCTCAAGACATCCACACCGAGCAGCAAAAAGGCCGGACGATCGCTCGTCCGGCCTTTCGTTTTTAGACTGATCCGGGGATCAGCAGCTATAGTACATGTCGAACTCGACCGGGTGCGGATGCAGTTGCAGGCGGGCGACTTCTTCTTCCTTCAGCGCGATGTAGGCGTCGATGAAGTCGTCGTCCATGACGCCGCCCTTCTTGAGGAAGGCGCGGTCCTTGTCGAGGTTCTCCAGGGCTTCCTTCAGCGAGCCGCAGACCTCGGGGATCGAGCCGCGTTCTTCCGGCGGCAGGTCGTAGAGGTTCTTGTCGGCGGGCGCGCCCGGGTCGATGCGGTTCTCGATGCCGTCCAGGCCCGCCATCAGCAGGGCCACGAAGGTCAGATAGGGGTTGCCCATCGGATCGGGGAAGCGGGCTTCCAGACGCTTGGCCTTGGGCGACGAGACGTGCGGAATGCGGATCGAGGCCGAACGGTTGCGCGCCGAATAGGCCAGTTTCACCGGCGCCTCATAGCCCGGCACCAGACGCTTGTAGCTGTTGGTGGTCGAGTTGGAGAAGGCGTTGATGGCCTTGGCGTGTTTGATGATGCCGCCGATGTACCACAGACACTCCTGCGACAGGCCGGCGTATTTGTCGCCGGCGAACAGCGGCTTGCCGTCGCGCCAGATCGACTGGTGAACGTGCATGCCCGAGCCGTTGTCGCCGAACATGGGCTTGGCCATGAAGGTCGCGGTCTTGCCATAGGCGGCGGCGACGTTGTGGATGACGTATTTGTAGAGCTGCAGACGGTCGGCCATGGTCAGCAGGTCCGAGAACTTCAGACCCAGTTCGTGCTGGGCCGGCGCCACCTCGTGGTGGTGCTTCTCGGGCTGCAGGCCCAGATCGCGCATGACCCCCAGCATCTCGCCGCGCAGGTCCTGGCCGCTGTCGACCGGGTTGACCGGGAAATAGCCGCCCTTCGGCCCAGGGCGGTGGCCCATGTTGCCCTCGGAATACTCCGAGCCCGTGTTGGCCGGCAGTTCCGTCGAATCGTAGGCGTAGCCGGTGTCATGCGGCTGGGTCGACCAGCGCACGTCGTCGAAGATGAAGAACTCGGCTTCCGGGCCGAAATAGACCGCGTCGCCCACGCCCGAAGACTGGACATAGGCCAGGGCCTTCTTGGCCATGGAGCGGCTGTCGCGGTTGTAGGGTTCGCCGGTGTCGGGGTTCAGCACGTCGCAGAAGAGGAACATCGTCTTCTGCTGATAGAAGGGGTCGATGTAGGCCGTGGTCAGGTCCGGCTTCAGCAGCATGTCGGACTCGTTGATGGCCTTCCAGCCGGCGATCGACGAGCCGTCGAACATCGTGCCTTCGTTCAGGAAGTCTTCGTCGACCAGGTCGATGTCGAAGGTGACGTGCTGCAGCTTGCCGCGCGTGTCGGTGAAGCGAATGTCGACGTATTCGACCTCGTTCTCCTTGATCTCTTTAAGGATCTTGCTGGCGCTCATTCTCGTGGGTCCTGTTCTTGGTCGTTTCTGGGGAGGTGCCCGACCGACGACCCAGGGGCCGAGGCCGGGGAGGGGGTAGTCGCGATCAGACGGCCTGGGCTCCGGTCTCGCCGGTGCGGATGCGGATCACATCGGCCACGTCGGAGACGAAGATCTTGCCGTCGCCGATCTTGCCCGTTCGCGCCGAGGTCTGGATGGCCTCGACGACGGCGGGCGCGAGGTCGTTGGCGACGACGACCTCGATCTTGATCTTGGGCAGGAAGTCGATGACGTATTCGGCCCCGCGATACAGTTCCGAATGGCCTTTCTGGCGGCCATATCCCTTGGCCTCCAGCACCGTCATGCCTTGCACGCCCACGTCCTGGAGCGCTTCCTTGACGTCATCCAGCTTGAAGGGCTTGATGATGGCTTCGATTTTCTTCATGGCGACCCCTGAGCGGCGCGTGGAATTTCAACGGCGCTCGGGCGGGAATGGGACACGCCAAGGCCGCTGAAAGCAAGCGGTTTTCGCACAAGAAACACGGATTGTCGGGGCTCTGATGATTGAAACCAACGATCCGGCGATCTGGCGCAATTTTCTGCCCTGGCCGGGGCCTGACACGCACTAGCATACGCGGGGACGGCTGGTCGTCGTGTCGGGCCGGGCGCACCAGACGGGCGCCGCGCGGCTGGCGGCGCGGGCCGGTCTGCGGATTGGCGCGGGCGTGGTGCGAATCCTGTGTCCGCCGGACGCGGCCCCGGTTATCGCGCCGGCGATCGAGGCCGTCATGCTGACGCCGTTCGGTTCGGCCGACGCCTTGGGCCGCGAGGTCGAGACGGCGGACGCCGTCGTCATCGGACCGGCCGCCGGGCTGGACGACGCGACGGTCCTGAATCTGCAGGCCGTGGCGCTGAGCGGCGCGGTGCTGGTCATCGACGCCGACGCCCTGACGATGTTCAAGGATCGCAGCGCGGAACTGTTCGCCCTTCTGGACCGCGACGACGTCCTGACCCCGCACGAGGGCGAGTTCGAGCGGCTGTTTCCCGGCCTGCTGGCCCAGGGGCGCGACACGGCGGCCCTGGAAGCCGCCAGACGCGCCCAGGCCGTGGTCGTGCTGAAGGGCGCGGAGACGATCATCGCATCGCCCGACGGTCGTATCCGCAAAAACCCCAACGGCTCGCCCTGGCTGGCGACCGCCGGGTCCGGCGACGTCCTGGCCGGGATGATCGGCGGCCTGATCGCCCAGCGGATGTCCAGTTTCGACGCCGCCAGCGCCGCAGTCTGGCTGCACAGCGAGACCGCGGCGGTGTTCGGGCCCGGCCTGATCTCAGAAGACCTGCCTGAAACCCTGCCGAAGGTCTTGAGAGCGCTATGGATTCAGAATCTGCCTCAATGAAGTCGACACGATATTTCGCATAATATATCTTAGGCGACAAATGGCTGTGAGTTTCTAACGGCTCTGGGGTTTCTAACCGTCGTCGCCCTGTCGCGCGCCAATGTGGTCCAGGCCGCGCTGGCGGGCGATTTCGACCTGGCGCTGGCGCTCGGCGTAGCGTGCGCGCTGGTCGGCGTCGCGTGCGGACCAGCATTGTTCGCAACTGACGCCCTCCACATAATGCGGCGACGCGCGCCCGGCGGCGTCGACCGGCATGCGACAGGCCCTGCACAGGCTGTGGTCGCCCGGCGTCAGGCCGTGGCCGACCGAGACGCGCTCATCAAAAACGAAGCATTCGCCGCGCCATAGGCTGTCTGCCTCATCCATAGTCTCAAGATAGTTCAGAATGCCGCCCTGAAGATGGTAAACGGCCTCCACGCCCTCGGACTTGAGGAAGGCCGTGGATTTTTCGCAGCGGATGCCGCCGGTGCAGTACATGGCGACGCGCTTGGGTCGACGGGCCTCCAGCAGGGCCTGGCCCTCGGTGCGGAACCAGTCGGGAAAGTCGCGGAAACTGTCGGTGTCGGGCTGCACCGCCCCTTCGAAGGCGCCGATGCGGCCCTCGTAGGTATTGCGCGTATCGATCACCAGGGTCTCGGGATCGGCGATCAGGGCGTTCCAGTCGGCCGGCGAGACATAGGCGCCGGCGTTCGTCGCCGGATCAAGGTCCGGCTGGCCCATGGTGACGATCTCGGACTTGATGCGGACCTTCAGACGCAGGAACGGCGGCGTGTCAGCCCAGGCGTATTTGACCTCCAGCGCGTCGAAGCCCGGCATGGCGCGGATGCCAGCCACGACCGCGTCGACGCCGGCCTGGGGGCCAGCAATGGTGCCGTTCAGGCCCTCGCGGGCGACCAGAAGGGTTCCCCTCGCCTCGCCCGCCTCGCACAGCTTCTGAAGGCGCGCCCTGACGGCTTCGCAATCCGACACGACGGCGAACCGATAGAGGGCGGCGATCCTGTAGGGGCCGTGGGGGGATGACATCGAACCTCCGGGGCCGAGCGTCATGAAGCCTGGCGCGCCCTGCAGGACTCGAACCTGCAACATCCCGCTTAGAAGGCGGGTGCTCTATCCGGTTGAGCTAAGGGCGCCGTGAACGCCGGTCAGTGCGTCCAGGGTTGCTTGCGGTTGGTGGCGAAGTTGTCGGCATAGGCCTTGATGATGACCGGCGGATCGTTCGGCTCATGCAGACGGAAGGGAATGCCGTGGCGTTCGGCGTAGGCGACCGCCTCTTCCTTGGTTTCGAAGGACAGACGGACCTGGCCGTTCATGTCGGTGGAGCTGGTCCAGCCCATCAACGGATCCAGGGTGCGGGCCGAAGCCGGTTCGAACTCCAGGCGCCAATCGCGGCTCTTGGCCTTGCCCGACTGCATCGCGGTCTTGGCCGGGCGGTAGATGCGGGCGAGCATGGCGGAATTCCCTAGCGATCCTCAGGTCCAAGACCCTGCCTTAACGCGCGCGGGACATGGAATCCAGCGGCCGTTCCTTGGTCGGGGCGAGAGGATTCGAACCTCCGACCCTCTGGTCCCAAACCAGATGCGCTACCAGGCTGCGCTACACCCCGAACCGAACGGAGCGCTCTCTTGCCACTTCGGGCCGCGATCCGCAATCAAGGCTTGAAATAATGATGCAAAACCCGGTCGCCGGCCTTGGCGCCGATCTGCTCGGCCATGCCGGCGCGTAGTTCCAAGACGCCGTTGACCGCTCCGTTCGACGGAATGGGCGCTTCGGAGAAGGGCGTGGCGTGGCTGGCGATGGAGACGATTCGCCCCTGTGGATTGATATAGAGGATGTCGAGCGAACTGGGCGTGTTGCGCATCCAGAAGCTCTTTTCGCCGGCGGGTTCGCCCGGCCACTGGAACAGCATGCCGCGATCGTCGGCCAGCGGCGGGCGGAACATCAGGCCCCGCTGACGCTCGCGCTCCTCATCCGCGATCTCGACCCAGAAGGCGTGCTCGCCCGAGGCGGTGACGACGGCCAGACGTTCCAGCGGCTGGCCGTCCGGCCCCATGGGCGCCTTGGCCGCACAGCCCGCCAGGGTCAACGCGGTCATGCAGGCCAGAACAAAACGTCTCGTCGCGCGGGTCATTCGCCCCTCCTTGGGGCGCGCCGGTCAGCCGCCCGTTCTGATTTCCGCCACCACCAGCCCCTTGGGACCGCTGGCGAAGCGCACCCGAACCGGGTCGCCGGGCAGGAGATCGTCCAGGCCGCAGCGCCGCAGGGTTTCGATATGGACGAAGATATCCCCGGCCTGGCCGTCACGCACGACGAATCCGTAGCCCTTCGCCCGATTGAACCATTTGACCACGGCGGGCTCCAGCATGCCGTCCTGGGCGGACACCGGCGAAGACGTGACGGCGTCGGGGCGGCGAGAGGGCCCCGCGGCCTCCCCCTGCCCCAGGTCCAGGATTTCGATGGCCTGCCAACCCTTCTGGCGTTTGACGCAGCGGCAGGTGATGGGCGCGCCCTCGGCCGCCGTCTCGCGGCCCGTTTCGCGCAGGCTGGAAACGTGCAGAAGCACGTCGCGCAGCTCGGTCAAGGTCGGATCGTCCGGGACGATGAAGCCGTAGCCCTTCGTCGGATCGAACCACTTCACGCGCCCGACGACGTGGACGGTTTCGACCGCCTCTATCGAATAGTCTGACAACACAAGCACCCCCGTCCGCTCCCTCCACGGACTCGGCGGTATGTTTAACACCGTTCCGCGAACTTATGGAAAGGGGGAATTGCGTCAAATCGGGACAGATCGCCCAAAACGCGACGGCGAAACAACCAGACGGTCGATGCGGAAGCGATCGGAGAATGCTCAGGCGGCCGGGCGGCGCGACCTGAAATCTTCCGGCGCTGGCAGTCCCTAGGGGAATCGAACCCCTCTTTTCAGGTTGAAAACCTGACGTCCTAACCGATAGACGAAGGGACCGCTGCGCGGGAGAGCCGGCGATATAGCCGCGCCCTTTCGGGGGCGCAAGCCGGGATTTCGAGTTTTTTCGACCGGGAACGGATCGCGGCGCGGGCGCTCAGACCATGCGCGGATCGGCGACATCCTCGATCTCGAACTGGACGCCGCGCCGTCCGTTCCAGTCGTCGGCTTTCAGGCGCCCGGCGACGTTCAGCCCCCCCTGCCCCGACAACAGGGCCTGACCGACGGGCAGGTCGGCGCAGCGCCAGGCGACGGCCCGCACCGAGGCGCCGTCCGGCCCGACCAAACGACAGCGGACATGGCCGCCGTTCATCTGCACCGGCTCGCGCGCCTGAACGCCGGACACGGCGAAGACCGGCTCGGGATTGGCCGGACCGAACGGAGCCAGGCGTTCGAAGGCGTCGAACAGGGCGCGGGTGGCCGCTGCGGGGTCGATCAGCGCGTCGATCTCCAGGGCGTCCAAGGCCACGGCCTGGACGCGCTCCTCGGCCATACGGGCGTTCAGGAAGGCGGTCAGTTCGGGAATGCGGCCGCCCTCGACCGTCAGGCCCGCGGCCATGGCGTGTCCGCCGCCAGCCAGCAGCACCTCGGCCTCCCAGGCGGCCTGAACCGCCCGCCCCAGGTTCATGCCTGGTTGCGACCGGCCCGATCCCTTGCCCAGACCCGTCACCGGATCGACACCGATGACCACGACGGGCTTGCGCCAGCGTTCGCGCAGACGCCCGGCGACGATGCCGACGACCCCGGGGTGCCAGTCTTCGCCCGCCACGACCACGACGGCCGAATCGTCGGCATGGGCGCCCGTCGCCTCGACCTTGCGGACAGCCGCTTCCGTGACGGCGCGTTCGACCTCGCGGCGCGACAGGTTCAGGCCGTCCAGCTCGAGCGCCAGGGCCTCCGCTTCAGCCGGATCGTCGGTGGACAGAAGGCGCGCGCCCAGGTCCGAGCGCCCGATTCGCCCGCCGGCGTTGATGCGGGGGCCCAGGATGAAGCCGGCGTGATGGCTCTTGGCCGGACCGACCTCCGCGCCCGCCGCCGCCAGAAGCGCGCGCAGGCCGGGGTTCTTCCAGTCGCTCATGACCTTCAGACCCAGGCCGGTCAGGGCGCGGTTGAATCCGGTCAGGCCGGTGACGTCGCAGATGGCGCCGAGAGCGGCCAGATCCAGCCACTGGCGAATGTCGGGTTCCGGCCGATTCGCGAACAGACCGCGCCGACGCCCCTCCCGGTTCAGGGCCGCCAGAAGCACGAAGACCACCCCCGCCGCCGCCAGATTGCCCTGGCCCGAGTTGCAGCCGGGACGGTTCGGATTGACGACCGCCAGGGCGTTGGGCGGCTCGGCGCGCATCAGGTGGTGATCGATGACGACGACATTCAGATGGATGGCGGCGGCATGGGCCAGGGCCTCGTTGGCCGCCGCGCCGCAATCCACCGTCACGACCAGGTCGGCGCCTGCGGCCTTGAGCGTGTCGAAGGCCCTGGCGCTGGGGCCATAGCCTTCGGTCAGCCGGTCGGGAACATAGATGGGCAGTTCGGCGCCCATGGCCCGGAACCAGCGCACCAGAAGCGCTGCGCTGGAGGCCCCGTCCACGTCGTAGTCGGCGAAGACGTGGATCGACGCCCCGGCCTGGAGGGCGTCTACAATGGCTTCGGCCGCCCGATCCATGTCCATGAAGCTGGACGGATCGGGAAACAGGGCGCGCAGGGTCGGCGTCAGGAAGTCCGCCCCCTGGTCGGCCCGGACGCCGCGCGCGGCCAGGGCCCGCGCCAGCGGCTCTTCCAGCCCCAGCGTCTGCATATGGGCGCGGATGGTGGCGGCGTCGGCCGGACGCTGGGCCCAGGCACGGCCGGACAGCGACCGGGCCACGCCCAGGAATGCGTTCAGGGTCTTTGCGCCGCCGTCGTCCGCCATCACGGCATTGTCCCGGGATTCTCGTTTCCCGGCGACCGTTTCATCGCGGCGGGCGGCGGTCGATGGGCGGCGGCGCCTTGGCCCGGTCGCGCAGGGATCGGGCCAGGGCGTCGATGTCCGCCTGGCTCTGCACCGCATCGGGAGAAACGGGAACCGCCCCGACCCGCGCGCGGGTCTCGGCCGCCAGGGCCTCGGGATCGCCCAGGGTCCAGTCGATGCCGGAAACCTGACCGGCCAGGGTCGCCCCCTGCCCTTCCAGACCGGAGACGTTGGCGGCGATTCGGCTGGCCGGCGGCAGGGCCTCCGGCGCCGCGGGGAAATCGCTCCAGCGGGGGTAATGGCGGTTCGCCGCGACAAGGGCCTCGACCCGCGGGGCCAGAGGCGACGCCTCGTCGACCTTGGGCGCGAAGGCCGCCGCGCAGGCCGTCACGCACGGCAGCACGACGACGGCGGCGACCAGACCCATCTTTTTGCAAAACTGCGCGTTCATTTCAGGGCTGGTCTTATGCCATCATCGCCGTCGGAGGAAGGGCGGACGAACCGACCCACCGGATACAGAGGCGAACAGATGGCCCAGTCCAAGACGGATGCCCCCAAGGCCGACAAGACGCCGCGCAAGGCCGGCCGCCCGACCTCGGCCAAGTCCAGCGCGGGCAAGTCCAGCGCGGGCAAGTCCAGCGCCGCCAAGCCGAAGAAACCCAGGACGGCGAAGGTCGAGACGCCGCCCGCCGATCCCTTCGTCGCATCGTCGGGCGCGCCGTCGGCCGCTGAGGCCGTCGATCCGAGCGTCCTGGGCGCCGAACAGGCGCAGATGATCGAAACCCTGTCGATGAACCTGGCCAAGGCCGCCATGCTGGCGCAGAGCGCCCTGGCCGAGGCGGCGCTGACCCAGGCCGACCGTCCCGCCGCCCTGTCGGCCGACCCCTTCAATGTCGCGCCGGCCATGACTTCGGTGATGAGCAGCCTGGCCGCCCGTCCCGAAAAGCTGTTCCAGGCCCAGGCCGATCTGTTCAACCGCTACATGGGCCTGTGGTCGTCGGTCGCCACCCAGGAGGCGCCGCAGCCCGCGCCCGCCGACAAGCGGTTCAGGGACCCGGCCTGGGCCGAAAACCCGATGTTCGACATGATGCGGCGGTCCTATCTGCTGACGTCGGACTGGATGAACGGCCTGGTCGCCGGGGTGGAGGGCGTCGATCCGGCGGTCAAGCGACGCGCCCAGTTCTTCACCCGCCTGCTGACCGACGCCTTTTCGCCGGCGAACTTCCTGGCCTCCAACCCCGTCGCGCTGAAGGCCCTGGCCGAGACCAGCGGCGAATCGCTGGTCAGGGGGATGCAGAACTTCGCCGCCGACATGGAACGGGGCGGCGGCGCCCTGCGGATCAGCCAGGCGGACTACGGCAAATTCACGGTCGGCGAAAACGTGGCGACCGCGCCGGGTCAGGTGGTGTGGCGCGACGAACTGTTCGAACTGATCCAGTACGCCCCGGCGACCGAGACCCAGCATCAGATTCCGCTGCTGATCTTTCCGCCGTGGATCAACAAATTCTACATCATGGACCTGCAGCCCGCGAACTCGCTGATCCGCTGGCTGTCGGCGCAGGGGTTCAGCGTCTTCGTCTGCTCCTGGATCAATCCGGATCGGGACAAGGCCGAATTCGGCTTCGACGACTATCTGGAGAAGGGCGTCTATCGCGCCGTCGAAAAGACTCTGGAACAGGCCGGGACGAAAAGGCTGAACGCCGTCGGCTACTGCATCGGCGGCACGCTGCTGGGCGCGGCCCTGGCCCATATGGCGGCCAAGGGCGACAAGCGGATCGCCGCCGCCACCTTCTTCGCGGCTCAGCACGACTTCGCCGAGGCGGGCGACCTCTTGCTGTTCACCGACGAACACTGGATCGCCGAGATCGAACGGCAGATGGATGCGGCGGGCGGCGTCCTGCCCGGCGCGGCCATGGCCGAGACCTTCAACGCCCTGCGCTCCAACGACCTGATCTGGTCCTTCTTCGTCAGCAACTATCTGCTGGGCAAGGACCCGCCGGCCTTCGACCTTCTGTTCTGGAACGCGGACCAGACGCGCATGCCCAAGGCGCTGCATCTTGCCTATCTGCGCCAGATGTACGGCGCCAACGCCCTGGCTGAGGGGCGGTTCGAGATCGGCGGCGTCACCGCCGACCTGTCGAAGGTGAGGATCCCCCTGTATTTCCAGGCCAGCCGCGAGGACCATATCGCGCCGATGAACTCGGTCTATCGTTCGGCCCGGCTGTTCGGCGGGGACGTGACCTACACCCTGGCGGGGTCGGGCCATATCGCGGGCGTGATCAACGCGCCGGCGGCCGACAAATACCAGCACTGGACCAACGCCGCCCTGCCCGAGACCCTGGCCGAATGGCAGGCCGGGGCGGTCGAACACAAGGGCAGTTGGTGGCCGCATTGGGCGGCGTGGCTGGGCGGACGATCCGGCAAGGCCGTTCCTGCTCGCGATCCCGCCAAGGGGCCGCTAAACCCCATCGAGCCGGCGCCCGGCAGCTATGTGAAGGTGAAGTCTTGAGTCGTCTGGAACCGAACGCCCTGCTCGCCCTCAGCACGGGCGTCGCCCTGGCGCTGCTGCTGATGACCGCCAGCCTGTTCGGCGAGCCGGGCAATACGGTGAAATATCTGGTCTCGGCCGCCCTCTGCGCCGGCGCCTTCGTCCTGCTGAACGGACGGGTGGCGCGGATGATGAACCGGCCGGAGGCCGAGCCCATGGTCCGGCCCGACGCGCCGCGCACCGCCCTCTGGGCCGGGCTGTTCCCGCTGATCGTGATCGGCATGGGCTGCGCGCCGGTCTTCTTTCCGGGCCACGACTATGGGCTGCTGGTGATCATCGCCGCCGTGATCTTCGGCCTGACGATCGATTCGGCGATCCGGGCGCGTCGGCGCTGAAACGCGCGGCTGGCCTGAACAGGGCGACGGGCGCGGCGGCTCAGGTCAGGCCGGTCGCCTCGTCCAGTCCCAGCATGATGTTCAGGTTCTGCACGGCCGCGCCCGAGGCGCCCTTGCCCAGATTGTCCAGAAGGGCGACCAGGCGCGCCTGCTCTCCGCCCCGGTCGCCGAAGACGTGCAGGCGCAGACGGTTCGTGCCGTTCAGGGCCTCGGGCTCGATCCCGGTCATGGCCTCGGTCACTTCCAGGTCCGCGACCTCGACGAACCGCAGGCCCTCATAGGACTCGACCAGGGCGCCGTGCAGTCGCTCGACCGAGGGCGTTTCCGGCAAGGCCGATAGATGCAGCGGAACCTCGACCAGCATCCCCTGGCGATAGTTTCCGACGGCGGGCGCGAACAGGACAGGGCGCGCCAGGCCCGAATGTCTCGTCATCTCGGGCACATGCTTATGCCTCAACGACAGGCCATAGGCGCGATAGGCGGTGGACGCGCTCCCCCGTTCGGTCTTGGCGACCTCGAATTCGGCGATCATGGCCTTGCCCCCGCCGGAATAGCCCGACACCGCATTGACCGTGACGGGCCAGTCGGCCGGAACCAGCCCGGCCTTCACCAGCGGCCGCATCAGGGCGATGAAGCCGGTCGGATAGCAGCCGGGGTTGGACACCCGCGTCGAGGCGGCGATCGCCGCGCGCTGGTCCGCGTCCATCTCGGCGAAGCCATAGGTCCACTCCGGATCGACCCGATAGGCAGTCGAGGCGTCGATCACCCGCACCGCCGGATTGGCGATCATCGCCACCGCCTCGCGCGAGGCGTCGTCGGGCAGGCACAGGATCACCGCGTCGGCCGCATTCAGCGCCTGACACCGGGCCTTCGGGTCGCGGCGCCGGTCGCCCAGCAGCATCAGCTCCAGGTCGCCGCGCGCTTCCAGGCGTTCGCGGATTTCCAGCCCCGTGGTCCCGGCCTCGCCGTCGATGAAGATGGTGTGGGTCATGCGGTCGTTCCGTCAGGACATCAGCCAAAAGAAAAAGGCGCTCCGGGTCTCCCCGAAGCGCCCCAATCCAAATCGCGTGAACGCGATTAGCGCTTCGAGAACTGGAAGCTGCGGCGGGCCTTGGCGCGGCCGTACTTCTTGCGTTCGACGACGCGGCTGTCGCGAGTCAGGAAGCCGTGCGGCTTCAGGACCTTGCGCAGTTCCGGCTCGTAGTGCGTCAGCGCGTGAGACAGGCCGTGGCGAATGGCGCCGGCCTGGCCCGACAGGCCCGAACCCTCGACGGTGCAGACGACGTCGTACTGGGTGGCGCGGTCGGCGACGTTCAGCGGCTGGGCCACCATCATCTGCAGGACCGGACGGGCGAAATACGCGGCCACGTCCTTGCCGTTGACGGTGATCTTGCCCGAGCCCGCCTTCACCCACACGCGGGCGATGGCGTTCTTGCGCTTGCCCGTCGAATAGGCGCGGCCCTGGGCGTCCAGCTTCTGGACATAGACGGGGGCGTCGTTCTCGGCCGAGGCGGTCAGGCCCTTCAGGGCGTCGAAGCCGGTTGCGGTTTCGTTGGTCACGTCGGTCATGCTCAGACGCTCCGGGTGTTCTTGGGCGACGCCGACGCGAAGTCGATCGTTTCCGGTTGCTGGGCTTCGTGATCGTGCTGGCTGCCGGCGAACAGGCGCAGGTGCGTCATCTGCTTGCGGGCCAAGGGGCTTTCCTTGGGCAGCATGCGCTCGACGGCCTTTTCCAGGACGCGCTCGGGGAAGCGGCCGCCCAGCACCTTCTCAGGCGTGGTCGACTTGACGCCGCCGGGGTGGCCGGTGTGGCGATAGTAGATCTTGTCGGTGTTCTTCTTGCCGGTGAACACCACCTTGTCGACGTTGGTGACGACGACATAGTCGCCGCAATCGACGTGCGGGGTGTAGTCGCCGCGGTGCTTGCCGCGCAGACGGTTGGCGATGAAGGTCGCGAGGCGGCCCACCACGACGCCTTCGGCGTCGATGTGGATCCACTTCTTCTCGACCTCGGCCGGCTTCAACGAAGCCGTGGTGCTCTTCAGCATGAGGGGGTTCCTGGAGACGAAAATCGGTTCCGGCACCCAAGGGAACCGGAGGAAGGCGCGCTGATACAGGAGACAATACGCCGCGTCAACGCACACAAATCACGACAATTCCCTGTATAATATTGATTGTAAGACATTTTTTATAAACGGTATTAAAATACCTGTACGTCAGGGCCGTTCCCGTTGTTACAGAATAACGCTCCCGTCATCAAACCATGACGTTTCTGCGCCATTGCGAGCCCTCCCCGACAACGGAGACGCCTCATGTTCCTTCATCGCCGCGCCCTGATCGGTTCCAGCGCCGCCCTGGCCTTCTCCGGCCTGGCCCGGAACGTCCACGCCGCCGCCGAAGAGACCTATCTTAACGAGGTCGAAGGCTACGGCCCGCTGAAGCGCGATCCGAACGGCTTGCTGGATCTGCCGGAGGGCTTCTCGTACCGCATCGTCTCCCAGGGCGGCGAGACCATGGCCGACGGCCTGCTGGTCCCCGGACAGTTCGACGGCATGGGCTGTTTCGCCCTGGATAGTTCGCGCGTCGCCCTGGTGCGGAACCACGAACTGAAGGGCTCGTCTTCCGCGCACCGACACTGGGGGCCCGGCGGCTACAACCAGCAGCGGATCGACCGGCTGGACGCGAGCCGCGCCTATGACACCTACAAGGACGGCCGCCCCCTGCCCGGCGGCACGACCACGGTGATCTACGACCTGGCCAGCGGCGAGACCGAACGCCAGCACCTCAGCCTGGCCGGAACCAGCACCAACTGCTGCGGCGGCCCTACGCCCTGGGGATCGTGGCTGACCTGCGAGGAGACGGAGGAGACGCCCGCCGACGCCGATGTGACCAAGGCGCACGGCTATGTCTTCGAAGTGCCGGCGCGCGCCGAGGGGCTGGTCGATCCGATTCCTCTGACCGCCCTGGGCCGTTTCGACCATGAGGCCGTCTGCGTCGATCCGCGCACCGGCGTTGTCTATCTGACCGAGGATCGACCGGACGGTCTGTTCTATCGCTTCATCCCCGATGCGCCGGGCGAACTGGTCAAGGGCGGCCGATTGCAGGCGATGGTCCTGCGCGCGCGCAAGGCGGCCGACACCGCCAATCATCAGGATCGTCTGTGGTCGGTCGGCGACTGGCTGGACGTCGACTGGATCGACATGGCCGAGGTCGAAAGCCCCAGGGGTGATCTGCGCCAGCGCGGTCATGCCGACGGCGCCGCCCTGGTGGCGCGGGGCGAAGGCATCTGGTGGGGCGATGGAGAGCTTTATTTGACCGCCACCTCGGGCGGGCCGATCCAGAGAGGGCAAATCCTTCGTTACGTCCCCTCGCCCGATGAAGGTCGCGCGAGCGAGGCGCGTCGTCCGGGACGTCTTCAGCTGTTCGTTGAAAGCACGAACGAAAAGACCCTGAACATGGGCGACAACATCACCGTCGCGCCCTGGGGGCATCTGATCGTGTGCGAGGACAACTATTCCAGCGACATCAAGAACCACCTGAAGGGCGTCGCTCCGGACGGAAAGATCTACACCCTGGGGCGCAACATGTTTCAGGGCAACTCGGAGTTCGCCGGGGCGGTCTTCTCGCCCGACGGATCGACCCTGTTCGTCAACATCCAATATCCGGGCATGACCCTGGCCATCACCGGCCCATGGAACGCGGTCCGGATATGAAGATGCGAGGCTGAGCGCGCAGCACCACCCAAAGGTTCGCCGTCGCCGCCGCCAAAACCACGGCGGCCCCGGCCTGATGTAGGACCCCCAGCCACAGCGGCACGGCGTGAATCAGGGTGACGATCCCAAGCAGGGCCTGCATCCAGACCACGCCGGCCAGGATGAAGGCGCCCGCGCCCATGCCCTCCGCCACGCGCCAGCGCCAGGCCTGGAAGGCGTAGATGCTGACGGCGATCAGAAGCCCGTAGGCGACCAGACGATGATTGAACTGGGTCAGGGCCTGATCGTGCAGAAAGGCGCCGACGCCCAGGCTCCAGTCCGCAGGGGGCAGGACGGCGCCGTTCATAAGCGGCCAATCCGTATAGACCAACCCTGCATGGCCGCCCGCGACCAGGGCGCCCAGCAGGCATTGCAGGAAGACCAGACACACCAGCAGGGTCGCGCCCCGCGCCCAGCCTGACGGCGGCCGACCGTGATCCTCGCCGTTCCACGCCTCCAGCCCGGTCCAGATCAGGCCGGCGAACAGGACGAAGGCCAGGCCCAGGTGCGTGGCCAGCCGCTCGGGCGCGACGCTGACCCGCTCGGACAGGCCGCTGGAGACCATCCACCAGCCGATCAGCCCCTGCAGGCCGCCCAGGGCCAGCAGCACGACACAGCGCCAGATCAGTCGATCCGGCATGGCCCACTGGCGAAAGACCGATCGCGGCGGCGCGGCCCGGCACAGCAGGAAGACCACCAGCGGCAGGCCGAAGACCAGGCCGATCAGGCGGCCGATCAGCCGGTGCAGCCATTCCCACCAGAAGATGCCCTGGAACTCGCCCAGGGTCATGCCGGCGTTCACCTGGGCGTACTGGGGAATCTGCTTGTACTTGTCGAACGCCTGGGCCCACTGGGCGTCGTTCAGCGGCGGGATCGCCCCCATGATGGGCTTCCATTCGGTGATCGACAGGCCCGAACCCGTCAGGCGCGTCACGCCGCCCACCACCACCATCAGAAAGACCAGCGCGGCGGTGGCGAACAGCCACACGGCGACGGCGCGGTTGCGATCAGGATTTCCGAAACGGTTCATTCGACGCCCGACGTTGACCCGGATATGCTGTCGCGCTCGACCATGACCAAATCGCGACCCTGGCGGTATGCCCGCCTCTGCGGTCGAGATCGAGTCGGATTGAACGAACAGCGTCACGCCGTCGCCGGCGCAGGACAGGGAGATCAGGGTGCAATACGCCGAAATCGTCGTCGCCGTCGCAGGCGGCGTCCTGCTGGCCTGGATCGCGGACCTGGCGACGGGCCGGCGCGGGTTCGGGGGCACGGCCCTGGTGTCCGGCGTCGGCCTGGTCTGCGGCGGGTTCCTGGCGGTGCGCGTGTTCGCGGTCAGCGCCATGACCGACTGGCTGTGGACCGTCTGGGCCCTGGCGGGGTCGGCGATCTGTCTGGTCGCCTTCTTCCTGTTCCGGAGCAAGCGTTGATGCCGCCCCGCGCGCGCCGGTTCGTCGCCGCCCTCGGGGTGCTGGCCTTTCTGGCCCTTTGGGTCTGGGGGCTGATCGCCCTGCGCGGCGCCCTGCCCGCCTCGGCCTGGATCGACTTCCTGTTCTTCGGGATCGGCGGCACGGCCTGGGGGCTGCCGCTCATACCGCTGTTGAAATGGGCGGAGCGCGGCTGAGGGGATCGCCGGACTCCGGGCCTGAAACGGCGATGGGGCCGCCCGTCAGGACGACCCCACCATCATCACTCTTTTTCAAGAATGGTCGGAGCGACAGGATTCGAACCTGCGACCCCTTGACCCCCAGTCAAGTGCGCTACCAGGCTGCGCCACGCTCCGAAGGCGCTCCCTATAGACGGGGGTTTCGCGCGCCGCAAACGCTAAAAACAGTTTTCCACCTACCGATCAAGAACGGCGTCCAATCGGGCCTTCGCCGCCTCCAGCTCGGCCAAGATCAGGCCAAGACGCGCCGGATCGACATCCGGATTCCGCCCCGCAACCGCCGGCAGGGTCGCTTCGCCGTTCTCGATCAGCGCGGCGGCTTCGGCCCCGACCAGCTTTTTCAGCCCCTGATCCTTGTGCAGCCGCTGTACGCCGCGAATCGTCATGCCGTCGTCGTGCAGCAGCCGTTTGATCGCCCGCAAGACGGCGATGTCCTGAGGCCGATAGAATCGCCGTCCGCCGGCCCGCTTCACCGGCGCAACGAAGGTGAACTTGGTTTCCCAGAAGCGCAGGACGTGCTGAGGAACGCCGACCTCGTCGGCCGCTTCCGAGATCGTGCGAAAGGCCCCGGCGCTCTTGGCCACCGGCCTCAGTCCTCGACGACGGCGTCGTGAACCCGGCTCTTCATGATCTGAGAGGCGCGGAAGCTGATGACCCGGCGCGGATTGATCGCCGCCGGTTCGCCGGTCTTGGGGTTGCGGCCCATGCGGGCGCGCTTTTCGCGGACCTGAAAGACGCCGAAGCCAGACAGCTTGACCGTATCGCCGCGTTCCAGCGATTCCACGATCAACTCCAGCGTGCGCTCGACCAGGGCCGAACACTCCTGGCGCGACAGACCGACCTCTTCATGCACGGCCTCGCAAAGGTCCGCGCGCGTCACTGTCTGTTGGCCTGCCATCATATCCCCGCTGTGGTGAGCCCGTTCGAATTCATAGGGCCGCAAAGAGCCCGAAAAATCAATGCCTGACAGGACTTAAAGCCGAAGGGCGCAGGCGCCCCAGGTCAGGCCCCCGCCCATGGCCTCCAGAAGGACCACGTCGCCCTTCTTGATTCGACCGTCCTTGATCGCCGCATCCAGCGCCAGGGGGATGGAGGCGGCCGAGGTGTTGGCGTGGACGGCGACGGTGGATATGACCTTGTTCTCGTCCAGGCCCAGCCGGTCGCCGACGCCCTTGATGATGCGCTGATTGGCCTGGTGCGGCACGAACCAGTCGACATCGGCGATCTGGATGTCGGCGGCGGCGCAGGCGGCGGTGATGCCTTCGGCGATGTTGACCACCGCATGGCGGAACACCTGATTGCCCGCCATCCGCAGATGACCGACGGTTCCAGTCGTGGCGGGGCCGCCGTCGACATAGAGCAGGTCGGTCTTGGTCCCGTCGGCGCGCAGGGCGAAGCCCAGCATGCCCTGATCCTGGGCCGTCCCCTGCCCTTCGCGCGGTTCCAGCACCACGGCGCCGGCGCCGTCGCCGAACAGAACGCAGGTCGTCCGGTCGGTCCAGTCCATCAGCCGGGTCATTTCCTCGGCGCCGATCACCAGGGCGCATTTCGACAGGCCGCGCGCGACGAAGCCGTCCGCGATGCTCAGCGCGTAGACGAAGCCCGAACAGACCGCCTGCACGTCGAAGGCCGCGCCGACCGGCGCGCCCAGCTTGGCCTGGACGATGGCGGCGACGGCCGGAAAGGTCATGTCCGGCGTCGTCGTGGCGACGATGATCAGATCGATGTCCGCTGCGGCGCGCCCGGCGTCGGCCAGCGCCTTCTTGGCAGCCTCGACCGCCAGATCGCTGGTCGGTTGGTCGTCGCGCGCCTTATGACGCTGCCTGATGCCGGTGCGTTCCTGGATCCATTCGTCGGAGGTGTCGACGAACTCGGCCAGGTCGGCGTTGGTGACGATCTGCTCCGGAAGGTAGGAGCCGACGCCGGTGACGACGCTGCGGGTGACGCTCACTGAGGGGTTTCTCCGGCGGGGGCGGACGGCTTGGAATGGTCGAACACGGCGTCCAGTTTGCCCAGATTGGCGCCGACCTTGGTCATATAGTCGCTGCGGGCCAGATCGACAGCGATGCGAATCGCATTGCCGAAGCCCTTGGCGTCGGCGCCGCCGTGGCTCTTCACCACGATGCCGTTCAGGCCCAGCAGAGGGCCGCCGTTGATCGCGCTGGGGTCGATCTTCTGGCGCATCTTCTTCAGGGCCGGCATGGCGATGACCGCGCCCAGCTTGGCCTGGAGGTTGGAGGTCAGGGCCTCCTTCAGCAGGCCCGAGATGTAGCGGGCCGTGCCCTCGGCCGTCTTCAGGGCGATGTTGCCGGTGAAGCCGTCGGTGACGACCACATCGACCGTGCCCTTGGCGATGTCGTCACCCTCTACGAAGCCGTAATAGTTCAGATCGAACGGTCCGTCGCGCAGAATGGCGTGCGCCTCCTTGACCTGTTCGTTGCCCTTCATGTCTTCGGAACCGACGTTCAGCAGGCCGATGCTGGGGCGAGCGACGCCGTGCACCGCCGTCTGGAACGCCTCGCCCATGATGGCGAACTCCACCAGCTGTTCAGCGTCGCTGCCGATGTTGGCGCCGACGTCCAGCACCGCCGTGTGCCCCCTGAAGGTCGGCCAGCTGGCGACGATGGCCGGCCGCTCCAGTCCCGGCGCCGACATCCGCAATATCAGCTTGGCGATGGCCATCAGGGCGCCGGTGTTGCCGGCCGAGACGACGCCGCCCGCCTCCCCGGTCTTCACCGCCTCGATGGCGTTCCACAGGCTGGAACCCTTGCCCCGTCGCATGGCCTGGGCCGGCTTTTCGTCCATGGCCACGATCTTGTCGGTGTGGCGGATTTCGACCCCGTCCGGCGACAGGCCGCAACGCGCCAGTTCGGCCGCGATCTTCGCCTCGTCGCCATGCAGCAGGAAGCGCACGCCCTCGCCGCCATGGGTCTGGATGTAGTTCTTTACGCCCGGAACGACGACGGACGGCCCGTGATCGCCGCCCATGGCGTCAAGCGAGATCGTAATTGGGGTGGGCAAAGGAACCTCTTTTGGCCGCGTCGTCTTGTCGCGCGACGCTTCGGATTGGGCGCTGGACGATAGCGCCGACGCCGGGGGATGCAACCACCCGGCCCTTACGTCAACCTCAGCCTTCGTCGCCGCGCGGCTTCAGGGCCTTGAGGGCCGCGAAAGGCGAGATTTCCGTCGGCTCGTCCGGCTGGACGAAGGACGCGCCGGGCTTGCGAGGGAACGGGTCCAGCGCCAGCGACAACTGTTCGACCGCGTACTGGCCCAGGTCGATCTTGCCGTCTTCGATCAGGTCGGCGTCGTCCTCGTCCAGCGTCACCTCGATTTCATCCGCCTGTTCGGGCGCGGCCTCGGCCAGCTGGATCGAGAAGCGTCGGTCCACATCGACGGGCAGCGGCTCCAGGGTGATGCCGCAGGTCTGGACCGCATGGGCGCGCACCCGCCCCTTCAGCGTCCATTCGCGGGTCGAGGGCGTGGGCGCCAGGCTGAGATCGGCGGTGAAGCCGTCCAGCGCCTGCAGGTCCAGAGCGCGCGCGATTCGGCGGCTGGCCTCGGCGTCTGGCGTCAGCGTGCGTTCCAGGCCGGCGCCGATCTGGTTGATTCGCACCGGATCGCTGAAAGGAAGGGGCGTCGTCATATCGTTCAAACCTCGGGCCAGGCCGGCGTCGTTTGCACGGCCTTGAATGTCTGCGCGGCCAAGTTGGCGCGCGCCGTCAGTGCATAGGCGGCCAGGGCCGCCGCGTGTTCCGCCCCGTCTTGGCCCCCGTCTTGCCCATAGACGTTGCGCGCCAGGGCTTCGGTCAGGGTGTCTGCATCGGCGGCGCGCAACGGCGGTTCATAGGCGGTCATGCGGCCGTACAGCGCCTCGCCCAGCTTGCGCATCTTCTTGCCGACCGCCACGTCGCCCACGCCTTCCTCGCGCAGGACGTGGTCCAGGGCGGAGACATAGACGTCGAACAGTTCCTGCGCCGTCTCCTGACCCTGGGCCGTGTTCTCGTCACGCAGGCGCAGCACCAGCAGCAGGACATGCAGGGTGTAAAGCTCGAACCGCGCGTCGATCCGGTCCGCCACGGCCAGCCGGGTGTAGAAGGCGACATTGCGCGCCTGGGCCACCGCCTTGGCGTACAAGTCGTCGCCGATACGGGCGCGCAGCCGGGGTCTGAACAGGTTTTTGAGCATGGATTTCAGCGGCCCCTTTTCCGCCGCGCCGTTGAACTAGGACGCAGGTCCGTCTAGGTCAAAGACCTTGTTCTCTCGCAGGCGCCCGACATGTCCCGTTTCGCACCGATCTTCGCCGCCGTCTCCCTGGCCGGACTGAGCGCCGCCTGCGCGCCAGTGATCGGCTCCAACGGCTTCCAGGCCATCGACGCCAAGCCGCAGGACGTGGTGGCGGGAACGGACACCAAGGAAACGGTCCTGGCCAAGCTGGGCACGCCATCGACCACCTCGACCTTCGAACCCAATCAGGTCTGGTACTACATCAGCCAGACGACCGAGAAATACACCTACAACCTGCCCAAGGTGTCCAGCCGCACGGTGACGGAAATCACCTTCGAACCCACGGGCGACAAGGTGACGGGCGTTCGCACCCTGGGCCTGGCCGACGGCGAGCAGATCGCGATGAACCGGAACGAGACCCCGACCCGCGGCCGCGCCCTGACGGTGTTGGAGCAACTGTTGGGCAACGTCGGTCGCGGTCAGCTGCCGCGCACCGACGAGGATGCGCCGGGCCAGCGCCGCCCGGACTAAGACAACGGGTCCCGCAAGGAGAAACGCCCCGGAGATCGCTCTCCGGGGCATCCTCGTTTCGGGATCGGCGCGAACTAGCCCACGGTCCCGCTGGCCAGCACCGCCAGAAGCAGCAGGGCCACGATGTTGGTGATCTTGATCATCGGGTTCACCGCCGGGCCGGAGGTGTCCTTGTAGGGATCGCCCACCGTGTCGCCCGTGACGGCGGCCTTGTGCGCCTCGGACCCCTTGCCGTGGACGACGCCGTTCTTGTCGGTAAAGCCCTCCTCGATCACCTTTTTGGCGTTGTCCCAGGCGCCGCCGCCCGAGGTCATCGATATGGCGACGAACAGGCCGGTCACGATCACCCCCATCAGCATGGCGCCCAGGGCCGCGAAGGCGTTGGCCTTGTCCGAAATCGCCAGCACAGCGCCGAACAGCAAGATGGGCGAAAGGACCGGCAACAGGGACGGCGCGATCATCTCGCGGATCGCCGCCCTGGTCAGGATGTCGACCGCCCGCCCGTACTCCGGCTTGACCTGATAGGTCATGATGCCGGGGTTCTCGCGGAACTGACGCCGCACCTCGGCCACGACCGATTCGGCCGCGCGACCAACCGCCATCATCGACATGCCGCCGAACAGGAAGGGCAACAGCCCCCCGAACAGCAGGCCGACCACGACATAGGGGTTGGTCAGGTCGAAGGCGACCGGCCCCATATTGGCGAAGAACGGATAGTCCGCCGGATTGGCCGAGAAGTACTGCAGGTCGGAGGTATAGGCCGCGAACAGAACCAGCGCCCCCAGACCCGCCGAGCCGATGGCGTAGCCCTTGGTGACGGCCTTGGTGGTGTTGCCGACCGCATCCAGAGCGTCGGTCGAATGACGCACCTCGCTGGGCAGGCCCGCCATTTCGGCGATGCCGCCGGCGTTGTCGGTGACAGGACCAAAAGCGTCCAGCGCCACGATCATCCCCGCCACGCCCAGCATGGTCGTGGTGGCGATGGCGATGCCGAACAGGCCGGCCAGCTGGAAGCTGACCACGATGCCGACGATGATGGTCAGGGCCGGAAGGGCCGTGGCCTCCAGCGACACCGCCAGCCCCTGGATCACATTGGTGCCGTGACCCGAGACCGAGGCGTTGGCCACCGACCGCACCGGCCGGAAGCCCGAGCCTGTATAGTATTCGGTCACGACGACGATGGCCGCCGTCACCGCCAGGCCGACCATGCCGGACCAGAACAGGGCCATGGGCTGAATCTCCAGCCCTCCGGCGGTCACGACCGGACCCGGGATCAGGGCGTGGATCACCCACCAGACCGCGCCGATGGACAGGACGCCGGTGACGATCAGCCCCTGATACAGGGCCCCCATGATGTTGTTCGACTTGCCCAGCCGCACGAAGAAGCTGCCGACGATGGAGGTCAGGATGCAGACCGCGCAGATCGCCAGCGGCAGGATCATCATCAGATCGACATAGGGCTGGCCCCGGAAGAAGATGGCGGCCAGAACCATGGTCGCCACCGTCGTCACCGCATAGGTCTCGAACAGGTCGGCGGCCATGCCCGCGCAGTCGCCGACGTTGTCGCCCACATTGTCGGCGATGGTGGCGGCGTTCCGGGGATCGTCCTCGGGGATGCCCGCCTCGACCTTGCCCACCATGTCGCCGCCGACGTCGGCGCCCTTGGTGAAGATGCCGCCGCCCAGTCGCGCGAAGATGGAGATCAGCGAGGCGCCGAAGCCCAGGGCGACCAGACCGTCGATCACCTCGCGGCTGGTCGTTTCCAGACCCAGGTTCTGCGTCAGGACGATGTAGTAGCCCGACACCCCGATCAGCGCGCCGCCCGCCACGAACATGCCGGTGATGGCGCCCGAGCGGAACGCCAGGTTCAGCCCCCTGGCCAGACCTTCCGACGCGGCCTGGGCCGTGCGAACGTTGGCCCGCACCGAGATCAGCATCCCGGCGTAGCCCGCCGCGCCCGACAGAACCGCGCCGATCAGAAAGCCGACGGCCGCATAGGAGCCGATCAGGAAATAGGCGGCGATCAGGATGACGATCCCGACCATGCCGATGGTCATGTACTGCCGCTTCAGATAGGCGGAGGCGCCTTCCTGGATGGCGGCCGCGATCTCTCGCATCTTGTCGTTGCCAGTGCTCGCCTTCATCAGGGCGGCGGTCTGAACGGCGCCATACAGCACCGCCAGAACACCGGCCGCGAAAACCAGCGTCAGTGAGTTCGTCATTGGCGTTTCCATGCCCTTGCAAACAGGCGCACGGGCCTGGGGCGGCGGTGGGCGTTATCGCCTCTGTCCGCCTTCCGGTCCCCCCGCACGCGGCAGACGCATCAGCGCGTCCCTTGGGATTTGCGCAACGACGGTGTCACGGCCTCGCACGCGATGCAACGGCCGCGATGGGCTATCGCCGGGTGGGCATTCCGGTGCGGCGGCGCGGGGCCTGGGAAAGGATCTGGACCCGAGCCACGGACCCCCGGCCGGAAATGCCGTCGGCGGCCGCGATGAGGGCGTTGGACAGGGCCCGCTCGTCCAGACGGGTCCAGTCGCCTGGCACGGTGAAGGGGGTGCGGTGGGCGGCCCGGACCAGGGCGTCGCGGAAGAACGCCTCCTTGCTCCGCATCTGCTCCACCGTCTTGCCCGCGCCGAGGATCAGTTTCATCGAGACGAAGACATAGTTGCGCAGACGCCCGCCTTCGATCACCGGCAGGCCCAGCCCGGGGATGCTGAGCGCGGGCGGTTCGGCCGAGCGGCCGCCGCTGGGCGAAGCGATAGCCGGCGTGGCGACGGCCAGGCCGGCGACCCCGGCGGAGATCAGGGTTCTGCGATCCATGACGCCAGGATGGCCTGAACGGGTTAGGATTCCGTTTCGCCCTCAGCCATGCGTCCATCCCTGGCGCGCCGGGACGATGGGCCGACCGTCGTAGGTTACGACCAGGCCCTCGCCCGCGACGACCTGACCGATCCGGGTCAGGCGCAGCAGGCGACGGTCGGCTTCGCGCCGCAGGGTCTCTTCATGGCGCGGATGGGCGGTGAAGGCGATCTCGTAGTCGTCGCCACCGGCGGCGAGGTCCTCCAGCGACCGCTGCGGATCGACACGGTCGGCGATCCAGGCCTGGGCCGCCGTCGACAGGGGCAGGAGGTTCAGGTTCAGCCCTATCTCCACGCCGCTGGCCCGCGCGATGTGGGTCAGGTCGGCGAAGAGCCCGTCGGAGACATCCACCGAGGCTGTAGCGTGGTCCTGGACCACGTCGGCGAAATCCAGACGGGGAACGGGCGTGCGGTAATGGGCCGCGAGAGCCTCAAGGCGTTCCGGCTCCAGCGTCAGTTCGCCCCGCACGGCGCGGAGGCCCAGAAGGCCGTCGCCGATCACCCCGGTGACGAACACCAGATCGCCCGGCCGGGCGCCGGCGCGCGACACGGTTCGGCCCGCAGGCGTCCAGCCCAGGGCGGTCAGGGAGAAGGCGGCCGGCCCCGGCGTCCTGACCGTATCGCCGCCCAGAAGATGCACGCCGAACCGCGCCTGATCCTGGGCCAGACCGGCGGCGAAAGCCTGACGCTCGGGCCAGCCGCAGCGTTCGGACCAGAAGCAGGACAGCAGATAGCCGAACGGCTGGGCGCCCTTGGCCGCCAGGTCGGACAGGTTCACCCGCAGCAGTTTCCGGGCCACCGTCTCCAACGGGTCGTCGGGCAGGAAGTGGACGCCTTCCACGATGGCGTCCTTGGTCAGGACCAGGTCCTGGCCGGGGCGGGACGGCAGGGCCGCCACATCGTCGGCCAGTCCCCTGCCCCATTCCGGATGGGCCAGGGGCTTCAGCAGCCTCTCGATCGTCTCGAACTCGCCCGCGACGTCGAGCGCGGGCATCAGGCGCGGGCGTCTTTCGCCACGCCGTCCAGCGCCGCATTGACGAAGCGCGCCTCGGCGTCGTCGAAAAACGCCTTGGCCAGTTCGACATATTCGTCGATCACAACTTCGCGGGGGGTCTCGGGGTGTTTGATCAGCTCCCAGGCGCCCGAACGCAGCAGGGCGCGCAGGGTGGCGTCGATCCGCTCCAGCTTCCAGTTCGAGGCCAGGCGCGCCTTGACGGCGGCGTCGATCTCGCGCTGGCTGTCGATCACGCCGCGCACGATGTCGGCGAAATAGGCTTCGTCCGCCTCGGCCAGGGTTTCGCCCTCGATGTCGGCGTCGAAGCGGAAGTTCGAGAATTCGGTGATGACCGTCTCCACCCCCTCGCCCGCCAGCTCCATCTGATACAGGGCCTGGACCGCGGCGAGGCGCGAGACGGTGCGCGCGCGGCGCTGCTTGGAGCTGAGATGAGGTTCGGCCCTCTGCTTGTCGGCCTCGGCCAACTGCTCCAGGACGGATTTGAGGCTGTTCGGTTCAGTCATGCGCCGACGCCTAGCCGCAATCGCTTCTTCAAGGCAATGAGGTCCAGACAGGCTTTCGCCGCACCGCCGCCCTTATCCCCTTCGGAAATTCGCGCCCTGGCCCAGGCCTGGTCCTCGTCCTCGGTCGTCAGGACGCCGTTGCCGATAGCCAGACCCTTGACGCCCAGAGCCATGAGACCGGCCGCAGAATGATCCGAAACGATCTCGAAATGATAGGTTTCGCCTCGGATGACGCAGCCCAGGGCGACATAGCCGTCATAGCGCGGAGCGGTGGGGAAACGCCCCGCCTCCTCGGCCATGGCGATGGCGGCCGGGATTTCCAGCGCGCCGGGCACGGTGACGACGTCGAAGGCCGCGCCGCGCGCCTTCAGCGTCTCCTTGGCGCCGTCCAAGAGGGCGTCGGCCAGTTCGTCGTAGAAGCGGGCCTCCACGACCAGGATGCGGGGGGATTCGTTCACGCCTTCGTCTCTCCATCCATGTCGCGCCAGCCGACGATCTTCAGGCCATAGCCGTCCAGCGCCGTCGGTTCCGGTCGCGTCGAACTCATCACGATCATGTCCTTGACGCCCAGGTCCAGCAGGATCTGCGCCCCGACGCCATAGGCCCGCAGCGAGCGATCCGCCGCCGCCGGCTTGTCCGTCCCCGCCAGACGTTCCGCCAGGGAATTCAGCGACGGGTCGCGCAGGAAGACGACCACGCCCGCGCCGTCATGGTCGGTGATCTGGCGCAGGGCGCTGGGGACATAGTCCTGGCGCGCCTCGACGTGGCCCAAAAGGTCGCAGGCGAAGTCCACCTGGTGCATCCGCACCAGGGTCGGCCGGGCGGGGTCGATGCGGCCATGGACCAGGGCGACGTGTTCCGTCCCCTCGATCGTGTTCCGATACAGCATCAGGCGGAACGGGCCGCCGTGGACGCTCTCGAACGGCGTGTCCATGATCCGCTCGACGAAGCGTTCGGTGCGGCGGCGGTAGGCGATCAGGTCGGCGATGGTTCCGATCTTCAGCCCGTGCCTCTGGGCGAAGGCGACCAGATCCGGCATCCGCGCCATCTCGCCGTCGTCCTTGATGATCTCGCAGATCACCCCGGCGGGCGTCAGGCCGGCCATGCGGCTGATGTCCACGGCCGCTTCCGTATGGCCGGCGCGGACCAGAACGCCGCCTTCGCGCGCCACCAGAGGGAAGATGTGGCCGGGCGAGACGATGTCGTCCATGCCCTTCGACGCATCGGCGGCGACCTGAATGGTGCGCGAACGGTCGGCGGCGGAGATGCCGGTCGTCACCCCCTTCCTTCGCCTCGATGGAGACCGTGAAGGCGGTCTTCATGCTCTCGCGATTGTCGGCGGCCATGGGCGGCAGGCGCAGCTGCTGGGCGCGCTCGGCGGTGATGGCCAGACAGACCAGGCCGCGCGCCTGGCGGATCATGAAGTTGATCTGGTCCGGCGTGGCGAACTGGGCCGGAACGACGATGTCGCCTTCGTTCTCGCGGTCCTCGGCGTCCACCAGGATGTAGGGACGGCCGTTGCGGGCGTCGGCCAGAATGTCCTCGATGGGACTGATCGGGCTGTCGTTCAGACTTTCCATGTTTTCTGGGGCGGCCGGGGCTTGCATCAGGCCGTCTCCTGCCACCGCGCGAGGTAACGCGCCAGCATGTCGATCTCCAGATTGACCGGATCGCCCGGCTTCAGCGCGCCCAGGGTCGTCACCTGCCAGGTGTGGGGGATGATGTTCAGATGAAAGACCCGCCCCTCCACCGCATTGACGGTCAGGGAGACGCCATCGACGGTGATCGAGCCCTTGGGGGCGATGAAGCGATGCAGGGGCGCGGGCGCCTCGACCGCGATCCGGTGCGATCCCCCTTCCGGCGTGATGGAGACGACGCGGCCCAGGCCGTCGACATGGCCCGAGACGACATGGCCGCCCATCTCGTCGCCCAGCCGCGCCGCCCGTTCCAGATTGACGCGGTGGCCCGCGGCCCAGCGGCCCAGGGTGGTCCTGGACAGGGTCTCGTTCGACACCTCGACCGCGAACCAGCCTCCTCGTAAATCGTGACCCTTTTCCGTCACCGTCAAGCAGCAGCCCGCGTGGCTGACGGAGGCGCCCAGGGCGATGCCGGCGGTGTCCCAGGCGGTCTCGATCTCATAGCGGCGGTCGCGCTCGGTCGCCCGAACGTCGCGGACGCGGCCGATGTCGGTGACGATGCCTGTGAACATGGAAGACTGGCCCCCTTCGGACCCGAAAAATGCAGTCCAAAGAATCCGGACTGTCCGAAATGTCCGATCCGGACTGCGAAAAACGGAGTCCAGACAGTCCGAATTCCGTCAGGCGCGGGCGTAGCGTTCCCACAGATCGTCCCCGACAGGCCGGACCTCCAGGCGACGGAAGGTGGGGGCGTCGGCCAGGTTTGCAAGGGCCAGGGCCGCCACGCAGGACCGCCCCTCCCCGCCCAGCAGGATGGGCGCGCGGAACCACTCCAGCCGGTCCACCGCCGCGGCGCGCAGAAAGGCGGCCGCGACCTGGCCCCCGCCCTCGATCAGCAGGGAGCCCACCCCGGCTGCGGTCAGCGCCTTCAGTACGGCGGGGATGGCGGGGCGGCCGTCCTCGGCCTGCACCTGAACGACGCGGGCGGCGCCCAGCGGCCGGGGCTGCGACGTCGTCAGGATCAGGGCCGGGTCGCCGGTCGCCACTTTGGCCGATGACGGCGTGCGCAGGCGGCTGTCCAGAACAACGCGCAAGGGCTGGTCGACCTGACGGCCCGGCAGGCGGACGGTCAGTTCCGGATCGTCGTGCAGCACGGTCTCGACGCCGACCAGGATGGCGTCGTGGGCGGCGCGCAGGCGATGGCCCTCAAGCCGAGCGGCCTCTCCGGTGATCCATCGGCTTTCGCCCGAGGCAGTGGCGATCCGCCCGTCCAGGGAGGTCGCCAGTTTCAGCGTGACCTGCATCAGACCTTGCGGGTCGGCTCGTCGAAGCCCCCGTCGGAAAAGCCTTCCGCGCCCAGGAATTTGGCGAAGTCGCCGGTGTGGCGGAAGTCCTTGTAGACCGAGGCGTAGCGGACATAGGCCACCTCATCCACGCCCTTGAGCGCCTTCATGATGAAGTCGCCGACCGTGCTGGACGGGATTTCCGTCTCGCCCAGGCTTTCCAGCTGGCGGACGATCCGGTTGACCATCTGCTCGACCTGATCGGCCTGAACCGGGCGCTTGCGCAGGGCCACGCCCAGCGAGCGTTCCAGCTTGTCGCGGTCGAACGGGGTGCGACGGCCGTTGCGTTTCAGGATGACCAGTTCGCGCAGCTGCACCCGCTCGAACGTCGTGAAGCGCCCGTTGCAGTTCGGGCAGGACCGGCGGCGGCGGATGGCCGAGCCGTCATCCGACGGCCGGCTGTCCTTGACCTGAGTGTCCTGATGACCGCAAAAAGGGCACTTCATCAGGGGGTTATCCGTAGATTGGGAAGCGGTGCGTCAACTCGCGCACCTGGGCCGCCACGCCCGCGACCACGGCCGGATCGGCCTCGTCGCCGCCGTTCATCGACGAGACGACGTCGGCGATCCAGTGACCGATCTGCTTGAACTCTTCCTCGCCGAAGCCGCGCGTCGTGCCGGCCGGCGTGCCCAGGCGGACGCCCGAGGTGACGGTGAAGGGGGCGGTGTCGAACGGCACGCCGTTCTTGTTGCAAGTCATCAGCGCCTTTTCGAGCTCATGCTCGGTCGCCTTGCCGGTCACGCCCTTGGGCCGCAGATCGACCAGCATCAGGTGGCTGTCGGTGCCGCCCGAGACGATGGCCAGGCCGCGTTCGACCAGAACGGCGGCCAGGGCCTGGGCGTTCTTGACGACCTGTTGGGCGTAGAGTTTGAACTCGGGCTTCAGCGCCTCGCCGAAGGCCACGGCCTTGCCGGCGATGACGTGTTCCAGCGGACCGCCCTGCAAGCCGGGGAAGACCGCCGAGTTGATCTTCTTGCCCAGGTCGGCGTCGTTGGACAGGATCATGCCGCCGCGCGGGCCGCGCAGGGTCTTGTGCGTCGTGGTGGTGACGACGTGGGCATGCGGGATCGGATCGGGATAGGCGCCGCCCGCGACCAGACCGGCGTAGTGGGCCATGTCCACCATCAGATAGGCGCCGACGCTGTCGGCGATCTCGCGGAAGCGTTTGAAGTCAATGTGGCGCGAATAGGCGCTGGCGCCGGCCAGGATCAGCTTGGGCTTCTCACGCTCGGCCATTTCGGCGACGTGGTCGTAATCGATCAGATGGGTGTCTTCCGTGACCTTGTAGGTCACGGGGCGGAACCACTTGCCCGACTGATTAGCCGGCGAACCGTGCGTCAGGTGTCCGCCGCAGGCCAGGTCCATGCCCAGGAAGGTGTCGCCGGGCTGCAGCAGGGTGAAGAAGACCGCCTGGTTCGCCTGGGCGCCCGAATGCGGCTGGACGTTGGCGAAGGCCGCGCCGAAGAGTTGCTTGGCCCGCTCGCGCGCCAGATCCTCAGTGATGTCGACGAACTCGCAGCCGCCGTAATAGCGACGACCGGGATAGCCTTCGGCGTATTTGTTAGTCAGAACCGAACCCTGCGCATCCAGCACCGCCTGAGAGACGATATTCTCGGAAGCGATCAGCTCGATCTGTTCGCGTTGACGGCCCAGCTCGCCCTGAATGCCCTTGAAGACATCCGGGTCGGCGTCAGCGAGCGTCTTGGTGAAATAGGCGTCGTGGGTGAAGGCCGTCACGCTGGAATCCCCGGAAATCAGAAGCTGGCCTATCTATCCCCAGCCGCGCGCGACCACAACATCTTGTGGCGTGGCGTTCGATGGATAGCCTGCGACGCCTAGGCGTTCGAAGCCTGTGGCGCGCGCCACTCGTGCCCCAGCGCGCCATAGATGACCATGTCACACAGGCCTTTGTGGGTCCTTTCGTGCTCTCTCAGACAGCCCTCTCGAACCAAACCAAGGCTTTCGGCCAGAGCGATGGATGCGATGTTCTCAGCGTCGATTTCTGCATAGACCCGCCGATGCCCCTCACGTTCGAAGAGGTGGGAAATCAGAGCCGTCATGCACTCCTTGGCCGCGCCGCGCCCTTGATGGTCGATGACCGTGACATAGCCGACTTCAAACACCCCGTCGTCCCGACCGGGAAAAGCGACGTATCGACCAGCGACGGCCCCAGTGGTTCGGTCTACGGCAATCCAGGTCCGACCGGGCCATGCGGGATCGGTCAACCAATCGGCCAGTTCCGCTTCGCTGCGAAAAGCGGCGCGCGACATGTAGAGACACTGCGCGTCGTCAGACAGGGTGGGAAACAACGCAGCCGCATCCTGACGAACCAACTTGCGCATTTCGAAGCGCGGGGTGTGTAGGGTGGGCGTATCAAGCATCGCCATAGTCTAAGCAGCGATCGTCACGCGCGCTATGTCGCCAAGGCCCGCCTCAGCTTGGCGATCGCCACCCGTTCGACGGACTTGGGTTCATTGACCGGTCCCATGGCGCTGACCTCCCGGCCTGTCGCGACATGGATGGCCGAGCATTTGAGGTAGGGGCCGTTGCGGGTGAACTCAACGATGACCTCGCCGAGGTCGTCGCCCGTCGTCATGCGGCGGCGGGACGGCGCGCCACGTTGCAGTGGGCGAACAGCGCGTCCATCGCCTGGACCAGATGGTCCATCATCTCGTCCGTGTGGTTCGGGGACGGTGTGAAGCGCAGCCGCTCGGTCCCCTTGGGCACCGTCGGATAGTTGATCGGCTGAACATAGACGCCGTAATCGTCCAGCAACATGTCCGAGATCATCTTGCAGTGGACCGGATCACCGACGTGCACCGGCACGATATGGCTCTCGCTTTCCATCACGGGGATGCCGGCGGCGGCGAAACGGGCCTTCAGCGTCGCGGCGCGTTCCTGATGTTTTTCACGCAGTTCCGGGTGGCTCTTCAGATGCCGCACCGAGGCCAGCGCCCCCGCCGTCAAGGCCGGCGGCAGGCTGGTGGTGAAGATGAAGCCCGAGGCCCAGCTGCGCACCGCATCCACGATCACGGCGTCGGCGGCGATATAGCCGCCCATCACGCCGATGGCCTTGCCCAGGGTGCATTCGATGATGTCGATCTGGTCCAGCACGCCGTCGCGTTCGGCCACGCCCGCGCCGGTCGCGCCATACAGGCCCACGGCATGGACCTCGTCCAGATAGGTGATCGCGCCGTATTTCCGGGCCAGGGCGATGGTGCCGGTCAGATCGGCGATGTCGCCGTCCATCGAATAGACGCTTTCGAAGGCGATCAGCTTGGGCGCATCGGCAGGCGCGGCGGCCAGGAGCTGCTCCAGATGCGCCAGGTCGTTGTGGCGGAAGATGTGGCGTTCGCCGCCGCCGTGGCGGATGCCTTCGATCATCGAGGCGTGGTTCAGGGCGTCCGAGAAGACGATCAGGCCGGGCAGGATTTTCTGCAGGGTCGACAGGGTCGCCTCATTGCCGACATAGCCCGAGGTGAACAGAAGCGCGGCTTCCTTGCCGTGCCAGGCGGCCAGTTCGGCCTCCAGATCGACGGCCGAGCGGGTCGTGCCCGAGATGTTGCGCGTGCCGCCGGCGCCGGCGCCCGTGCGCTCGATCTCGTCCTGCATGGCCGACACCACGACGGGATGCTGGCCCATGCCGAGATAGTCGTTGGAGCACCAGATCACCACGTCCTGCTCGGACCCGTCCGCACGGCGGCGCACCGCCTGCGGGAACTGGCCGCACACGCGCTTCAGGTCGGCGAAGACGCGATAGCGCCCTTCGCTACGGACCTGCTCCACCGAGTTTTGAAAAGCGGCCTTATAGTCGAACAACAGACGCATTCTTTCGCTTATGGCGATTTCTGCGGGATTATTTGCGCCTGACGGATGGCCTTGTCCATGTCCCCGACATGGACAAAACGCCCAAACCCTTAATTGATAACGGTTCTCAGAACGACTTGCGACAGCGCCTTGGTCAGCCCGGCTTGCGGAAGCGATAGACGAACTGATCGGTGCGGCCCCGAATCTTTTCGTCGAACACGTTCAGGCTGTGGTCGTCGGCCGGATTGGCGACGACCGGGCTTTCGCCCTCGAAGACGAAACCGGCGGCCTTGACCTCGCGCTTCAGATAGTCGCCCTCGATCCGGTGCAGCGTCTGGACGACGGAAACGCCCGTTCCCGACGCGGCCTGATGGTCGATGACGACATAGCGGCCGCCGGGCTTAAGGGCCGCGAAGACGGCGGCGTTCATCCGGGCCACATCGGTGTTGAAACCGGGAATATGGAAGTCGTGGTATTCCTGGCTCATGAAGATCATGTCCAGCGGCTCGGGATAGGTCATAGCGTCCAACAGGCCGTTGACCCGCGTGACGTTGGGATAGGCGGCGACCAGCAGATCGGCGGTCGGATTCTCGCGCGCCATGGTCCGGTTCGGCACGAAGGCGTAAACGCGGCCGTTGGGCCCGACCACGTCCGAGAACAGTCGGGTGAAATAGCCGGCGCCCGGTCGGATGTCGGCCACCTTGTCGCCCGGCGCCACCTGGGCGAAGGCCAGCACCTCGGCCGGATGACGCAAGGGATCGCGCGCCGTCTCCTCGGCCGGACGCCTGGGATCGGCAACGGCGTCGGCGTAGAGGCCAGCGTAGGACGGGGCGCCCCTGGCGCCGTCGGCCCCGGCGGGGGCGACCACGGTGCGCGATCCGCCCTCCGACGAAATGATGATGCACCCCGAAAGCCCCGCCGCCAGGGCCAGAATCGCCCCACCCGCCGCCAACCGTCCGAACATCTCGCCTCTCCCTTGGATTTATGGCGGCGATAGGCCCGCATTTCTCGGTGTGGCGCAAGCGGCGATCACGCGCGAAACGATTCGACGCATTCTGCGATTTGCGCCCCGGTCGCCGCGGGGCTATCGCCACGCCAGGTTTCCAAGGTCCGCGCCATGCTCCCCTATCCGCCCGCCCCCTTCCCGCTCGCCCGCCCGCGCCGTCTGCGCGCCAGCCCCTGGGTGCGGCGCCTGGTGGCGGAGACCGTCCTGACGCCGGCCGACCTGATCTGGCCGCTGATCGTCCACGACGGGGCCGAAGACCGTGTTCCGGTCCCCTCCATGCCCGGCGTCTTCCGCCTGTCGCCCAGGGCGGCGGCCCAGGCGGCGGTGGAGGCCCGCGACCTGGGCATTCCGATGGTCGCCCTGTTTCCCAACGTGGACGGCGCGATCAAGGACGCGATCGGCACGGCCGCGACCGATCCCGACGGCCTGATCCCCGACTGCATCCGCGCCATCAAGGACGCCGCGCCCGAGATCGGCGTCATGACCGACGTGGCGCTGGACTGCTACACCGACCACGGCCACGACGGGGTGATGGAGGGCGACCGGATCGCCAACGACGCCTCTGTGGAACGGCTGGCCGAACAGGCTTTCATCCACGCCCACGCCGGGGCCGACGTCGTCGCGCCGTCCGACATGATGGACGGGCGCATCCAGGCGGTCCGCGAGGCGCTGGAGGCCAACGGGTTCCAGGACACCCTGATCCTGTCCTATGCGGCCAAGTTCGCCTCGGCCTTCTATGGACCCTATCGGGACGCCGTCGGCTCCTCGACCCTGCTGAGGGGCGACAAGAAGACCTATCAGATGGACTACGCCAACTCCGACGAGGCGCTGAAGGAGGTGGCGATGGACCTGTCGGAAGGCGCCGACGCCGTCATGGTAAAGCCCGGCATGCCCTATCTGGACATCGTGCGGCGGGTGTCCGAGACCTTCCGCGTGCCCACCTTCGCCTATCAGGTGTCCGGCGAATACGCGATGATGCGGGCCTCCATCGCCAACGGCTGGCTGGACCAGGACCGCGCCATCCTTGAGACTCTGCACGGGTTCAAGCGCGCCGGCTGCGCGGGCGTCCTGACCTATTTCGCCCCGCAGGCGGCGCGGTTGCTGGGGGGCTGATCTGGCGTCTCAGGCCGCCGCGTGATAGATGTGTATGAAGTCACCCTTGGATACACATCATGCGCACCAATATCGTCATCGACGACGCCTTGATGGAGGAAACGCTCCGCGTCACCGGCCTGAAGTCGAAACGAGAAGCGGTCGAACTGGGACTCAAGACCCTGCTTCGCCTGCGCCAGCAGGCTGAAATCCGAGATTACAGGGGGCATCTGGCCTGGGAGGGCGATCTGGACGCCCTACGCACGGACGCCGCGTGATCCTGGTCGATTCCAGCGTCTGGATCGACTATTTCCGAGGCGTCTCCACGCCGCAAACCAACTATCTGGACGCCGCGCTTGGGCGCGAGATGATCGCCATCGGCGATCTGGTTCTGGCGGAAGTGCTGCAGGGCTTCACGTCGGATCGCGACTTCGCTCAGGCCCGTCGCTTGTTCGATACGCTGGAGATCGTCCCCATCGGCGGGGTTGAGGCGGCCTATCAGGCTGCCCAGAACTTTCGACAGTTGCGACGCCAGGGCGTGGCCGTCCGCAAGACCATCGACTGCCTGATCGCTACCCGGTGCATTCTTGACGGCTATCGGCTGCTGCACAGCGACAGGGATTTCGACGCTTTCGTCGAACTGGGACTCGACAGCGTCCTCTAAGAACCGTCAGCGATTCAGCCGCGCCGCCAGGCTTGAGGTGTCCCAGCGGTTTCCGCCCATGGCCTGGACCTCGGCGTAGAACTGATCGACCAGGGCGGTCTGGGCCAGGCGGGCACCGTTCGCGCGGGCTTCGTCCAGCACCAGGCCCAGATCCTTGCGCATCCAGTCCACGGCGAAGCCGAAGTCGAACCGACCCTGGGCCGCCGTCTTCCAGCGGTTGTCCATCTGCCAGCTCTGCGCCGCGCCCTTGGAGACGGCCTCATAGACGGCGTCGGTATCTAGGCCGGCGACCTGGGCGAAATGGACCGCCTCCGCCAGCCCCTGGACCACGCCGGCGATGGCGATCTGGTTGACCATCTTGGTCAGTTGGCCCGACCCCGACGGCCCCATGTGTTGGATCGCCTTGGAATAGGCGTTGAGAACCGGCGCCATGCGGGCCACGGCCTCGGCGTCGCCGCCGACCATGACGCTGAGTTGGCCGTTTTCCGCGCCGGCCTGACCGCCCGAGACGGGCGCGTCCAGGAAGACGCGGCCGCTGGTCGCCGCGCGGCCCGCCATCTCCCGCGCCAAGCGGGCCGAGGTGGTGGTGTGGTCCACGATCACCGCATCGGCCGCCAGATACGGCAGGGCCTCGGTTACGACCGTCCGCACGTCGTCGTCGTTGCCAACGCACAGGATCAGGGCCTCTGCGCCCTCGGCCGCCTGAGCCGCTGTGGCGCCGAAGGCGGCGCCGGCCTGCGTCGCCCAGGCCTGCGCCTTGGACGCCGTGCGGTTGAAGCCCGTCACCTCATGGCCCGCCCGGACCAGATGACGCGCCATGGGGGCGCCCATGACGCCCAGGCCGGCGAAAGCGATCTTCATGTGAGGCTCCTGCAAGCGTTTGAGCCGCACTAGGCCCGCCTTGCGCCGCGTTCAAGGTCAACGCGCGGTTAACCTTGTCGGGGCCAAAATGAGACAACACTCCTCGGGATGCGCATCCATGTCCGTGAGCGATCGTCCGATCCTCATCAAGAAGGTCAAGAAGGTCTCCGGCGGAGGCCATCACGGGGGCGCCTGGAAGGTGGCCTATGCGGACTTTGTGACCGCCATGATGGCCTTCTTTCTGCTGATGTGGCTGATCAACACGACCGATCCCGAGCAGAAGAAGGGCATCGCCGAATATTTCGCCCCGGCCAGCGTTTCGGAGACGACGTCGGGCTCTGGCGGCATCCTGGGCGGCACGGCCCTGGGCGACGACGGCCCCAAGAGTTCGGGCTCCCAGGCCATCATCGAACAGATGGCGCCCCAGGCGCCCGACACCACCAGTCCCGGCTCAAGCTCCAGCCTGGGCGCGGCCAGCGACGCGGCCCTGCAGGCCGAGGTGCAGAAACGCGAGGCGGCCGAGTTCGCCAGCGCCGCCGAATCCCTGCGCCAAGCCATGCAGTCGATGCCGGAACTGGCCGAATTGTCGAAACAACTGATCGTGGACCAGACGCCCGAAGGGCTGCGCATCCAGTTGGTCGATCAGGAAGGTCGGGCGATGTTCGACACCAATTCGTCCCGACCGAACCCGCGCGCCCAGGTGCTGTTGCGGGCCGTCGCCAAGGTGATCAACCGCCTGCCCAACCGTATCTCCATCACCGGCCATACCAGCGCCCAGGCCGGATCGAACCGCGCCAGCCTGCCGTCGGACTGGGGTCTGTCGTCGGAACGCGCCAACGCCTCGCGTTTGGTGCTGCAGGGCGCGGGCGTCGATCCGGATCGGGTCTATTCGGTGGCGGGCAAGGCCGGGTCCGACCCGCTGTATCCGGACGACCCCAGCCTGGCGGGCAACCGCCGCATCGCCATCGTCCTGCTGCGCGAGGCGCCCGTGCTGCCGATGGACACCTCCCTGTGAGGATTGGGGCCTTGAAGACCGGGACTGCGACAGCACTTGCGGGCCAGGGCCGAATGACGCCAAATCGGGCGATGAGCCTTCTGTCGCAAAATCGGCCAGATCGGATGTGGAACTGAGGCGTGACCCAGCACGTCCCCACCCGACAACTGCGCTTCTACATGACGTCGGTGGCGCCTTGCCCCTATCTACCGGGCAAGACCGAGCGGAAGGTGTTCGCCAACCTGCCCTTCTCCGACGGGGCGCACGTCAATGACGAACTGACCAACGCCGGCTTCCGCCGCAGCCAGAATATCGCCTATCGCCCGGCGTGCGAGGCTTGCGAGGCCTGCGTCTCCGTGCGCCTGCCGGTCGCCGAATTCGCGTTCAGCCGATCCCAGCGCAAGCTGCTGAACCGCAACGCCGACCTGTCGCGTAACCTGGTGGAGGCCGAGGCGACGACCGAGCAGTTTCAACTGCTGCGCCGCTATCTGACCACGCGCCACCCGACCGGCGGCATGAGCGACATGGGTTGGCTGGACTATGTCGCCATGGTCGAGGACACGGCCGTGCGCACCCATCTGATCGAATATCGCCTGCCCTCGACGGACGGAGGGCCGGGCGATCTGGTCGCCGTGACCCTGACGGACCTGCTGCGGGACGGACTGTCGATGGTCTATAGTTTCTATGATCCGGCCATGGAGCGCCGGAGCCTGGGCCGGTTCGCCATTATGGATCATGTGCGCCAGGCCGCCCAGGTGGGCCTGCCCTATGTCTATCTGGGCTACTGGATCCAGGGATCGGCCAAGATGGACTACAAGGCCGAGTTCCGACCGCTGGAGGCGCTGCGGCCGCTGGGGTGGATGCGGCTGGAGGACTGACCCCCAGCCGCGATCTCTTATCTGAACTTGCGCATGCCGCGCGGTCCCTGGCGACCGGCGCCGGCGCGTTTGCCCAGCCAGTCCTTCCAGTCGGGCCAGTTGCGGCGACGACCGCCGCCGTCCGCCCATTCCGGCCCCGTCTCGGCGTTGAACACCGCCACATCGGCCAGGCCGCCCTGTTTGAAGTTCTGCAGCTTCACCCCCTTGCCGCGTCCCATTTCCGGCAGTTCGGCCAGGGGGAAGATCAGGGCCTTGATGTTCTCGCCGATGGTGGCGACGTGATCCCCAGCCGGGGCGTTGGGCACCCGCAGCATGGCCAGCATCTCGCCGTTCAGCACCTGTTTGCCGCCGCGCTTCTGGGCCAGGGTGTCGTCTTCTGGCGCGATGAATCCGTAGCCCGCCTTGGACGCGATCAGCAGCTTGCCGCCCGGCTGATGCGCCAGGACGTTGATGATCTCGGCCTTTTCGTCCAGTTCGATCATCAGGCGCAGCGGCTCGCCATGGCCGCGACCGGACGCCAGCTTGTCGGCGCCGATGGTGAAGATGCGCCCGTCCGAAGCCCCGATCAGCAGCTTGTCGGTCGTATAGGCGGGGACCAGATAGGCCAGTTGGTCCCCCTCCTTGAACTTCAGCTCCGACGGGTCCTCGACCTTGCCCTTGGCGGCGCGGATCCAGCCGCGTTCCGACAGGATGACGGTGATCGCCTCGCGCGGGATGAAGGCTTCGGGCGCGACGAAGGCGGACGTATCGACGGCCTCGGCGATCGTGGTCCGGCGCGGCGAGATCAGGGCCTTGCGGACGGCGTCCAGTTCTTTGGAGATGGCCTTCCACTGCTTGCCTTCCGACGAGGTCAGCGCCCTCAGATTGGCAAGTTCTTCCGACAGCTCCTTGAATTCCTTCTCGATCGTCATCTCTTCCAGACGCGCGAGCTGACGGAGCCGGGTGTCCAGGATGAAGTCGGCCTGAACCTCCGTCAGGCCGAAGCGGGCGATCAGGACCGCATTGGGCTGGTCCTCCTCGCGGACGATGCGAATGACCTCGTCCAGGTTCAGGAAGACGATCCGCAGACCTTCCAGCAGATGCAGCCGCTTCTCGACCCGCGCGATCCGCCATTGCGACCGACGGTTCAGCACTTCGCGCCGGTGATCCAGGAAGGCGCGCAGGCAATCCTTCAGACCCATGACGCGCGGCGTGCCCGAGGCGTCCAGCACGTTCATGTTGATGGGGAAGCGGACCTCCAGATCGGAAAGCTTGAACAGGCTTTCCATAAGCATTTCAGGCTCGATGGTGCGGTTCTTCGGCTCCAGAATCAGGCGGATGTCCTCGGCCGACTCGTCGCGCACATCGCCCAGCAGGGGCGCCTTCTTCTGTTCGATCAGATCGGCCAGGGCTTCGATCAGCTTGGACTTCTGGACCTGATAGGGCATTTCGGTGACGACGATGCGCCAGACGCCCCGCCCCAGGTCCTCAGTCTCCCAGCGGGCGCGCAGGCGCACCCCGCCCCGGCCCGTCTCGTAGGCGTCCAGAATGGAGGCGTGGCCCTCCACGGCGACGCCGCCGGTCGGGAAGTCGGGGCCGGGGACGTGCTGGACCAGATCCTGGGTCGTCGCGTCCGGCCGCTCCAGCAACAGTTGGCAGGCGTCGATCAGTTCGCCGACATTGTGGGGCGGTATGGAGGTCGCCATGCCGACCGCGATACCGGACGAGCCGTTGGCCAGAAGATTGGGGAAGCCCGCCGGCAGGACCACCGGCTCCTCGTCCTGATCGTCATAGGTCGGGCGGAAATCGACCGCGTCCTGGTCGATGCCCTCCAGCAGCAGGACGGCTGCGGGCGTCAGCTTGCACTCGGTATAGCGCATGGCCGCCGCGCTATCGCCGTCGATGTTGCCGAAATTCCCCTGTCCGTCCACCAGCGGATAGCGCTGGGCGAAGTCCTGGGCCAGGCGGACCAGGGCCTCGTAGATGGAGGCGTCGCCGTGGGGGTGATAGCCGCCCATGACCTCGCCGACGACCTTGGCGCATTTGCGCGCCGCCGCCTGCGGGTTCAGCCTCATCTGGTGCATGGCGTACAGGATGCGGCGGTGCACGGGCTTGAAACCGTCACGCACGTCCGGCAGGGCGCGGTTGGTGATGGTCGACAGGGCGTAGGCCAGATAGCGGCGGCTGAGCGCCGTCTCCATCGGCTCGTCGATGATGCGGCCGCCTTCCGGCGGCGGGGCGTGGATCGTCATGGCTCTGCGAATCGGGGATCGGAAGCCAGAAGTCTAGCCCGCGACGCCGCCGATTGGGGATAAGACGGCGCCGCCTTGGCGTGAGCTAGAGCCGGCCGGCCTCGCCCAGCTTGTCCAGCATCCACACGCGAGCGGGCGGCAGGGACTTGTCCAGCGGATGAAAGACGAACTGTTCCAGGAAATGGCCGGTCAGGTCGAAGCCCGCGCGCACGTCGCCCTCCACCAGCCCCGCCTGGGCGCCCAGCATGAAGGGCGGCAGGCTCAGCATCTTGTCGGCATAGGGGGCGCCCGCCTGGCGGCTGACGGCGCGGCCGGTGCGGGGGCTGACATAGATCAGATCATCGACCCCGCCCGTCGCCGCGCATTTGGTCAGGTCGAGGCCGAAGCCCAGGTCGTCCAGCAGGCCCGCCTCGAACCGCACGAAGATGGCGGGCCAGACCGACGGCAGGGCGAAGGTGGCCATCAGCGCCTCGAACGCCAGGAAGACGCCCGGATGGGGTTCGCGTTCCGGCAGGGCGCCCTGGGCCACGGCGGCGGCGGCGGCCAGGCCGGTCAGGGCCAGGGCGTCGTCGAACAGGGCGCTGGGTCCCTCGCCCATCGGCTCCAGTCGCGCCGCGCCGAGGTGGTCGGAGGTGCGGGCGCGATAGTCGGCGACCACCCGCGCGCCAGGCTGAAGAAAGGGCCGCATCCTGCGCGAGGCGCCGCCCGCCACATAGGCCGCCCGACGGCCATGGCCTTCCGTCAGAAGATCGACGACGGCGCCGGTGTCGCCATGCGCCCGCGCCGACAGGACGAAGGCTTCTTCCTGAAAATCCATGGGGCCGAATCCGTCAGGGGATCGGGGCGGCGATCAGGCCGACGACGGCGCGCGCCTTGTCGTTCGGCACGGCGAAGCTGAGCACATATTGCTCGATTTTCCAGACGCCGTCCGGCCCATGCCGCGACAGGACGCCCGAGCCGCGCAGGGCGCCGTAGGCGTCGTTGTCCAGCAGTTCGTCGAACCAGGCCAAGTCGTCCGAAACGGTCAGCGACCGCTGACGCGGGCGATAGGTCCAGCCCTTGCCCTGGGCGAAGAACGGTTCGGCATAGGCGCGGAACTGCGCCAGCCCCCAGCGCTCGGTATTGTCCGTGCCGATGAACCGGGCGTCGGGCGCGAACTGGTCGAAATAGACGGCCCCGTCCGCGCGCGAAGCCGCGGCGTGCATCCGGTCCAGCGTCGCCGCCGCCCCGTGCGCCGCCCTGCCCCGCGCCGCCGAGTCGGCCTGGACGGAAGCCGGATCGGGCGGCGCGCCGGGCGGCGTGGAGGACTGAAGGGCCAAGGCGGCCAGAAGAGCGAGGATCATGGTGATGTTCTAATCCTGTTCCGCGTTCGGGGGAACGGGTGTCGGCGGGCTGGATCATCGCAACCCCGAAGGTTAAGCCTTCGGAATCGTTCTGGCCCCTCCGGGCCGCTGACCTGGCGTTCCGATGTCCCGCGTGAAAAGCGAAGCCCTGCGCTCCAAGATCATGTCCGCCGAGGATGCGGCCGCCCTGATCCCCGCCGGATCGACCGTCGGTATGAGCGGTTTCACCGGCTCGGGCTATCCCAAGGCGGCGCCGCAGGCGCTGGCCGCGCGAATCGAGGCGGCGCATCAGGCGGGCGATCCGTTCCGTCTGAAGGTCTGGACCGGCGCCTCCACCGGGCCGGAACTGGACGGCGCCCTGGCCAAGGCCGACGGGATCGAGTTCCGTCTGCCCTACAACTCCGACCCGATCGCCCGCGACAAGATCAACAAGGGCCAGATGGAATATCTGGACATGCACCTGAGCCAGGTCGCGCCGATGGCGTGGCAGGGTTTCCTGGGGCCGCTGGACACGGCTCTGGTCGAGGTGTCGGCCGTCAACGCCGACGGCTCATTGGTCCCCTCATCGTCCATCGGCAACAACAAGACCTGGCTGGACCGGGCGGAACAGATCATCCTGGAGGTCAACCGCTGGCAGAACCCGGCGCTGGAGGGGATGCACGACGTCTATTACGGCACGGCCCTGCCGCCTTCGCGCGTGCCGATTCCCCTGACGCGCCCCGATCAGCTGATCGGCCAGCCCGTGTTCCGTTGCGATCCGGCCAAGATCGTCGCCATCGTCGAAACCGACGCGCCGGACCGCAACCTGCCCTTCGCCGCGCCGGACCAGAACGCCCAGGCCATCGCCGGCCACCTGATCGAGTTCCTGAAGCACGAAGTGAAGCTGGGCCGCCTGCCGGCCGCCCTGCTGCCGCTGCAGTCGGGGGTCGGCAATGTGGCCAACGCCGTGCTGGCCGGGCTGCAGGACAGCCCGTTCGAGCGGATGGCCGCCTATACGGAGGTGTTGCAGGACGGGATGCTGGACCTGCTGGATTCCGGCAAGCTGACCGTCGCCTCCGCCACCGCCTTTTCCCTGAGCCCCGAGGCGGCCGACGACCTGAACCGCCGCATGGATCAGTTCCGCGGCAAGATCATCCTGCGCCCGCAGGAAATCTCGAACCACCCGGAGATCATCCGCCGCCTGGGCTGTATCGCCATGAACGGCCTGATCGAAGCCGACATCTACGGCAACGTCAATTCGACCCACGTTATGGGATCGCGCATCCAGAACGGCATAGGCGGCTCGGGCGACTTTGCGCGCAACGCCTACATCTCCTGCTTCGTGACGCCGTCGACGGCCAAGGGCGGGGCCATCTCGGCCATCGTGCCCATGGCCAGCCATGTCGATCACATCACCCAGGATGTCCAGGTCATCGTCACCGAACAGGGGCTGGCGGATCTGCGCGGCCTGTCGCCCAAGCAGCGGGCCAAGGTCATCATCGCCAACTGCGCCCACCCGTCATACCGCGACGCCCTGGCCGACTATCACCAAAGGGCGTTGGCCGGCGCCTATGGGCTGCAGACGCCGCATCTGCTGACCGAGGCGCTGTCGTGGCACCAGCGGTTCGTCGAAACGGGGTCGATGGCGCCGAACTGAACGCTTAGCGGTCCAAGGTGGTCGGGAATGGCCGTCCCAGGGCCTCGGCCATGGCCTGCTGGCTGATCAGGAAGACCTGATCGCGCAGGTGATAATTGTTGGACAGGACGATCACCGTCACCTCCGCATCGGGCTGATAGAGCATCAGGTTGCGAAACCCGCCCCAACTGCCGGTATGATAGATCTGGCGGTCGTGGAAAGCCGGTTGGACCTGTTCGCCCAGGCTGTTGACGAAGACGCCATAGCCCCAGTCGCGCCGTCTGTGCCTCCGTTCGTTGGCCTTCGTGTCGGCGGGCGCATGGTCGGTCAGCATCTGGCGATAGGTGTCGGGCTTCAGAAACCCGCCGTGGTGCAGGGCGCGCTGCCACGCCAACAGGTCGTCCAGGGTCGAATAGACGGCGCCGGCGCCGGCCACGATGGAGGTGTTGGCGTTCGGCTGGGCCGCCAGCCCGCCGGGATAGTTGGCGTAGCCCATGATTGCGCCGTGGTCCGCGCCATCCAGGTCCAGGCCGCTGTTGGTCATGCCCAGGGGCGTGAACAGCGTCTGCTGCATATAGGTTTGGAACGGCTGGCCGCTGGCCTTCTCCACGATGGCGGCGGCCAGGTTGAAGGCGGCGTTGTCGTAACGAATCTCGGTTCCCGGCACGAACTGAAGAGCGAACCGTTTGGAGTCTTCCGTCAGCTCGGCCAGCGTCGCGGGCGTGGTGCGGCGCATGCCCCAGTAAGGCCGCGCCATCAGGTCGGGAATGCCCGAGGTGTGCGACAGCAGGTGATGGATGCGAATCGGCGCCCAGGCGGCCGGGCACGGCTGTATCCATTTGCAGACCGGGTCGTCGACGCCGAGCTTGCCCTCGTCCTGCAAGTGCAAGATGGCCGCGGCCGTAAACTGCTTGGAAATGGAGGCCAGGCGGAAACGCGAGGTCAGCGTCAGAGGCTGGTTCTGCTCGTAGTTCGCCTTGCCATAGACCTGGCGAAACAGGACCTTGTCGCCCTTGGCCACCAGGACGGCCCCCATGAACCGCCCGGCCGCCGCCTCGCGGTCCAGGCGGGCGGCCAGAAGCGGCAGGTCCTGAACGACCTGAACGGGGGGGCGCGACGCGGGCGGGGCCCTGAGGGCGGTCGTGGAGCCATAGGCCGGCGACTTCCAGCGCGCGACGCCGACACCGACCATGATCGCCAGGATCAGACCGCCCAGAAGGGTCAGAAGAAGCCGGGGGACGCCTCCGGCGGTACGCGGTACGACGAACACGGGCTCAGACGTCGTAGTCGAGGCCGAACTGGGCGTAGAGGGCGCGGCTGTCCTGCCACTTCGGATCGACCTTGACGGTCAGGAACAGGTGGACCGGACGACCCAGGATCTCGTTCAGCTCCTCGCGCGCCTTCTGGCCGATCCATTTCAGGGTCTGGCCGCCCTTGCCCAGGACGATGGGCCGCTGGCTCTCGCGCTCGACATAGATGGTCTGTTCGATGCGGGCCGAGCCGTCGGGACGGTCCTCGAAGCTGGTGGTCTCGACCGCCGCCGAATAGGGCAGTTCCTCATGGACGCGCAGATAGACCTTCTCGCGCGTGATCTCGGCGGCCAGCACCCGAACCGGCACGTCGGCGGCCTGGTCCTCTGGATAAAGCCACGGCCCCGGGGGCATGGAGCGGGCCAGACGTTGCTTCAGATCGTCCACCCCGTCGCCGTTGGCGGCCGAGATCATATAGACCTCGTCATAGACGCCGCTCTCGAACAGCCTCTGCGACAGGGCCAGCAGGGTGTCGCGGCGCATGCCGTCGATCTTGTTCAGGGCCAGGATGACCTTGGTTCCCGTGGCCTGAAGATTGGCGATGATGGTCTCTGTGTCCTCGGCAGAGCGACGGTCGGCGGCCGTGCCGTCACGACCCTCGGCGTCGATGTGGGACTGGGCGTCGATCAGATGGACCACCACGTCGGCGTCCTCGGCCCCGCCCCATGCAGAGGCGACCATGGCCCGGTCCAGACGCCGGCGCGGGGTGAAGATGCCGGGCGTGTCCACCAGAACGATCTGGGCGTCGCCCTCCATGGCGATGCCGCGCACGGGAAAGCGCGTGGTCTGGACCTTCTGCGTGACGATGGAGACCTTGGACCCGGTCAACCGGTTCACCAGCGTGGACTTGCCGGCGTTCGGCGCGCCGATGATGGCGGCGAACCCCGCCCGCTGGTTTTCGATCTCGGTCAAATCACGCCTTCTCTTTTCAACAGGGCCGTAGCCGCGGCCTTCTCAGCCTCCTGACGCGAACGGCCCTGCGCGGTCAAGGGCTCGACATCCTGGACGCTCACCTCGACGGTGAAGGTGGGGGCATGATCCGAACCCGTCCGATCCGCCACGCGATAGGTCGGCAAGGGTCGCCCCTGCCCCTGCGCCCATTCCTGGAGCGCGGACTTTGGATTGGTCACGGCCCGCGACGGCGGTGCTTTCAGCTCGTCGGCCCAGGCGCGATCAAAGACGGCGCGCGCCGCCTCCAGTCCGCCGTCCAGATAGACGGCCGCCAGGATCGCCTCCACCGCGTCGGCGATGACCCCGGCCTTGCGACGACCGCCGGTCTTGGTCTCTCCGGGCGAAAGCCTGAGGGCCGGGCCGACGCCGAGCGCATCGCCCACGCGGGCGCAGGCGCCCTTGTCGACCAGAGCATGCAAGCTGGACGACAGCTCGCCCTCGTCGGCGCTGGGATACTGGCGCGACAGACGGTCGGCCACCAGCAGGCCCAGGACCCGGTCGCCCAGGAACTCCAGCCGCTCGTTGTCGCGGGGACCATGGACGCCGGCGGGCGCGCCCTCCCCCACGCTGGCGTGGGTCAGGGCGCGTTCCAGAAGCGCCTTGTCGCGGAAGGCATGGCCCAGACGCGCCTCAAGCGCCGCGACCGCTTCGGCGCGCAGGTTGGCCATCAATGCAGGACGTTGAAGAACCGGTTCAGGCGCACATTGAACCAGCTGACCGGGTTCCACAGCGAAGAGCCGGGCTTCCACGAGAACAGGATGATCTGCGCCTTGCCGACCAGGTTCTCGGCCGGGACCATGCCCACGCCGCTGGACTGTTCGACGCGGCTGTCGATCGAGTTGTCGCGGTTGTCGCCCATCATGAAGTAGTGGCCGACCGGCACCTCATAGACCGGGGTGTCGTCCAGGTCGTTACCGGGGCCGAAGTCCTGGGTCATGAAGCTCTTGCCCTCGGGCAGGGTCTCGCGGACCTCGGACACCGGGCGCGGGCCGAAGATGTCCTCGATCTCGCGGCGGCTGACCAGCACGTCCTGAACGGGCCTGTCGTTGATGTAGAGCTTGTTCGCGATCATCTGAACGCGGTCGCCCGGCAGGCCGATCACGCGCTTGATGAAGTCGGTCTTGTTGTCGCGCGGCAGCTTGAACACCACGATGTCGCCCCGCTTGGGCGCCGAGCCCAGGATGCGGCCATCGAACAGCGGCGGGCTGAAGGGGATCGAGTGTTTCGAGAAGCCGTAGGACCATTTGGTCACGACGATGTAATCGCCCTCGTACAGATTGGGTTCCATCGAGGCCGACGGGATGGTGAAGGGCTGGAACAGAAATATCCGCAGCACCATGGCGATCAGCAGGGCGAAGACGATGGTCTTGAAGATCTCGCCCGTTTCGCTGGCGGCCGACTTGGCGGCGCTCTTGGGCGTCTTGGCGTAGATCGTCTGATCGGCCGTGGTCGGCTCGCGCACCGCCGATACAGGAGAATCGGCTTCCGAAGCGGCGAAACGCTCTTCCGGGGTGACGTCGCGGTCGGCGTCGTCAGGCTTTTGGTCTTCGCTCATGCGATCAGGCATCCCTTGCCGCGTGTTCGCGGTCGTCGCGCACGCCTATAACCTGATTACGACACCGGCAAGGCTTCGATCACCACGAAGGCGAGCGCATAGGGATGTTCGTCGCTGAGGGTCAGGTGAATTCTCGCCTCGTGGCCGGGCGGCGTCAGGCGGGCCAGGTGTTCGGCGGCATGGCCGGTCAACGCCAGGGTCGGCTGGCCCGAGGGAAGATTCACCACCCCCATGTCGCGCCAATAGACATCGGCCCGCATGCCGGTGCCCAGGGCCTTGGCGCAGGCTTCCTTGGCGGCGAACCGTTTGGCGTAGCTCCAGGCCGGGTCGGGCTTTCGGTCCGAGCGCCGCCGCTCCAACTCGGTGAAGCAGCGCGACTTGAACCGCTCGCCGAACCGATCCAGCGATGCCTGGATGCGGCGGATGTCGGACAGGTCCGCCCCGATCCCGACGATCATGACGCCTGATCCATGGCCGCCCGCATCCGCCGAATGGCGGCGTCCAGGCCGATGAAGATCGATTCGCCGATCAGGAAATGGCCGATGTTCAGTTCGCGCACTTCACGGATGGCCAGCATCCTCGGCGCCGTGTCGTAGTCCAGACCGTGACCGGCGTGGACCTCCAGGCCCAGAATGTCGGCCTGGGCGGCGGCGGCGGCCAGGCGTTCGAACTCCACCTCCCGCTCGGCCGGATCGCCAAGATGACAGTAACGGCCGGTATGGAACTCCACCACCTGGGCGCCGACGGCGGCGGCGGCCTCCACCTGGGCTTCGGACGGTTCGACGAACAGGCTGACGCGCACGCCCGCGTCCGTCAGGGCCTTTACGACAGGCGCGATTCGGCCCTCATGCCCGGCGACGGCCAGGCCGCCCTCGGTCGTCACCTCTTCGCGGCGCTCCGGAACCAGGCAGGCGGCGTGGGGACGATGGCGCAGGGCGATGGCCAGCATCTCGTCCGTGACCGCCATCTCCAGGTTCAAAGGCTTGCCGGCCCCGCGGCACAGGGCCGTCAGGACGTCGATGTCCGCATCGGTGATATGGCGGCGATCCTCGCGCAGGTGGGCGGTGATGCCGTCAGCGCCGGCCGCCAGGGCCGCCTCGGCCGCGCGGGCCGGATCGGGATGGATGCCGCCGCGCGCGTTCCGAACCGTGGCGACGTGGTCGATATTCACGCCAAGGCGAACGCGCTGGGTCATATCAGCTCCCGCAGACAGAAAGGTTCACTTCGACAGCCGCCGGCTGCCGGGATCCTCGACCGGCAAGGCCGCCAGTTCGGGCGGCAGGGCGTCGGCCGGATAGGCCGGCACCGACAGGGACGCCAGGGCGATCAGGGGCACGCCCACGTCGGCCTGGCCGCCCGAACGATCGACGATACAGGCCGCCGCGATCACCTCGCCGCCCGCCGCCTGGATGGCGGCGATGCATTCGCGCGAGGACAGGCCGGTGGTGACGATGTCCTCGACCATCACGACCTTTTCGCCCGGCTCGACCGAGAAGCCGCGACGCAGCTTGAACCGACCGGCCTCGCGCTCGACGTACATCGACCGGACCTTCAGGTGTTTGGCGGTCTCGTAGCCGGGGATGATGCCCCCCACCGCCGGAGAGATGGCGACATCGACCGGGCCGACGGCGGCTGTGATCTTCTCGGCCAGGGCCTTGCACAGGCGCTCGCAACGGGCGCCGTCCATGAAGACCAGGTTCTTCTGCAGGAAGACCGGGCTGTGCAGGCCGGAGGACAGGACGAAATGGCCTTCGCGCAGGGCGCCGGCGTCGCGGAATTCGTTGAGGACGTCTTCGGTGTTCATGAACGCCGTCCTTAGACCCTGGACGCGCCGGATTGAACCCTGGACGCAGCCCTATTCGATGTTTTCGTTGGGCCGCAGGCCACGCTTAAGCAGTTCGGCCCAGACGCCCTCCGCATCCTCGGCGAAACCGATCAGGTCCAGATCGGAAGGCGCGATCATGCCGTATTCGACCAGGGCGTCAAAACCGATCACCGAGGTCCAATAGGTCTTGTCCACCAGGATGATGGGAACCGGCGGCGCCTTGTCCGTCTGGCGCAGCGTCAGCAGCTCGAACATTTCGTCGAAGGTGCCGAACCCGCCGGGAAAGACCACCAGGGCGTTGGCCCGCATCGCCAGATGCATCTTACGCATGGCGAAGTAGTGAAAGCGGAACGTCAGTTCGGGCGTCGAATAGGCGTTGGGCTCCTGCTCGTGCGGCAGGGTGATGTTGAAGCCGATGGAGGGTGCGCCGACATCGGTGGCGCCGCGATTGGCCGCCTCCATGATTCCGGGGCCGCCGCCGGTGGCGATGACATTGTCGCGCGGTTCGCCGACACGCCCCCGCAGCGCCCCGCCCCGCTCCGACGCCAGCCGTCCGAAGGCGCGGGCCTGGTCGTACCAGGGCTGGCCTTCGCGGATGCGGGCGCTGCCGAACACCACGATGGTGGAGCGCACGCCCCAGGCGCGCAGGGCCTCTTCCGGCTTGGCGTATTCCATCAGGAAGCGCACGCCGCGCATCGAATCGCCTAGCATGAAGTCCTGGTCCATCGCCGCCATGCGATAGGAGGGCGAAGCCATCTGGGGCCCGTTCGGCTTCGGCTCGTCCGTCATTCGCCGCGCGCGCGCTCGACCGAATCGACCGACGGATTGGCCCGCAGCGCAGCGATGATGGTGGTCGCGTGCTTGGCGTCCTCGACCTCGACGTCCACATCCACGTCGAAGAAGTCCTGCTGGCGGTGGGCCATGGTCATGTTGATGATGTTGCCGCCCGCCTCGCCGATCAGGGTCGTGACCTGGCCCAGCACGCCCGGCGCATTGCGGATGGTGGCGCGGATGCGGGCGGCGGCCACGGCGTCCGTCTCGGCCTGGGGCGTCCATTGCAGATCGTGCCAGACCGAGTCGTCGTCGGCGAAATCGGCCAGGGTCTGACAGTCGATGGTGTGGACGGTCAGTCCCGTTTCCGGTTCCAGGATACCGACGATGCGATCTCCCGGAACCGGGGTGCAACACTGGCCGAAGTGGACCGAGACGCCGGGTGTCAGTCCGCCGCCGCGTACGAACAGGCGGGCCGTGCCGCCCTCGATCCGCTGTTTCTCCGGCCCGGCCTTCAGACGGCCCTGCAGGGCGGGGAACAGGGTTTCGGCGACCGTCGTGGGCGACAGGCGGCCCCGACCCAGTTCCTCAAACACATCGTCGTCGCTGGTGACGGCCAGGGTTTCCAGAACGGGCTTCAGCGACACCTCGGACAGGGTCTTCTCCACCCGCGTCAGGGTCTGCTGCAGGGCCGCGCGGCCCAGCTTGACGAACTCTTCGCGTTCCGACGTGCGAATGTGGCGGCGGATGGCCGAGCGGGCGCGGCCAGTGACGGTCAGGCTGCGCCAGTCGGCGGGAACCTCGCGCTTGGCGCCGCGAACGACCTCGACCACGTCGCCGTTCTGCAAAGGCGTCCGCATCGGCTTCAACTCGCCGTTGATCTTGACCCCGACCGCCGTGTCCCCGACCTCGGTATGGACGGCGTAGGCGAAGTCCAGCGGCATCCCCCCGCGCGGCAGGGTCACGAGCTTGCCCTTGGGCGTGAAGACGAAGACCTGATCCAGGTACATCTCCAGCTTGGCGTGTTCGACCCAGTCCTCGCCGCCCTCGCCGTGTTCGATCACCTGAACCAGATGACGCAGGTTCTGCAACGGGTCGCGGCCCCCGCCCTTCTCCATCGCCTCGCGGTCGAAGCCATAGGACTGGTTCTTGTAGCGCCAGTGGGCGGCCACACCGTCCTCGGCCACCCGATCCATCGCCTCCGTGCGGATCTGCATCTCGATGCGCAGGCCGCGCGGGCCGACGACCGTGGTGTGCAGCGAGCGGTAGTTGTTCGACTTGGGCGTCGAGATGAAGTCCTTGAACCGCTCGGGCACCATCGGCCATTCGCGGTGAATGACGCCCAGGGCGCGGTAGCAGTCGTCCTCCGCCTCCAGGATCACGCGAAAGCCGTAGATGTCCGACAGCGAGGAGAACCCCACCGACTTCCGCTGCAGCTTGCGCCAGATGGAATACGGCGTCTTCTGCCGGCCGAAGACGCGGGCGCGCACGCCGGCTTCGGACAGGACGCGCTCGACCTCGCCCGCCACGCCCTCGATGGCCTGGCCATGCTCCAGCTTCAACGCCTCCAGCCGCCGCTCGATGGCGGTCTTGGCCGTGGGGTTCAGGTGGGTGAAGGCCAGTTCCTCCAGCTCGGAGGCGATGGAATGTATGCCGATGGAACGACCCAGCGGCGCATAGACCTCCAGCGTCTCGCGGCTGATCCGCTCGCGCTTCTCGGGCTTCACATACTGAAGCGTGCGCATGTTGTGCAGACGGTCGGCCAGCTTGACCAACAACACCCGCACGTCCCGGCTGATGGCCAGGATGAATTTGCGCAGATTCTCGGCCTGGCGCGTATGTTCGGCCTGGAGCTCCAGCCGCGACAGCTTGGTCACGCCTTCGACCAGGACGGCGATCTCCTCGCCAAACATCCCGGCGATGTCGTCCCGGGTGGCCGAGGTGTCCTCCACCACGTCGTGCAGCAGGGCGGTGACGATGGTGGCCGTGTCCAGCTTGTAGTCGGTCAAGATGCCGGCGACCTGGATCGGATGGGCGAAATAGGGATCGCCCGAGGCCCGCAACTGCGAGCCGTGCATCTTCATCGCATAGACATAGGCGCGGTTCAGCAGCGCCTCGTCTGCGGTCGGGTCATAAGCCTTGACCGCCTCGATCAGTTCGAACTGACGCAGGATGGGCGCGCGTTTAGGCGCGACGGCGTCATCCGCCGCCGCCTTCAGGTCCGGCTTTGTTGCAGTCCGGGGGGCCGGCGGAACCGCGTCGGTCCGCGCCGGCAGAATAGTGACGCCTGGGGCCCCCTCGGGAGTCAGTAGCGCTCCTCCTGGCCGCCGTCGCGGTCGCTTTGCAGCGCGCGGATCAGTTCGGCTTCGGCCATGTTCATGTGCTGCGGCTCGGCCAGCAGGGCCACGACCTCGGCCTCGTCCTCGGCCTCGGTGCGCTCATCGACGCGCTGCAGGGTAGTGATGATGGTCTCGCGCAGTTCGTCCGGAACGACCGTGTCCTCGGCGATTTCGCGCAGGGCGACGACCGGATTCTTGTCGTTGTCGCGGTCCAGCGTCAGGGCGGCGCCGTTGGCGATGCTGCGGGCGCGGTGTCCGGCCAGCAGAACCAGGCCGAAGCGGTTCGGAACCTTCTCGATACAGTCTTCGACGGTGACGCGGGCCATGAAATTCCTCGAACGCGGGGGAGAACCGCGTCAAATACAGATGGAGACTAAGTTTTGCAACGCCACAGGGGCGGAAGTTAGGCGTCACACCGGATGGGCGTCACGCCCGACCGCCGCCGTGGCGGCCAGGTCTGCGGCGCGGCCGCCGTGGGGATGGCGCCAATCCGGCAGGATTTCCGCCAGCGGCCCCATGACGAACTTGCGCTCGGCCGCGCGCGGATGCGGCAGGATCAACCCCTCCAGATCGCCGCTCAGCCGCCCATAGGCGACCAGGTCCAGGTCCAGGGTGCGCGGGGCGTTGCGAACGGACCGCTGGCGGCCGAAGGCGTCCTCGATGCGGCCCAGGGCCGCCATCAGGGCGTGGGGATCGTGATCGGTGCGGACCAGGGCCACGCCGTTCAGGAAGGGCGGATCCTGCGGGTCCGGCCAGGCCAGGGACGACCACCAGGACGACCGGGCCAGAACGTCGACCCCCTCGCTGCGGAAACGGGCGACCGCCGCCTCCAGCGCCTCGCGGCAGGATGACCAGGCCCCCTTGTCATTGCAGCCCAGGGCCACGATGACAGCCTGGTCCAGATCGACAGGCGCATCGATTCCCGATTGGGAGGCGTCGGCCGGTCGGACGCCATTTCGATCATTCCTTTTTGCGGTCTCGACCATGTTTCATCCCCCCGACCGGCTGGCGATCTTCATCGACGGCTCCAACCTCTATTCCGCCGCGCGCGCGTTGCAGCACGACATGGATTTCCGCCGGATGCTGGACTGGTTCCGCAGCCGGTCCCTGCTGACACGGGCCTATTATTACACGGCCATCGTCGAGGGCGAAGAATTCTCGCCGGTGAAGCCCCTGGTCGACTGGCTGGACTACAACGGCTTTTCGGTCGTGACCAAGCCGGTCAAGCGGTTCATGGACGGGGCGGGCCACAGCCGGATCAAGGGCAATATGGACATCGAGATCGCGGTGGACATGCTGGAGTTGGCCCCGCACATCGACCATGCCGTCCTGTTTTCCGGCGACGGCGATTTCCGCCGCGTGGTGCAGGCGGTTCAGGCCAAGGGGGTGCGGGTCACGGTGATTTCGACCCAGAAGACCCAGCCGCCGCACATCGCCGACGAATTGCGCCGCCAGGCCGACGCCTTCCTGGACCTGAACGACCTTATGGCCGACTTCGGCCGCCCGAAGGCCGCGCAATGAACCTGACGCCCGAGCCGCCCCGCGACTGCCCGCTGTGCCCGCGCCTGGTCGAGTATCGGCGAGAGAACGCGCGCCAGAACCCCGACTGGTGGAACGGCCCGGCCGCCTCTTTCGGTGATCCGGACGCGCGGCTGTTGATCGCGGGTCTTGCGCCGGGACGCACCGGCGCCAATCGCACCGGGCGCCCCTTCACCGGCGACCATGCGGGGTGGCTGCTGTACGACACCCTGAGGAAGGCCGGGTTCGCCCGGGGAACCTATGATCCGAACGGGCAGGACGACTTGACCCTGATCGATTGCATGATCACCAACGCCGTGCGCTGCGCCCCACCGGGCAACAAGCCGCTGCCGATCGAGGAGACGACCTGCCGCCCCTTCCTGATCGACCGGCTGAAGCTGCTGCCGAACCTGAAGGTGATCGTGACCCTGGGCGACGTGTCCCGCCGCAACATACTGAAAGCCTTCGGACGGCCGGCGTCCGCCATGCCGGCCGGGCATGGGGCGGAGGGCGAAGCCGGAAGCTATGTCATCCTGAACAGCTATCACTGCTCGCGGCTGAACACGAACACCGGCCGCCTTACGCCCGAGATGTTCGAGGCGGTGTTCGCGCGGGCGCGGACGCTGATCGACGCCTGACGCCGCCGCCCCTAATCAGCCGTCCCTTATCAGCCCTTGTCGCGCAGCAGCCGGGCCTTGTCGCGCTGCCAGTCCCGCTCCGCCGAGGCTTCGCGCTTGTCGTGCAGCTTCTTGCCCTTGGCCATGGCGATCTCGATCTTCGCCTTGCCCGCCTCGTTCAGATACAGGCGCACGGGGATGATGGTCTGGCCGTCTCGCTGGACCGCGCCGATCATACGGTCGATCTGCTTTCTGTGCAGCAGCAGGCGGCGCGGGCGGCGCGGTTCGTGGTTGAAGCGGTTGGCCTGTTTGTACGGCGGGATGTCGGCGTTGATCAGGACCAGGTCGCGCCCCTCGGGCGACACATAGCTTTCGGCGATATTGGCCCGCCCGTCGCGCAGGGCCTTGATCTCGGTGCCCAGCAACTGGATGCCGGCCTCGACGAAATCCTCCAGGAAATAGTCGAACCTGGCCCGACGATTCTCCGCAATCACCTTGGTCTTTGGTTTTTCGGACGCCATCAGCCCACGCCCGCATCCGCCATCGCGCTGTCGATCAGCGGCTTGACCGCCTCCGACGTCGGCGACAGCGGCAGGCGGGCCTCTTCCGCGCATAGGCCCAGCTTGGCCAGGGCGTATTTGGTCGGCGCCGGCGAATTGTCCAGAAACAGGGCCTTGGACAGGCCGATCAACCGATCCTGCCAATCGCGCGCAGCGGCGTAGTCGCCGGCCTGGGCCGCATTGTGAAGGGCCACCATGGCCTCGGGCGCGACATTGGAGGCCACAGAGATCAAGCCCACGCCGCCGCAGGCGTGATAGCCCAGATAGCTGGAATCATCGCCCGAGATCAGGTCGAACTGGCCGCCGATATTGGCCCGCATCCAGGCGACGCGGCCCATGTCGCCGGTCGCGTCCTTGATGCCGACGATGTTCGGATGGGCGGCCAGGCGCGCCACCGTCTCATTGGCCAGGTCGGACCCCGTCCGTCCCGGCACATTGTAGAGCAGGATCGGCAGTTGGACGGCGTCGGCCACGGTCTCGAAATGCGCCGCCATGCCGGCTTGGGACGGCCGGATATAATAGGGGGTGACGATCAGCGCCCCATCGGCGCCCACCGCCTTGGCGTGGCGCGTCAGGTCGATGGCTTCCTTGGTGTAGGGCGAACCCGTGCCGGCGATGACGCGGACACGGCCCGCCGTCAGGCGCACGCACAGCTCGATGACATGTTTGTGCTCGTCCAGATCCATGCTGGCGCCCTCGCCCGTCGTGCCCATCGGGACGACGCCGTGAACCCCTGCGGCGATCTGACGCTCAAGCAGTTTGGCGAATGCGGCTTCGTCCACGTTTCCGTCACGAAGTGGTGTGATCAGGGCGGTGATCACGCCCTTGAACAAGGGGGCGGTCATGAGACTAACTTGGGCCTGCGTGGGAGGGACGACGGACGATTGTCCCTCGCCTTTGAAGTGAGCGCGGGACGTTAGGTCGCCGACGGCTCCGCCGCAACCGGATTGAATGGGAACAGGACACATCATGTTAGCGACCAGTTTGGCTGCGGCCCTCGCCATCCTTGCGCCCAATCCGCAGGACGGGGTTCCCGGCCAACCTGTTCCCTACGCCTCGGTCGCCTCAGTTCCCGGTTATGGCGCGACGCCTCAGCCGCGCGTGCTGAACGATCAGGACACGGCGCTGTTTCGCCAGGGCCTGGCGGCTGCGCGCGCGCGCGATGTCGGCGCCGCCCGGTCGGCCATGGCCCAGATCGGCGATCCGGCCGCCCGCAAGCTGGTGGAATGGGCCCTGATCGACACCTCGGGCGAGCAACTGTCCTATGCCGACCTGGCCCGCGCCCACCGCGACCTAGCCGGATGGCCCCGCGCCGAATCGCGTCGGGCCGCGACCGAGAGGGCGCTGGATCGTTCGGGCGCCGGGCCGGACGCGGCGCTGGCCCTGTTCGCCGACGGCCCGCCGAGCATGATCGACGGGGCGATCGCCTACGCTTCCGCGCTGGAACAGCGGGGACGGCGCGACGAGGCCCGCGCCCTGATCCGCGACTGGTGGCGCACCCGATCATTCGACGAGGCGCCGCAGTCGCGCATCCTTTCGCGCTGGAGCGGCTGGCTGAGCCCGGCCGATCACGAGACCCGGCTGAACCTGCTGCTGCTGGGCCAGCACGGCCCGGCGACCCGCGCCATGATCAATCTGGTCTCGCCCGAGCGCGCGGCCGTCGCCAATGCGGTGATGGCGCTGCGAACAGCCTACAGCCCCGATGCGGTGGTGGCCGGCCTGACGCCGGCCCAGGCCAACGACCCGGCCGTGGTGCTGGAACGGGTCCGCATCCTGCGCTCGCAGAACCGGCAGTCCGAGGCCTTCCCCCTGTTGGCCGCCCTGCCCTCTGCGCCGGGACACGCCACAGGCGACAACACCCTGTGGAGCGAGCGCCGCAACTATTTCCTGGACGCCCTGCAGCAAGGGAACTGGCGCGCGGCCTATGACGCCATGAACGGCCACGGCTTCGCCTCGGGCGACCGGATGGTGGACGCCGAATTCTTCGCCGGCTGGCTGGCCTTGACCAAGCTGAACCAGCCCGAGGTCGCGGCCCGGCATTTCGAGGCGCTGCGGACCGCCTCCTCCACCCCGATCACCCAGGGTCGGGCCTTCTACTGGCTGGGCCGGGCGGCCGAGGCGCGGGGCGAGCGCGAGGCGGCGCAGACCTATTACCGCAACGGCGCGCGCCACTGGCAGACCTTCTACGGACAGTTATCGGCCGAAAAGGCGGGCGTGACGACCCTGCAGCTGCCGGGCGAACCGGCCCCGACGCCGCAGGATGTCGCACGGTTCGAGGCCAACGAACTGGTCCGCGCCACCCGCATCCTGGGCGAAACCGGCGAAATGACTCTGCTGCGCGTCTTCGCCTATCAGCTGGACAACGACCTGCCGGGGATCGAGGAACTGGCCCTGCTGATGGACCTGTCGCGCGGCTATGGCGAGGGTTTCACCGCCATGATGGTCGGCCGCGCCGCCAGCCAGCGCGGCTTCGTCATGCCCGAGCGGATGTATCCGGTCCGCATCCCGCCCCAGGTCGCCGGCGCCGCGCCTCTGGAGTTCACCCAGGCCATTACGCGCCAGGAGTCCAGCTTCGACCCCCGCGCCCGCTCCGGCGCCGACGCGCGCGGCATGATGCAGTTCCTGCCATCCACCGCCTCGGGCGTGGCGCGTCGGCTGGGCATGAGCTTCTCGGCCGAACAACTGTGGGACCCCGATTACAACATGACCCTGGGCAGCTATCATCTGGGCGAGCTGATAGCGGCCAACAACGGCTCCATGCTGCTGGCGACGGTGGGCTACAATGCCGGTCCGGCGCGGCCCAGCCAGTGGATCGCGCGGTGCGGCGACCCGCGCGGCGACGCCAACGCCGCCCTCGACTTCGTCGAATGCGCGCCCTTCACCGAGACGCGCAACTATATGATGCGGGTGATGGAGAATATGGCGGTGTACAAGGCGCGGCTGAACGACGGTTCGGCGCCCCTCACCCCTTCGGCCGACATCGCGCGCGGCACGGCGACGGGCGCGCGGCCCTACGCGGCCTACTGAGCGCGGCGGGCCGCCAACAACGGCCCGTCCCGTCCCTCGACCCACACCCCGTCCAGGCCGAAGACCTGTCGCAGCACCGCGGGCGACAGGGCCTGCATCGGCGGGGCGTCCGCGATCACCCGTCCCCGATCCATCACCACGACCCGGTCGGCGGCGGCGGCGGCCAGGGCGAGGTCGTGCAGGCTGACCAGAACGCCCGCCCCGGCGTCGGCCCGGGCCCGCAGCCGTTCCAGCACCAGTCGCTGCGCATCTGCATCCAGGCCCGCGATCGGTTCGTCCGCCAGCAACAACGACGCATCGGCCGTCAGCGCCCGCGCCAGCAGCACCCGCGCCCGCTCGCCCCCCGACATGTCGGCCACGCCGCGATCCGCCAGACGGCCGACCCCGACCTCGTCCAGCGCCGCCCGCGCCCGAACCAGAGCCGCCGCTCCTGACAGGAATGGCGCGCCCAGGGCCGCCACCTCCACCGCCGGCAGGTTCCAGGCGATGCGGCGTTCCTGAGGCAGATAGGCCAGACGTGCAGCCCGATCCCGATACGCCAACCGATCCAGCCGATCTTGGCCCAGGCGCACCTCGCCGGCGTGAACGGCCAGAAGACCGGCCGCCGCACGGATGGCGCTGCTCTTGCCCGCCCCGTTCGGCCCGCACAGGGCCACGACCTGGCCTGGCGCGACCGACAGATCGACGGCCTGCAGCACAGGCTTGGCGGCCAGCCGGGCATGGACGCCCTTCATCGACAGCAGGCTCACAGCCGCCACTCCCGCGCCGCGCGCCAGGCGATCAGGGCGAACAGGGGCGCGCCGATCAGGGCGGTGAAGACGCCCAGCTTCAGCTCCTGATCCGTGGGCGTGACCCGCGCCAGAAGGTCGGCCGTGACCAGCATCAGTCCGCCGGCCAGGGCCGAGGGCCCCAGGATGCGTCCCGGATCGCCCCGCACGGCAGCCCGCACCAGATGCGGCGCGGCCAGGCCGACGAAACCGATCACGCCCGCGACCGCCACCGCCGCCCCGGTCGCCACCGCCGCCGCGATCAGGGCCAAGGCGCGCAGTCGGCCCATCGACAGGCCCGAGGTCGCGGCGCTCTCTTCGCCCAGGGTCAGCATCCGCAGGCCCTGGGCCGACAGGGCGGCGAAGACGGCGGCGATCCCGACCGCCGGCGCTACCCAGGCCACGTCGATCCAGCTGCGGTTCTGGACCGACCCCAGCAGCCAGGCCATGACCTCGGCCTGGGCGATGGGCGAAGGCGACAGGTTGAAGATCAGGGCGGTCGCCGCCCCCGCGAAACTGGACAGGGCCACCCCGAACAGGATCAACGCCTCGGGCGCGCGCACCAGGCTGGAGGCGACGATCAGCAGGGCGCCCGCCAGCCCTGCGCCGATCAGGGCCGAAACCTCGACCACGCCCGGCGTCCCCGCCCCGCCCAGGACGATGGCCAGGGCCGCGCCCAAGGCCGCCGTGGCCGACACGCCCAGGACGCCCGGATCGGCCAAGGGGTTGCGCAACAGCCCCTGCATCACCGCCCCGGCCAGTCCTAGCGCCGCCCCCACCCCCAGGGCGCAGATGGCGCGCGGCGCGCGCACCTGCCACAGCACCTCGGCCGGACCGGACGTCGGGTCGTCAAAGGCGGCCGCGTACTGGCCGGGATCGAAGGCCGTTTCGCCGATCAGCACCGCCGCCGTCAGAGCGGCGACGATGGCGAGGCTCAGGACCAACCACAGCCGAAGCGTGGGACTCATGACCCGCTGTCCTTTCGGCCACCGGCGATCATCGCGACCCCATCGGCGGCGAACCAGGCCGGGCAGGTCAGGACGGCCGCCGGCAGGCGGGCCGCGGTGCGTCCCTGGGCGACGCGGCGCACGACCGGATGACGCCCCGGCCCGCGCCAGTCCGCCCGGACCTGATCGAAGAAACCCAAGACAAAACGCATCGGCGAACCAAGGGCGATCCGCTCCACGCTGACGGCGCCGAATCCGGGGGGCGTGGTCTGGTTGCGGAAACCCGCCGCCCTCAGCATGGCGTCGACCAACGTTCCTGGCCCGGCCGTGAACCCGCCCGCCGTCAGATAGACCGCCTGGGGCGCGGGACGCGAAGGCGGCTTCACCTTATCCAGACGCGCATCCATTTGCGCGATCAGACGCCGGCCGCGTTCGACCTGGCCCAGACCTTGCGCCACGGTCCGGATGTTGGCGCGCACCCCGTACAGATCGACGGCGTCTTCTATGGTCACGACCCGCGCGCCGCGCTGCTTCAGCGCCTCCAGCAGGCGCGGATCGCCGCCCCAATAGCGCACCACGACCTGGGGTCGCACACCGACCGCCGCCTCCAGCGTCGGACGCACACGCCGCCGGCCCGCCGCCTCATGCCGCATCCAGGAGTCGGGATCGTCCGCGCGCGGCGACAGGGCCAGGTCCGCATCGGGCGCCAGGGCCAGCACATATTGATCGGCGCACTGATCCAGGGCCATCACCCGCAGCGGCACGGCCTGCGCCGCCTCTCCCGCCAGAACGGCGGCGGCCAAACCAAGGGCGGCCGAACGAATCACGAGGTCCGCAGCCCTCGAAACAGCGCGTCCAGCGAGGCGTCGACCAGAGCCCGGCGGGCGGCCCATGGAAAATAGGGTTTGGTGATCATCAGCGAGACCAGGCCATGGGCGTTGGCCCAGATCAGCTGGGCGACGGTCGCCGGATCGCCCTGCATCCGCCCGCTCTCCACCGCTTCGGCCACCGTCGCCTGCAGACCGACGAACAGATCCTGGCCCAGTTCCTGCGCCATGCCTTGGGCGCCCTCGCGCGCCTCGGTCGGCCGGGTCAGATAGATCAGCCGATAGGCGTTCGGATTGTCGAAGCCGAAGGCGATATAGGCCTCCACCAGGCGCCGGGCGCGCTGATCCGGCGGCATGTCCAGGGTCGCCAACCGTTCGGTCGCCTCGATCAAGCGGGCGAAGGCGTCGCGGCAGATTTCCTGCAGGATTTCTCCCTTGTCGGCGAAATGCATGTAGAGGGCCGTGGACGACAGGCCCACCTCGTCCGCGATCTTGCGGATGGTGGCGCCCTCGTAGCCGCGCTCCACGAAGATGCGTTCGGCGGCGGACAGGATTTCCCCGCGCCGAGAATGGCCTTCGCCCTTGGCCTTGCGACTTGAACGCGACGATGAGGGGACGGCGGACAACAGCGCGACTCCGGATTGATCCGCCCTGATAGCGGCTCTGGCGGCCGGACGCCAACCGTCTTGCCGAACGCGGTTGGTGCAAATAATAATCCACGGTTGTGGGCAACGCGGGGGCGGACATGACCAAGGCGGCGAAGATCGAGCGACCGCGCGGCGCCGCGCGGCGCTCTCCGACCCTGGGCCAGATCCTGAGCTGGAGTCTGGTTCTGGCGGCGCCGGCCGCCGGCTTCGCCCTGTCTCCGTCGCGCACCGTGGCCGGTCTGATTTTGGCCTTGCAGAGCGCCTTCGCGATCTCCGCCTTGTGGCGCGCGACGGTCGCCGTCGCCAGTCTGAAGCGCGTCGCAACAACCCCTCCGCCAACGGAATGGCCCCGCTATACGGTGCTGGCGGCCCTGCATGACGAGGCGGCCGTCACGCCGCAGTTGATCGCCAGCCTGGCCCGGCTGGACTATGCGGCGCATCGGCTGGAAGGGTTTCTGGTTCTGGAGGCGCACGACCACGCCACCCTCGCCGCCGCCGAGGCGACGCCCAAGCCGGACTGGCTGAAAGTAGTCGTCGCGCCGCCGGGCCATCCCTTGACCAAGCCCCGCGCCCTGAACCACGCCCTGACGCGGGCGACCGGCGATCTGGTCACGATCTACGACGCCGAGGATCGGCCCGATCCGGATCAGCTGAGGGCCGCGGCGGCGCGGTTCGCCGCCGAACCCCGCCTGGGCTGTCTGCAGGCGCCCTTGCGAATTCGTCCGCGCAGAGGCGGCGGCTCCGGCTTTCTGGATCGGCAGTTCGCCTTCGAATACGCCGCCCTGTTCGAGGTGATGCTTCCCGGCATGGCGCGGTTGGGCCTGCCCTTCCCCCTGGGCGGCACCAGCAATCATGTACGGATGGAGGCATTGCGCGCCGTCGGCGGATGGGACGCCTACAATGTGACCGAGGACGCCGACCTGGGCTTTCGGCTGTGGTCCAGAGGCTGGACCCTGGGCCTCGTCGCCCCGCCGACGCAAGAGACGCCGCCGGGCGGCATCGACCGCTGGCTTCCGCAACGGACCCGCTGGATCAAGGGCTATATGCAGACCTGGGGCGTCCACACGCGCCGCCCGGCCGACCTGAGGGGACGAGGTCTGCTGGCCCTGGCGATGACCCTGGGCGCCGCGATCATTTCGGCCGCCGCCCATGCGCCGACCCTGGCCTGGCTGGCTTCGGCCGTGCTGATCGGGCTCAGCGCAGGCGTGCGGCCCGAGGCGCCGGTCGGCGCCATCGCCGTGCTGATGATCGGGGTCGTCGCCTCCTGGACGACCTGCGCCATCGGCGCGCGTCGCGCGGGGCTGAACTACCGCCTGACCGACATGCTGGCCGCGCCAGCCTATTGGGCCCTGCTCAGCCTAGCCTTTGTTCACGCCCTGTGGCGGTTGGTGATGGAGCCGCACGTCTGGGACAAGACGCCCCATGATCGAGACGAGGACATGCCCGATCGAATTGCGCCCCCGGTCCTGATGAAGGCCAAGTCTGGACGCGAGGCCGCCTGAGCGCCTATCAGCGGGCCAATGTCGCCTGTCCTCTCTCCCACTCCCGAAACGCTCGTGACCCGCGGCTGGTCCGACTACGCCCTGCTGGACTCGGGCGATGGCAAGAAGCTGGAACGCTATGGCCGCTATACGGTCGTGCGCCCCGAACCTCAGTGTTTCTGGTCGCCGCGCGATCCCGCCGCCTTCGAGGTCGCCAACGCCCTGTTCGATCCGCAGCAGGAGGAAGAGGATTCCGGCCGCTGGCGTTTCGACAAACACGGCCCCATCGACGCCTTTCCCCTGAAATGGCGCGACGTGAAGTTCACCGGACGCTTCACCCCCTTCCGGCACCTGGCCTTCTTTCCCGAGCAGGCGGCCAACTGGGATTGGCTGGACGGCCGCATCCGCAAGGCGTCCACCGATACGGGCGCCGCGCCGCGCATCCTGAACCTGTTCGGCTATACCGGCGTGGCCAGCTTGGCGGCGACGGCGGCGGGCGCGGAAGTGACCCACGTCGACGCCTCCAAGAAATCCGTCGCCTATGCGCGGGAGAACGCCGAACAGTCCGGCCTGAGCGACCGCCCGATCCGCTGGATCGTCGAGGACGCCCGCAAATATGTGGCGCGCGAGGTGCGACGCGGCTCGAAATATCAGGGGATCATCCTGGATCCGCCGAAATACGGGCGCGGCCCGACCGGAGAGGTCTGGCGGCTGTTCGAGGACATGCCCGGCCTCTTGAAGGACTGCGCAGCCCTGCTGGCGGACGACGCCGACTTCCTGCTGCTGAACGCCTATGCCGCGCGAATTTCCGGCCTGTCGCTGGCGCATCTGATGGCCGATGCGACCAGGAATCGCGGCGGACGCATCGACTGGGGCGAACTGGCGCTGTCAGAGGACGGGCCGGACGCGCGGGCCATCGGCCTGTCCTTCTTCGCGCGGTGGAGCCAATGACCGAGCGAGTCATCACCTCCCTGACCAACGACACGGTCAAGGCCGTGCGCGCTCTGCATATGCGCAAAGAACGCGAGGCGACCGGAACCTTTCTGGCCGAGGGTCTGAAGTTCATCGGCGAGGCGCTGGATCAGGGCCGCGCGCCGCGCCTGCTGCTGGTCGGGCAGGACGCCCGCCCTCACCCGATTCTGGATCGCGCCAAGGCCGAAACGGTCAAGGCGGGCGGCGAGATCGTGGTCGTCACCCACCCCATCCTTGAAAAGATCAGCCGCCGGGACAATCCGCAGACGGTGCTGGGCGTATTCGAACAGGCCTATGCCCCGCTGGACAGACTGAACCCGTCCTCGGCGCCCTGCTGGGTCGCCTTGGAGCAGGTGCGCGATCCCGGCAATCTGGGCACCATCATCCGCACCGCCGACGCGGCCGGCTGCGGCGGGGTGATCCTGATCGGCGACTGCGTCGATCCCTATTCGGTCGAGGCGGTGCGCGCGACCATGGGCTCGGTCTTCGCCGTCTCTATCACCCGGACCAGCCCCGAAGCCTTCCTGACCTGGCGCAAGACCTGGCCCGGCAGCGTCGTCGGCACTCGTCTGGACGCCCAGGTCAGCCACCGCTCGGCCGAAATGAAGAAGCCGGCCCTGATCCTGATGGGCAACGAGCAGGCCGGCTTGACCGACGCCCTGGCCGCCGCCTGCAACGTCAATGTGAAGATCCCGATGCGCGGCCGGGCCGACAGCCTGAACCTGGCCATCGCCACGGGCGTCATGGTCTATGCCGCGACGGACGACCTCTAGGCTCGCCTTTCAGGGCCGCTTTTCCGGGGCGACGCGGCCCAGGCCCCACAGGGCCAGAATGGTGATCACGGCGGCGACGGCCAGATAGGCGCCGACCGCCGCCGGCCCGAAAGTCCTGGCCAGCTTCATCGCCACGAAGGGCGCAAGCGACGCGCCCAGGATGCCCGCCACATTGAAGGCCATCGACGCGCCGGTGTAGCGCACCGTGGTCGGGAACGGCCGCGCCATGGCCGTGCCGATGGGGCCGTAGGTGCAGCCCATCAGGGCGAACCCCAAGGCGAAGAAGATCAACAGGCCGCTCAGACCCAGGGCGAACAGCGGCTGGAACAGGGCGCCGAACAGGCCGATGCCGACCGTGGACCAGATCATCACCCGAATCTGCCCGAACCTGTCCGCCAGCAGGGCCGTCACCGGGATAAAGGCGGCGAAGAACAGCACGCCGATCAGTTGGACAGGCAGAACATCGGCGCGATTCAGCCCCATGCCGGTCGTGGCCCAGCCCAGGGCGAAGACCGTCATCAGATAGAAGAGGGTGAAGGTCGTGACGCCGCCGAGCGCGCCCAGGACCAGCGCCGCCTTGTGGTGGGCGAACAGGGCGGCGGCCGGCGCCTTTTCCTGTTCGTGGCGGTCGGCGACCTTCTGGAACTCGGGCGTCTCGGTGATCTTCAGCCGCACCCAAAGGCCGACGAAGACCAGCAGCGCGCTGGCGATGAAGGGAATGCGCCAGCCCCAGGTCTCGAAAGCGGCCTCGGGCATGGTCGCCGTCAGCACGATGAAGGAGGTGGTGGACAGGATGAAGCCGATCGGCGCGCCCAGCTGTGGGAACATGCCGAACCAGGCCTTCTTGCCCTCGGGCGCATTCTCGGTCGCCAGCAGCACGGCCCCGCCCCATTCGCCGCCCAGGCCCAGCCCCTGGCCGAACCGGCACAGGGCCAGCAGCAGGGGCGCCAACAGGCCCACCTGCTGATGTGTCGGCAACAGACCGATGGCCACGGTCGACAGGCCCATGGTCATCAGGGCCGCGACCAGCGTGGCCTTGCGTCCCACCCGGTCGCCGAAGTGTCCGAACGCCAGGGCGCCGACGGGCCGGGCGAAGAAGGCGATGGAGAAGGTGGCGAAGGACGACAACAGGGCCGTGGTCGGATCGCCGCCCGGAAAGAACAGCTTCGGGAACACCAGCACGGCCGCCGTGGCGTAGATGTAGAAGTCGAAGAACTCGATCGTCGTGCCGATCAGGCTGGCGAACAGCACGCGGCCGGTGGAGTTCTTCGGCAGGACGGCGTCGGACATCATAGGCTCCCAGTTGTCCTCAGCGATGCCCGTTTCCCTGCCGCGCCGTCAAGGCGATCAGGTTCCGCGCGGCTTCACCCGGTTCGTCGGTTGCGCCTCGGCCGGGTTCTCGGGCCAGGGGTGACGTGGGTATCGACCACGCATCTCGGCGCGCACCGCCGCCCATGAACCGGCCCAGAAGCGCGGCAGGTCCTTGGTCACCTGCACCGGCCGACGCGCGGGCGAAAGCAGAGCCAGGGTCAACGGCACGCCGCCGACGGTCGGATGCGTCGTCACGCCAAATAGCTCCTGCACCCGAATATCGACGCGCGGGCCGCCCTCTGCGGCGTAATCGATGGCCGCCGAGCCCAGCGGCGTGATCAGCCGCGTGGGCGCCAATTCGTCCAGCCGTCGTTGCAGGTCCCAAGGGATCAGTCCTTGCAGAGCCTCGGCCAGCCGACCGTCGGATATCCCTTCCAGCGACTTGGCCCCGTCCAGCAGAGGCCAAAGCCAGTCCTCGCGTGCTTCCAGCAACGCCATGTCCGAAACATCGGGCCAGGCCGGGTCGCGGTCATGCAGGAAGGCCAGCCGCGCGCGCAGACCCGAAGCCTGCTCACCCCATTTCACCGCGCCCAATCCCTCGGCCTCGACCTCGGCGCGCAAAGCGGTCGCCAGAGTTTTCGCATCCGGCGCGCCGACGATCTTTTCGTCCAGCACGATGGCGCCGATGCGCCGCGACCGGCGGATGACCGAGCGCCCCGACGGCTCGCGCACCAGCCGGTCTTCCACTGAGATCAGGCGCGCCAGATCGCTGTCGATCCGATCAACGTCGAGCGCCGCAGCCAGTCGCACCCGGTCTCGCGTGTCGCCGCCGCCGAGTTCCGCAACCGCCAGCCACGGTTCGCGCGCCAGATGATCGGTCGGCTCCAACTGCGCCCCGCGCCCGCTGGCCAGAAGGTACTCGCCCGCCTTTCCCCGCGCCTTGGCGATCCGCTCTGGAAAGGCTTCGGCCAGCAACAGCCCCGGATCGATCGTCCGACCCGATCCGCCGCCCGCCGCGCGCGCCCAACGTTCCGCCAGCTTGATCGAATCGCGCGCTCTCTGCGTCCTGTCCCGATCCAGCCCGATGAGTCGATCCGCCAGATCGACGCTCGATCCGCCCAGTCCAGGCTCGCTCAGCACCGTCGCGATCCGCGCACCCGTCATCGCGTCTCCGGCGTCGGACGCCACTGCGACCATGTGCGCCAGTCTTGGCGACAGCGGAATCCGCGTCAGCCGCAGCCCATGCTTCGAAAGGCCACCTTCCGAATCCAGCGCGCCCAGCCGGGTCAGAACCTTGCGCGCCTCGGCCATGGCCCCGGCCGGCGGCGGGTCCAGCAGGGCCAGCCCCTCGACCGATCGCGCGCCCCAGCGGGCCAAGTCCAGCGCCAGGCCGGTCAGGTCGGCCTCCTGGATTTCCGGCCGTTGATGCGGAACCAGGCCGCGCGTCTGTTCTTCGTCCCACAGGCGATAGCAGACGCCGGGTTCGGTACGTCCGGCCCGTCCGCGCCGCTGCTCGGCGGACGAGCGGCTGACCCGCACGGTCGCCAGCCGGGTCAGGCCGCTGGAGGGCTCGAACCGCGGCACGCGCGACAATCCGCCGTCGATCACCACGCGCACGCCCTCGATGGTCAGGCTGGTCTCGGCCACGGAAGTCGCCAGCACCAGCTTGCGCCGGTCCGGCCGGGCGGGCTCCACGGCGCGGTCCTGCTCGGCGCGGTCCAGACCGCCGTAAAGGGGAACGACGTCGATGTTCGGCAGACGCAGCCGCTCGCCGACCAGACGCGCCACCCGGTGGATTTCGCCCTGGCCCGGCAGGAAGGCCAGGACCGAGCCCGTCTCTTCACCCAAGGCCAAGAGGCAGGCCCGGGCCATCGCCTCCTCGAATCGTTCGCTCGGATTGCGGCCCAGATGGCGGGTCTCGACCGGGAAGGCGCGGCCCTCGGCCTCGACGACCGGGGCCAGATCGCCACCCTCGCTGGCCAGCAGGCGCGAGACGCCCGCCACGTCCAGGGTCGCCGACATGACCAGCAGCCGCAGGTCGTCGCGCAGCAACGACTGGCTCTCTCGCGCCAGGGCCAGGCCCAGGTCGGCGTCCAGACTGCGTTCGTGGAATTCGTCGAACAGAACCGCCCCCACGCCCTCCAGCGCCGGGTCGTCCAGGATCATGCGGGTGAAGACGCCCTCGGTGATGACCTCGATCCGTGTGCGGGGGCCGATGCGGCTTTGCAGGCGGGTGCGATAGCCGACGGTCTCTCCCGTCTCCTGGCCGAGGGTCCTGGCCATGCGGTCGGCGGCGGCGCGGGCGGCCAGGCGGCGCGGCTCCAGAACCAGGACCCTGCCCTCTGTCAGCCACGGCTGATCCAGCAGGGCCAGGGGCACGACCGTCGTCTTGCCGGCGCCGGGCGGCGCGGCCAGAACCGCCGTATTGCCCTTCGACAAGACGGTCTTCAGCGGCTCCAGAACGGCATGGATCGGCAGCATTTCCGGCCTCTAGCCTGTCCGGGGGCGATCACGAAAGCGTCGTCACGCCTTTACCGGCCCGTCATCCGCGTTGCGCGTCATGATTTCCCCCGCTAGCGTCCCGCCAAACCAGCCGAGGGGCTTTGGTAAACGTGGGGATATTCAATGTGGCGCGTTAAGTCGCTCGACGCGATTCTGGCCACGGCCGAGAAGAAATCGCTTCATCGGTCGCTGGGTCCTGTTCAACTGACGCTTCTGGGGATCGGCGCCATTATCGGCACCGGCATCTTCGTTCTGACGGCTGCGGCCGCGCAGAAGGCCGGACCCGGCATGATGATCAGCTTCGTCATCGCGGGCGCGGTCTGCGCCGTGGCGGCGCTGTGTTACTCCGAACTGGCGGCCATGGCCCCCGTGTCCGGCTCGGCCTACACCTACACCTACGCCGTCATGGGCGAACTGCTGGCCTGGACGGTCGGCTGGGCCTTGATCCTGGAATACGCCGTGGCGGCCTCGGCCGTTTCGGTGGGTTGGTCGGGGTATGTGCTGGGACTGATCGAAAAAGGGCTGGGGATCGACTTCCCTGACCTCTTGTCCGCCGGCCCGACCTGGGCGATGCACGGCCTTGTTCCCGTTCCCGACTTCTCGGCCGGGATCGTCAACATTCCCGCCATCGTGGTGGCCCTTCTGGTCACGGCGCTTCTGATGATCGGCACGACGGAATCGGCGCGCGTGAACGCCGTTCTGGTCGCCATCAAGGTCGCCGCCCTGACCGTCTTCATCGTCATCACCCTGCCAGTGGTGCAATCGGCCAATCTGACGCCCTTCGCCCCGAACGGCCTGTTCGGCCAGTATTCCGGCATGGGCGTCGTCGGGGCCGCCGCCTCGATCTTCTTCGCCTATGTCGGCTTCGACGCCGTCTCGACCGCCGCCGAAGAGACCAAGAATCCGCAGCGTAACGTGCCCATCGGCCTGATCGGGTCGCTGGCCATCTGCACCATCTTCTATCTGCTGGTCGCCCTGGGCGCGGCCGGCGCCATCGGCGCCCAGCCGGTGCTCGGCGCCGCCGGCCAGGCCGTGGAGCCGGGTTCGCCCGCCTTCGTCGCCGCCTGCGCCCTGCCGGCCAACGCCGACCGCCTGGTCTGCTCCAACGAAGCCCTGGCTCACGTCCTGCGCGTCGTCGGCCATCCGCAGATCGGCAACGCCCTGGGCACCGCCGCCCTCCTGGCCCTGCCCTCGGTCATCCTGATGATGATCTACGGCCAGACCCGCATCTTCTTCGTGATGGCGCGCGACGGCCTGCTGCCGGAAGGTCTGACCAAGATCCATCCCAAGTGGAAGACCCCGTACATCGTCACCCTGGCCACCGGCATCGCGGTCGCCATCGCCGGCGCCCTGTTCCCGGTCGGCAAGCTGGCCGACATCTCCAACTCGGGCACCCTGTTCGCCTTCTTCATGGTGTCGATCGCAGTGCTGGTGCTGCGGGTCAAGGATCCGAACCGCAAACGGCCCTTCCGCACCCCTCTGATCTGGGTCTTTGCGCCCCTGTCGGCGCTGGGCTGCGCCTTCCTGTTCTGGAACCTGCCGCACGAAGCCAAGATGGTGCTGCCGATCTGGGGCGGTCTGGGCCTGCTGATCTACTTCGCCTACGGCTATCGCAAGAGCCACGTCGGGCGCGGCCTGGTCGAGGTCCACGAGACCGACAGCGACGCGCCCCCGCCGCCCGTCCCGCCGATCAGCTAAGGCGAACGCTTCGGGGCCTGCGCGCGCATGCGCAGGCTTCGACACCGGCTCCAAAGCCTGGCCTCAAGCCGCTCATAGGGCGGTAGCCCACAAACAAGAAAAGGCCCCGGAGCGATCCGGGGCCTTTTTTGCTTTGGTGCGGATGAGAGGACTCGAACCTCCACGCCTTGCGGCGCTGGAACCTAAATCCAGTGCGTCTACCAGTTCCGCCACATCCGCATCGAGGTAGGACGCGGCTTCTACGGGCGTTTGCGGTCCTCGGCAAGACGGGAAGACGCCAGGACGACGGGCGATCTCAGCGGCGGCCCGCCACCAGTTCGTTGCGAATGCTGCGGCCCAGGGGATCACGCGCGCGCCAGGTGTCACCGATCTCAGCCTCGACCATCGGACTGCAGAAGCGCGGCAGGAACTGGCGCGGGCGAAAGCCGGACAGGCACAATTTTTCGTTTTCGACGGACCAGCGCGCCTCTAGACGCCGCCCGTCAGAGAACAGGGACGAATAGCGGCCGCCGGGCTCGAAATAGTGCTTCACCCATTGGCCGTTCGGATAGTGGGAAATGATGGTGTTCCCGAACGCGCGAGACATGTCGGCCTGAGCCGATCCGGCGACGCCCAACACCACCAGGGCCAGGACGATCGCGCCCCCAGCTCTTGAGTTAGTCTTCATGCCCCGCTCCCGCGCTCCCCTATCGAATATCGCCGATAGGAAAGCGCAGGCAAGAGGCGGGTTCCCGGCTCAGGCGTTCCCGCGACGGCCGGCCTCGAACAGGAACCAGACCCGCTTTTCGGTCTCGTCCACCCAGTTCTCAATCAGACTGGCGGTGGCGATGTCGTTGTGTTCGTCGCAGAGGTCATGGACCTCGCGCATCCGGTTGATCAGTTCGTGGTTGTCGTCCCGAAGCTCGGCCAGCATGTCCAGGGCGTCGACGAAGTCGGCGTCGTTGTCGGCGACGCGGCTTTCCTTGGCGATCTGGCCGATGGAGCGCAAGGTCGTGCCGCCGATCTTGCGCGCGCGCTCAGCCATCGGATCCGTCATGGCCAGGATTTCGGCCGACTGTTCGTCCAGCATCAGATGATAGTCGCGGAAATGCGGCCCCGAGACGTGCCAGTGGAAATTCTTGGTCTTGATATAGAGGGCGAACACATCCGCCAGCAGGCCGGTCAGGGCCGCAGAGATGTCGCGCGTGGCGTCCTCCGACAGGCTGGTGGGGGTTCTGAGCGGCGCCAGGCGCTTTTCACGGGCGTTGACCATGGGGAAATCTCCTCGGCTGCGATCCTAACCGTCTAGCTAGGAAACCGGACGATCCGATGGAAGCCCGGCCGGGACCAAAATGCGACGAGACGCATTTCGTTCGACGCGCCGAAGGGGCGATCACATCGTTTCGTCGCTTGAGAAGGAGAAGATGGTCGGAGTGAGAGGATTCGAACCTCCGACCCCTGCGTCCCGAACGCAGTGCTCTACCAGGCTGAGCCACACTCCGACCGTGGGAGCGGGCCTGGAAAGGCGTCGCCCCGAAGTGAGGACGCGGCTTATAAACACGGCTTTCGGAACCCGCAAGCACCCTTTTCGTCCAGCAACGAAACCGGCGGAAATAGTCCTGAAAGAGGGTGTTGCATCCGAAAACGGTTTGGCCTATCTGACCGCCTCCGCTGCACAGCGCTGCTGCGGAAACGCCGGACCTGCTGGGGAATGGTGTAATGGTAACACTACGGTTTTTGGTACCGTCATTCTAGGTTCGAGTCCTAGTTCCCCAGCCACCGACCCACAGGTCGTCCTCTCCCAAGCTCAATCAGGCGGATCGTCGAACGATCCTGCCTATGGTTCTGTCAGGACCGATTGGCTAGGACAGGGGCATGACCGAGTTCGCCAGCGCTTCCGATGTCGTCGCCTTCTGGATCGAGGCCGGGCCTGAAAAGTGGTTCGCCAAGGATGACGCCTTCGACGCGGTCTTCCGCGACCGCGGCCACACCCTGCATTGGGCGGCGGCCCGCCGGGAATGCGACGACTGGATGGCCAGCGCCGAAGGCGCCCTGGCCCTGTCGATTCTGCTGGATCAATATCCGCGCAACAGCTTCCGCGGCACGGCGCACCAGTTCGCCACCGATCCGCTGGCTCTGATGTTCGCCAATCGCGCGGTGGCGGAGGACCATCACCTGGCGGTCGCCCCCGAACTGAAGAATTTTCTCCTGCTGCCGTTCGAGCATTCGGAACGGATCGAGGATCAGGACCGCTACATGGCCCTGGTCGCCGGCGACGAAGAACTGGAGAAGTGGGGTCGAATCCACCGCGACATCATCGTGCGCTTCGGCCGGTTCCCGCACCGCAATGCAGCCTTGGGTCGGGCGACGACGCCCGATGAACAGGACTTCCTCGACCAGGGCGGGTTCGGCGGCTGATTCGATTTCTGTGGACTCTCGTCAGGGGGCCACGATTTCCCGAAACGCGAATCGGTTTTCTGAGGCAACCTCCGTCTCATGACCGTCCAGATGATCCTTGCCGATGTTCAGTCGCGCGCCGGCGCCGCGCCCGTCGATCATCCGGAGTGGCAGTATCTGAACCTGCTGCGCGACATTCTGGACAATGGCGCACGGCGCGACGACCGGACCGGCACGGGCACCCTGGGCGTCTTCGGCCGGCAGATGCGGTTCGATCTGTCCAAGGGCTTCCCCGTCCTGACGACCAAGAAGCTGCACCTGCGTTCCATCATCGTCGAACTGCTGTGGTTCCTGCGCGGAGACACCAATATCGGCTGGCTGAAAGACAACGGCGTTCGCATCTGGGACGAATGGGCCGACGCCGAGGGCGAACTGGGTCCGGTCTATGGCAAGCAGTGGCGGTCGTGGACCGCGCCGGACGGCCGCGTCATCGACCAGATCCAAAAGCTGGTCCACGACCTGAGGACCAATCCCAACAGCCGCCGCCACATCGTCACCGCCTGGAACCCGGCCGATGTCGACGACATGGCCCTGCCGCCCTGCCATTGCCTGTTCCAGTTCTTCGTCGCCGACGGAAAGCTGAGCTGCCAGCTGTATCAGCGCAGCGCCGACGTCTTCCTGGGCGTGCCCTTCAACATCGCTTCCTACGCCCTCTTGACGATGATGCTGGCCCAGGTGGTGGGGCTGGAGCCGGGCGAGTTCGTGCACAGCTTCGGCGACGCCCATCTGTATCTGAACCATCTGGAACAGGCCGAGTTGCAGCTAAGCCGCGAGCCCCTGCCCCTGCCGACCATGCGGATCGCGCCCAAGACCGACCTGTTCGGCTTCGAACTGTCGGACTTTACGCTGGAAGGCTACGAAGCCTGGCCGCACATCAAGGCGTCCGTGGCGGTCTGATGGACTTGAAGCGCCTGCAGGCCGATGTCCTGCGCATTTCGGACATCTACGCCGCCGAACACGCGATCGACCGGGACCGGGATTGGGCCCTGCTGAAGCTGCAGGAAGAACTGGGCGAACTGACGGCCGAGCACCTGCGCCTGACCCGCCGTGCGCGAGGCGCGCCGGACGCCCAGGCGCTGGGCGACGAGGCGGCGGACGTGCTGGGCATGCTGCTGATCTATTGCGCGCGGGCCGAGATCGATCTGGAACAGGCCATGCAGCGCAAATGGCTGAAGTGGCTGGAGCCGAAACCATGACCGTGCCTGTGATCGCCCTGGTCGTGGCGCGCGGGCGAAACGGCGTGATCGGCCGTGACGGCGACCTGCCTTGGCGGCTGCGTTCGGACCTTCAGCGGTTCAAGGCCATCACCATCGGCAAGCCGTGCCTGATGGGGCGCAAGACTTGGGAGAGCCTGCCGCTGCGCCCCCTGCCCGGCCGGTTGAACCTGGTTCTGACCCGCGACCAGTCCTATGAGGCCGAGGGTCAGTCGAAAGGCGCCCTGGTCTGCGCGACCCTGGACGAAGCCATCGAGATCGCGCGCGAAACCGCCCAGGACGACGGGGCGGACGAAATCTGCGTCATCGGCGGCACGGCCGTGTTCGAGGCCGCCCTGTCCCGCGCCCGCCGCCTCTACATCACCGAGGTCGACGCCGCGCCGGAGGGTGATGCGCGCTTTCCCGACTTCGACCCGGCGGACTGGACCGAGGTGTCGTGCGAACCGCATGAGGCCGGCGAGAAGGACGATCACGCCTTCACCTTTCGCGTGCTAGAACGCCGCTAACCTCGATCAGCCAAGGAGACTGCGATGTATGTCACCACGACCAACGACCTGCCGGGCTTTCGCGTCACCCGCCACATCGGCCTAGTGCGCGGCGTGACGGTGCGCTCTCGCAACGCCATCTCCGACGCCATCGGCGGGGTCCAGTCCATGCTGGGCGGCCGCGTCGGCGCCTATGTGAAACTGGCCGAGGCCGGACGTCAGGAAGCCTATGACGAACTGGTCAAACACGCCCAGGACCACGGGGCCAACGCCATTCTGGCCGTCCGCTATGACGCCACCGAAATCATGCCCGGCGTGACAGAGGTGCTGTGCTACGGCACGGCCGTGATCGTCGAGCCGGCCTAAAGCTTCAGTCCCTCCACGACCCGGGCGGCGATGGCGGCGAAACGGTCGGCGACGGCGCCGGACGGATCGACCGCGACCGGCGGACGCCCCGCATCGCCGCCTTCCCGGATGGCCGCATCCAGCGGGAGGTCGCCCAGAAAGGGGATCGACAGCCGCTGCGCCTCGACCTCGGCGCCGCCCTGACCGAAGACAGGGCCGCTCATGTTTTCGATCAGCCCCAGCGTCGGCACATTGACGCGCTGAAACAGGGTATGGGCGCGCCGCGCGTCGGCCAGCGCCACTTCCTGCGGCGTCGAGACGATCACCGCCCCGTCCAGCGGCGTCTTCTGGATCAGGGTCAGTTGCACGTCGCCGGTGCCCGGCGGCAGGTCCACCACCAGAACGTCCAGCGGAGCCTCGGCCGTGCCCCAGCGCGTCTGGGTCAGCATCTGGGTGATGGCCTGGGAGGCCATGGGGCCGCGCCAGATCATGGCGTCGTCCATCTTGGTCAGCAGGCCGACCGACATGGCCTTCAGCCCGTGGGCCTCATGCGGGATGATGGCGCCGTTCTCATAGGCAGGCTGGCCGCCGATCCCCAGCATGGTCGGCAGCGACGGCCCATAGACATCGGCGTCGAGGATGCCGACCGACAGGCCGCGCGCCGAGAGCGCGGCGGCCAGATTGACGGCGACCGTCGACTTGCCGACCCCGCCCTTGCCGCTGGCGACCGCGAGTACCCGGCGCACATTTGCGGGACGATCGGTGGGAACCGGCGCCTTGGGCCGCCCCTGATCGACGGCGGCCTGGGACAGGCTGGCGGAGCGGGGCGCGGGTCCCGCCTCGGCCGTCAGGACCACGGAAACGCGCGTCATGCCGGGCAGGGCCTTCAGCGCCGCCTCCGCCGCATCCCGAACGGGGGCGTAGGCCGCCACGCGGTCGCGGGCGACCTCCAAGGCAAAGCCCGCCCGATCCTCGGCCACGACCAACCCCTGAACCAGGCCAGCCGCGACCAGGCCCTGGCCCGAAATCGGATCGATGACCCTGTCCAAGGCGGCGAGAACGACGGCGCGATCGACCAAGAGAAACTCCACGGGGCTTGCAGGCGACAAGGCGCGCGTTCTATCGCCGTTCACGTCCCGCCGCGAGCCTGCATTTGCCCCGACCGCCTCTCATCACCCTGATCGCCGGCCCCACCGCCTCGGGAAAGTCGGCGCTGGCCCTGCGGATGGCGCGAGAAACCGGCGCGGTGATCCTGAACGCCGACAGCCAGCAACTGTATGCCGATCTTCGGGTCCTGACGGCCCGCCCTTCCGAAGCCGAAGAAGCCCTGGCCGACCATCGCCTTTACGGCGTCGCCGATGCTGTCGACGCTTGGTCGGTCGGTCGCTGGAGCCGCGAAATTCTGACGATCCTGGACGATCTTCGCCAGAAAGGCCGATCGGCCATTCTGGTAGGCGGAACGGGCCTCTATTTCACAGCCTTGACCAAGGGACTGGCCGATATTCCTGCCGTCTCGCTCCAAGTCCGCGAGCGGGTCGAGGCGGACTATCGGGCTCTGGGCGAAGCGGCCTTTCGCGCTCGCCTGGCCTTGGACGACCCCAGGGCGGCCGCCTCCATCGCGCAAGGCGACCGCCAACGTCTGGTGCGGGCCATGAGCGTTCTGGCCGCCAGCGGTCGCCCTCTGTCCGCCTGGCGCGACGAGACCCAGCCCCTGCTCAAGCCCGACAGTTGGACCGGCCTAGTCATAGAGCCCGTGCGGGCGGCGCTCTACGCCAACTGCGACCGTCGCGTCGATCTGATGATCCAAGGCGGCGCCGTGGAGGAGGTCCGCGCCTTGTTGGCGCGCGGCCTCTCGCCCGACCTGCCGGCGATGAAGGCGGTGGGCGTGCGCGAAATCGCCGCCTGGCTGAATGGCGAAACGACCCAAGCCGAGGCGCTCGCGGCGCTGAAACAGGCCACCCGCAACTACGCCAAACGCCAACTGACCTGGTTCCGCAATCAGACGGCCGATTGGCCGCGACGGGGATGAAAGTCGCCTTCCAACAGAGCCGACACTTTCCTATCGTCGTCAGCATGCCTATATTCCCCTCGTCCGGCTTCGGCCGGACTATGGCGATAAAGGCGCCTGTAATAAGCGGACCGGACCCGGGTGCGATTCCCGGCGGCTCCACCATCTTCTCCCCGCGTTATCGGCGGAGGCAGCCATGGGGCCGACTAGCATCGACGGACGTGTAAAGAGGATTGCTTTCGCTCGTCCTGGCCCACCGTATCGGGCCATTTTCTAACTGCGAACGATAACTTCGCTGGAGAAGTCGCTCTCGCCGCGTAATGCGGTTCGGGTGATTTCGAACCTTAAGTCCTAGGGGTTCAGATCCTTGGGCGGGGCCCGTCGGGGGGCCTGGCAACAGAACCCCCGGCACTTCCCCCAAAATGATCGGAAGCTTGGCGACAGAATCCCATCGCTTTCGTCTGATGATGGCTTTCGCGCCGTGCAAGGCGCCGCTATCAGTCACGCTCTGTTGCGAGGTGACGATGACCGATCAGGCCCCTCCGGTCGATGAGATGCAGTACGAGCGACTGGCCCACGAGGCCCTGCGCGGCGTCATGCGCGCGGCGCTGGAGCGTGTGCTGGCCGAGGGCCTCCCGGGCGCCCACCATTTCTACATCACCTTCGTCACTCGCGCCGCGGGCGTGGTGGTTCCGCCCGACATCCTGGCGAAATATCCGCAGGAAATGACGGTGGTGTTACAGCATCAGTATGAAGACTTGCGGGTCGAGGAGGCGCGATTCTCGGTCAAGCTGCGGTTCGGCGGCCTGCCCAAGAATCTGGTCATTCCCTATGCGGCGATCACCCGCTTCTACGACCCCAGCGTCCAGTTCATGCTGCAGTTCGAGGAACCGCCGGTCGTCGAGCCCGTCGAGGAGCCGCCCGTTCCTCCCGCCGATACGCCTGCGCCCGACGGCCCGAAGGTCGTTTCCCTGGACCAGTTTCGCAAGAAATAGGGTCAGGTCTTGCGCGGATAGGTACGGATGGTGATCCGTTCCTTCTCGCCTTCGTGACGCTCGACCAGCAGCCGCGCGACCTGACTGTCGTCGTGGAACAGATACCCCTTGATGGCGTCCAGCAGGGCCTTGGCCAGATTGTCCAGGTCCATCCAAGGCGGATCGCCCACATGCTCCATACGAATCTCCACGACGTGATCGCCCCATGACGGTCGGCTGGCGCGCCATTCCTTGCGCATGAACTCATAGACCAGCGGCTTGTAATATTTGGCCTGGGTCGTCAGGCCGTCGATGACGATTTCGACGGCCTCGCCGTCCTCGCGCGCGCGGACCTTGCCTGTGCCGATCCAGCCGGCGGTCATCGGGTGCAGACGGACGGCACGGCGTCCAGCAGTCTGGCTGAACGGATCGTGACCGGCGGCGTCAACTGCTCTTCGGCGTTCGCGGGCATGCCCTGAATGCGGCGCGCCACATCCATACCCTCGATCACCTGACCGAAGGCCGCAAACCCCTGGCCGTCGGGATTGCGGGCGCCGCCAAAGTCCAGGCTGGGCGTGTCCCGAATGACGATGAAGAAGCTGGAGGTGGCGCTGTCCGGCCCGTCACGCGCCATGGACACGGTTCCGGCAACATGGCGCAGCCCCGTGTCGCGCGTGCGCTCCAGCCGGATAGGCGGGCGGGAATCGTCATCGCTGCCGCGCGGCGTGGCCGCCTGGATGACGTCGATCGGATGGGGATTGGCTGTGTTGGTCTCTCGTAAAACCGTGCGGAAGAAGGCGCCGTTGTCATAGTCGCCGAAGACGACGTAGCCGATGAAGTTGCAGGTGCTGATCGGGGCTGCGGCGGGGTCGAGCGCCAGCACGATCCGTCCTGCCGTCGTCTCCAGAGCCACGCGCGGTCGCGTCGGCTGTTGCGGCAGGCTCGCGCACCCCGCCAGGATCAGCGCCGTCGTCGCTAGAATCCAATGTCGTCCCATGGCCCCCTCGCCTTGCCCTGCTCTTCTCTCGTGCTACACCCCCCCGCATACAATCGCCACGCCTGAGAGCCTTGTCCGCGCATGACCAACGTCCGCACCGAAACCGACACCTTCGGCCCCATCGAGGTCGCCGCCGACCGTTACTGGGGCGCGCAGGCGCAGCGTTCGCTGGGCAACTTCAAGATCGGTTGGGAGAAGCAGCCCCTGCCGGTCGTGCGGGCGCTGGGCATCGTCAAACGCGCGGCCGCCGAGACCAACCGCGACCTGGGCAAGCTGGACCCCAAGCTGGCCGAGGCCATCATCCAGGCCGCCAACGAGGTCATCGAGGGCAAGCTGAACGACCACTTCCCCCTGGTCGTCTGGCAGACGGGTTCGGGCACCCAGTCGAACATGAACGCCAATGAGGTGATCTCAAACCGCGCCATCGAGATTCTGGGCGGCGAGATGGGCTCCAAGACGCCAGTCCACCCGAACGACCACGTCAACATGAGCCAGTCGTCCAACGACACCTATCCCACGGCCATGCACGTCGCCTGCGCCGAACAGGTGGCGGGCGACCTGATCCCGGCGCTCAAGCATCTGCACGCCGCCCTGGACGCCAAGGCCAGGGCCTGGGCCCACATCATCAAGATCGGCCGCACCCACACCCAGGACGCCACCCCCCTGACCCTGGGCCAGGAGTTCGGCGGCTATGCCCAGCAGGTCGCCAACGGCATCGAACGGATCGAACAGACCCTGCCCAAGCTGATGGAACTGGCGCAGGGCGGCACCGCCGTCGGCACCGGCCTGAATGCGCCCATCGGCTTCGCCGAGAAGGTGGCGGCCCAGATCGCCGAGATCACCGGCCTGCCCTTCACCACGGCGCCGAACAAGTTCGAGGCCCTGGCCGGCCACGACGCCATGGTCTTCAGCCACGGCGCCATCAACACCGTCGCCGCGTCCCTGTTCAAGATCGCCAACGACATCCGCTTCCTGGGCTCCGGCCCGCGTTCGGGCCTGGGCGAACTGGCCCTGCCGGAGAACGAACCGGGGTCGTCCATCATGCCGGGCAAGGTCAATCCGACCCAGTGCGAAGCCCTGACCCAGGTCTGCGTCCAGGTGTTCGGCAACAACGCCGCCATCACCTTCGCCGGCTCGCAAGGCCACTTCGAGCTGAACGTCTACAACCCCGTCATGGCCTACAACTTCCTGCAGTCGGTGCGCCTGGTCGCCGACGCGGCCATCAGCTTCACCGACAACTGCGTCGTCGGCATCGAGGCGCGCGAGGACAATATCGCGCGCGGCCTGAACAACTCCCTGATGCTGGTCACGGCCCTGAACGGCAAGCTGGGCTATGACCTGTGCGCCAAGATCGCCAAGACCGCCCACAAGAACGGCACCACCCTGCGCCAAGAGGCGGTCGGCGGCGGCTATCTGACCGACGCCGAGTTCGACGAGGCGGTGCGCCCCGAAAAGATGATCTCGCCGGGCTGAGGCGATGACCGCTTTGGAGCGTCCCTACTGGATCAAGGCCCTTTTCGAGCGTCGAGAAGGCTGGGACGCTTCCGCCTATCCGTTCAACCTGCCGGTCGTGCGCACGCTCGATCGCTTGGCCTTCCACCCGAACGTGACCTTTCTCGTCGGGGAGAACGGCTCAGGAAAGTCCACGTTGATCGAGGCCCTGGCGGTGGCATGGGGATTCAATGCCGGAGGCGGTGGACGCGAACACCGTTTCGGCACGCGCGACAGCCATTCTCCGATCCTTTTGGGCTATCCCAACGCCAGGATCTACCAAGCCTCGAACCACGGACTCGAACGGATCGAATACGAGGACACCGATCATTACCAGGTGACGCGCAACTTCCTGACGCGGCGCGAGATGATGCTGGACGTGCTTTTGGGCGAAGGCGACTAGGGTTTATCGCGGATCGTTCGGCCGATCGGAGCCAGGGCCAGCTTGGCCAGTTCCAGATCCTTCAGAGCGAACGGAATGCCGATGATCGAGACGAACTCGGCCACGGCGATCATCAGATGGGCCAGGGCGATCCACCAGCCGGCCACGACCAGCCAGATCACGTTCATGCCGACGCCGAGACAGCCCTGACCGAGATCGGCAGGATCGGGAGCGCGCCAGACGATCTCGCGCCCAAAGGGCCAGAACCAATAGGCGGCGATCCGCCACGCCGCTAAGGCCCAAGGCAGTCCGACAACAGTCAGCGCCAGCAAGAGACCGCCGAACAGCCAAGCTACGCCGGAGGCAAAGCCCCCGAACACAAGCCAGAGGACATTCAGAATCAGTCTGATCATACCTCATACATAGTGAAAGACCCCGCTGGCCACAGCGGAGTCTTGGTGAATTCGATGTAAGCTCGATCAGTGCGTCTTTTCAGTCCAGCGGGCCTTGGCGTCATCCTTGGTCAGGTTCAAGTGGACGTGCTTGTCATCCACATGGTCGACCCAGCTGACAGGGATCATATGGTGTTTGAAGCCGCCGGCGAAATCGAGCTTGGCCAGTTCGATCTGGCCGTCCTTGACGTGATCGACGCGGCCAACATGACCGCCGTCCGAACCGACGACTTCCAGATGTTCCTTGATCATCGAAGCATCCACCATCTTGATCTCCTTGGACTGGTTTGACTGTCTCATCGAACGTCGGCGACAGACGCGGGTTTCAAATGGCGCAGCTTGTGAAGTTCCGGCGCGGTATGGCGGCCCGCCGCCAGTCACGCTAATCACCGAGCCGAACTGAGGACAGCCAGACATGGGACGGATCGGATCAGGGCTAGCGAGCGTGTTCCTTGCGCTGGTCCTCACCGCGTGTGGAACGCTGGAGCGACCGTCCGGACCTCTGCGGATCGTCGAAGGCGAACTGATCCGCACTGCCGACCCGCGCATCCGCGCCAACGACAGCGCACGGCTCCAGGCCTTCACACAGGAGATCGGCGGCCGGCTGCGGGCGGATCATCCGACATCGATCCTGGCCCTGTCCGGCGGAGGCGCGAACGGCGCCTATGGCGCGGGCCTGCTGGTCGGCTGGAGCGAACGGGGCGACCGACCCTCGTTCGACGTCGTCACGGGCGTCAGCACCGGCGCGCTGGCCGCGCCGTTCGCCTTCCTGGGTTCGGACTGGGACGACGAATTACGGCAGGCTTATACGGGAGATGCGGTCAGCAATATCCTGAGCTGGCGCAGCTTCGCCGCCTTCCTGAACCCCAGCCTCTTCTCCTCTCGGGTGTTGCGCGACCTGGTCGATCAGTACGTCACGCCCGAACTGTTGCAGGCGGTGGCGCGCGAACACGCCAAGGGGCGGCGCCTGCTGGTCGCCACGACCAATCTGGACGACGAGGAGACGGTCATCTGGGACATGGGGCTGCTGGCCAGCCAGGGCGACGAAAGCGCGCGCGAGCTGTTCAAACAGGTGCTTGTCGCCTCGGCCAGCATTCCCGGGGTCTTCCCGCCTGTGCTGATCGCCGGATTGCAGCCTGACGACCGTGTGGCGCTGAACATGCACGTCGACGGCGGGGTGAACACGCCCTTCCTGGCCATTCCCGAAGATCTGATGCTGTGGACCCGACCGCAGGACCAGGGCCGCGTCGGCGCTCTCTATGTCATCGTCAACGGTCAGGTGGGGAGAAACGAAGGCGTCACGCCAGGACGCCTGTCCGGCATCCTGGCCCGCACCTATGACAGTATGAGCAAGGCGCAGTTGCGCATCCATCTGGCGGTGACGGCGGCCTTCGCACGGCGCAACGGCTTGGACATGGCGCTGTCCGCCATTCCCGACAATGTCGAGGCGTCCAGCCTGAAGTTCGACCAGGAGACGATGAACGCCATGTTCGACCTGGGCCGCCAGCGCGGGCGCGGCCCCGACGCCTGGATACGGCTGGACCAGAAGTCGCCGGACGCCCCCTTCGTCCCGGCGACAACGATCTCTGAATCGCAAATCCCGTCCGTCCTGGCTGCGCCCAGGCCTGACGATGCGGCCAAGCCCGAACCGAGGCAGCCCCGACCATGACCACGATCATCAATCTGGCCCGCGCTCGCAAGGCGCGGGCCAAGGCCGAAGCCCAGGCGCAAGCGGCGCAGAATCGAGCCGCCCATGGTCGCACCAAGGCCGAAAAGGACGCGGCGGCAAAGGCCAAGGCGCGCGTTGAGGCGCTGTTGGACGGCGCTAGGCGCGAGGATTGACGCAGCCTCAGACCCTGGGCGCGCGGATCAGGAGCAGTTGCCCCGCCAGGACCAGCGCGAGGCCCGCTAAGGCCGTCCATCCGAAACGGGCGTCTTCGAACAGCACCGACACCAGCATGGCGATGGGCGGCGTCAGGGCCGAGATGTAGCTGGCCAGGGCGTAGCCGCGATGGCGCGCCAGACTGAAATAGAGGCCGAAGGCCACCACCGACCCGAACAGCGACAGATAGAGCAGCGACAACACATAGGCCGGCGTCGGCTCGATCCGCCAGACGACGCCGGTGGCGAGGCCGTACAGCGCCAGCAGCGCCGTCCCATAGGCCATGGCCCAGGCGGTCGCGCCCATGACGGGCGCTCCGGCCGTCTGGCCTTTCCAGGCGAACCAGTTGCCGAAGGCCGAGGCCACGACAGCGACCAGGGCGAAGATCACCCCCATACCTGGGTCCACCCCGGCGCCCGCCCCCGAAAGCTGGCCCGCCGACAACACGCCGACGCCGACCACGCCCAGCACCGCCCCGATCCAGGCGGCGGGCGAGGCCCTGACGCCGCTGATCGTCCGAAACAGGATCAGATTGACGAAGGCCAGGGCGGCAAAGATCACGGCCACGACCGCCGAGGCCACCTTGACCTCCGCCGCATAGACGAAGGCGTAGCTGAGGGCGAAGGCGCAGGCCCCCTGCCCCAGCGCCGCCAGGTGCTGGGACAGGGTCAGCCGCAACGGCCTACGGGTCGCGGCGCAGAAGCCGAACAGGGTCAGGGAGGCCAGACCGAAGCGCCACACGATGGAAACGACCGGATCGACGGGTCCGAGTTGCAGGGTGATGGCGAACCAGGTCGTACCCCAGATCAGGGCGCAGACGACGACGGCCAGTATGGCGAAAGGGCGACTCACGCACGCAGCTCCGAAAGGATGGGCCGGCCGCATATCATGTTTGGCGTCGGCGCGTCGTTCCCGTTCGCATCGGACCTGTGGCAGGATGGGCGGATAAGGAGGCCCCTCATGCGCCACGCCCCGTTCGTCCTGCCCGCCACCCTGGTTCTGGCGGCCTGCGCCACGCCCGCGCCGTCGCCAGAACCCGCGCCCGCGCCCCTGGCCGGCGCTGCGGTCGTGACGGTGACGGCCTTCTATCGCGAGCGGATCCTGCTGCCGTCCGGCCATGTGCTGACCGTCCGGGTCGAGGACGTCAGCTTGGCCGACGCCCCCGCTCGCGTCATGGTGCAGGCGCGCGAGCCCATCGTCGGCGCCCCGCCCTATCGGGTCGTCCTGGCCTTCTCCGGCGCCGAAGTCGATCCAGCCCACACCTATGCGGTGGGCGCCGAAATCCGCGATCCGTCGGGCGCGCCGGTCTTCGTGACCGACACGCGGCACGCGGTCCTGACCCAGGGCGCGCCGGCGTCCGCCGATATTCTGCTGAAGGCGGCGCGTTGAGCGGACTGCGCAAGCGATCCGTCCTGCTGGCGGGCCACGCCACATCCGTGGCCCTGGAGCCCGAGTTCTGGGCCGTTCTGGACCGGATCGCCGAGGTGCGCAGTCTCAGCAAGGCGCAGCTTCTGGCGGACGTGGACGCCGGGCGGGGCCGACGTCCGCTGGCTTCGGCGTGCCGTCTGATGGCGCTGGACTGGGTGGCGAAACACGGCGGACCGAACGCTGCGAGTGCGGATGGATCGGCCTAAGGGCCTGACTTTGGCCCCTGTGCTGCTTATGTTCTCGTTTTCGAGATTCTGACGGCCCCCGATTCCGGCGGCCCGCCCGTCCGCCCGAGTATGTGCCGCCCGTGACCGACCTGCCCTCTCCCCGGATTTCCGACCTCGCCCGTGCCCGCGCTCCCGCTGACGCAGCGCCGGATTATCTGTCCGGCCTGAACCCCGAGCAGCGCGAGGCGGTCGAGACGACGGAGGGGCCGGTTCTGGTGCTGGCCGGCGCGGGCACGGGCAAGACCCGCGTGCTGACCACACGCCTGGCCCACATCCTGGCGACGGGACGGGCCAGGCCGTGGGAGCTGCTGGCCGTCACCTTCACCAACAAGGCCGCGCGAGAGATGCGCGAGCGGATCACCCATCTGATCGGCTCGTCGGCCGAGGGCCTGCGCTGGCTGGGCACCTTCCACTCGATCGCCGCGCAGATTCTGCGTCGCCACGCCGAACTGGTCGGGCTGAAATCCAGCTTCACCATTCTGGACACCGACGACCAGGAGCGGGTGCTGAAACAGCTGCTGGAAGCGGCCAACATCGACACCAAACGCTGGACGCCCAAGTCGCTGTCGGGCCTGATCGATCACTGGAAAAACCGCGGCTGGACGCCCGACAAGCTGCCGCCCGGCGAAGACTTCGCCAACGGCAAGGGCCAGGGCCTTTACGCCGCCTATCAAGCCCGGCTGCGCGCGCTGAACGCCTGCGACTTTGGCGATCTTCTGCTGCACAACATCACCATCCTGTCGCAACACGCGGACCTGGCGGAGGAATACCGCCGTCGCTTCCGCTACATCCTGGTGGACGAATATCAGGACACCAACGTCGCCCAGTATCTGTGGCTGCGGCTGCTGACGGCCTCGACCGGCAACGTCTGCTGCGTCGGGGACGACGACCAGTCGATCTACGGCTGGCGCGGCGCCGAGGTGGACAACATCCTGCGGTTCGAACGCGACTTTCCTGGCGCCAAGATCGTCAAGCTGGAGCGCAACTATCGCTCGACCAGTCATATCCTGGGCGCAGCGTCCGGCCTGATCGCCGCCAACCGCGACCGGCTGGGCAAGACCCTGTGGACCGAGGACGACAGCGGCGACAAGGTGCGGGTGCGCGGGGTCTGGGACGGCGAGGCCGAGGCGCGGCTGATCGCCGACGAGATCGAAACCGCCCGACGTCCGCATGCCGGCGAACCGGGCCTGAAATACAAGGACATGGCCATCCTGGTCCGCGCCTCGTTCCAGATGCGGGCCTTTGAGGAACGGCTGGTCATGCTGGCCATTCCCTACACCGTCATCGGCGGGCCGCGCTTCTTCGAGCGCGCCGAAATCCGCGACGCCCACGCCTATCTGCGCCTGATCCTGTCGGAAGATGACGACCTCGCCTTCGAGCGGATCGTCAATACGCCCAAGCGCGGCATCGGCGACACCAGCGTGCAGAAAATCCTGCAACTGGCCCGCCAGCACGATCTGTCGGCCCTCACGGCCGTGCGCGGCCTGATCAACACCGACGAGCTTCAGGCCCGCACCCGCACCGCCCTGTCCAACTTCGTGCGCGACATCGACCGCTGGCGCCAACTGTCCGAGACCACGCCCCACTGGCAGGTCATGGAGACCGTGCTGGAGGAAAGCGGCTATACAGACATGCAGAAGGCCGACCGCACCAGCGGGCAGACCCGCCTGGAGAACCTGAAGGAACTGACCCAGTCGATGCAGCAGTTCGAGACGCTGCAGGCCTATCTCGAACACGTCTCCCTGGTCATGGATCTGGAGCGCGCGACCAGCGACGATCCCAACGGCGACGGGGCGGTGCAGATCATGACCCTGCACGGCGCCAAGGGGTTGGAGTTTCCGCTGGTCTTCCTGCCCGGCTGGGAGGAAGGCGTCTTCCCCAGCCAGCGCAGCATCGATGAGAAGGGCGAAAAGGGCCTCGAGGAGGAACGCCGCCTGGCCTACGTTGGCGTCACCCGCGCCAAGCAGGACGCCCGCATCTCCTTCGCCGCCAACCGGCTGGTCTATGGCCGCTGGACCTCGCAACTGCCCAGCCGCTTCGTCGACGAACTGCCCATCGCCCACGTCGATCCCCAGTCCGACACCGGCTATTACGGCGCCTCGAGCGGCATGAAGGAGGCCAAGAGCCGCTGGGACGACGCCCCCTCCTTCGGCAGCGGCTACTCCTCGCCCGGCTGGAAACGCGCCCAGTCCTTCACCGCCGCTCAGACGCCGAACCGCATCCCCGCCCGCAAGGCCGTCATCGAGGGCGACGGCCGCCTGATCGCCACGGCGGACCCGAAGTCCAGCTCAGGGTGGGCGCGCGGCCAGCGCGTCTTCCACCAGAAGTTCGGCTATGGCCACGTCCGCGTCATCGAGGGCAACAAGCTGCTGGTCGATTTCGACAAGGCGGGCGAGAAACGGGTGATCGACAGTTTTGTGGAGAAGGCTGACTAAGCGCATCGCAACGATGGAGCCGGGCGTTCTCCGCCTTTGCCACCGGCCAAGCTTTGGCCTAATCCGTCGCCTTCCCGTCTACGTCTGAGTCCGCCATGCCCGCCCCTGCCCGCCCTATTGTCGATCGCGCCTGGCTGAGCTGGGCCATGCGGCGGATCGAGGCGGACTATAACCGCTCGGCCGACACCCATCTGATCCCGGTCGACATGCCGGCCCTGTCGAATATCGCCCTGTATCTGAAGGACGAATCCAGCCACCCGACCGGCAGTCTGAAACACCGGCTGGCCCGGTCTCTGTTCCTCTACGCCCTCAGCAACGGCTGGATCGGCGAGGGCATGACAATCATCGAGGCGTCCAGCGGCTCGACCGCCGTGTCCGAGGCCTATTTCGCCCGGATGCTGAACCTGCCCTTCATCGCCGTAGTGCCGCGCTCGACAGCACAGGAAAAGATCGCCGCCATCGAATTCTACGGCGGGCGCTGCCATTTCGTGGATGTGCCAGGCGAAGCCTACGCCGAGAGTCAGCGGCTCGCCGACGAACTGGGCGGGCACTACATGGATCAGTTCACCTATGCCGAGCGCGCGACGGACTGGCGCGGCAACAACAATATCGCCGAATCCATCTTCGCCCAGATGCGACGCGAACCCTGCCCCGTCCCTCGCTGGATCGTCTGCGGCGCGGGCACGGGCGGCACCTCGGCGACCATCGGCCGCTTCGCCCGCTTCAACCGCCACGACACCCGCATCTGCGTCGCCGACCCGGAGGCCTCGGTCTTCCACCGTCACTGGGCCGATCCGACGATCCAGAGCAGCGCCGATCGCCCGTCCCGGATCGAAGGCATCGGCCGGGCGCGGGTCGAGCCGTCCTTCATACCCAATGTGGTGGATCGGATGATCGTCGTCCCCGACGTCGCCTCCATCGCCGCCACGCGCGTCCTCAGCCGGCGTCTGGGCCGTCCCTGCGGCGGCTCGACCGGCACCAACCTGTGGGCCTGCGTCCAACTGGCCCAGGAAATGGCGCAGGCGGGTGAAGCGGGTTCGATCGTCTCCATCCTGTGCGATCACGGCGACCGCTACGCCTCGACCTATTTCAGCGACGCCTGGCTGGCCGAGACCGGCTTCGACGTGGCCCCCTGGGAGGTCCGGATGGAGGCCTTCTTCGCCGAGGGCCGGCTTGCGTGATCAGACTCCAGACGCTCGGCTGACGCCCTCATGCGGCAAGATCAGCGGGACAGCCGCCCTTCCGCCAGGCGGATGACCTCGACCGTGCTTCGTCCATAGGGATTGCTGTAACCGGGCGTGGCATTGCAGATCAACGACATGAAGTTCGCCCATCTTGATGCGGGGTCCATGGTCTGCCAGCCTTCGGCTTCGGTCTGTTGATACGATGGGGTATTGGCGCCGTACCGGAACCCCACCCCTTCGAGATGGCGGAGGCGTTTGCCCCGGCAGTCGATTTCGCTTTGGTTGAGGACGAAATCATAGGTCCCTTCTGACCGACGGACCGGAGCGTTCCAGCCGGCGAAGACCAGAACACTGGCGACGCCGTCATTGATCGTCAGCGTACTCTGATCGAAAGCCCGGACGGGCCATTCGGGACTGTCATCCACAATCCAGGTTCGGACCTGGGCCTGAGTTTCGGTAGCCAAACATCCCGCAACGATCGCGAGGGCTATCGATTTGATCACAATACTCATTCCTCTTCCCCGACTAGCAGACAAATCCCGAATGCGCCGATCTTTGCCGCAACAGGCGGCTCATGCAACGCAGAACGGCTTCCCAATGGACCTTTGGGCCCACGCTCGCATCCCCATCAGCATGATCACGCAGGACGCTGGCGCATTCGGTCCCAACCGAGCATCATGACCGTTCAACCGGGATTGCAATCATGGCGGGTCTGAAGGACAAACGCGGCTTCATCGACAAGGACCGGCTGGACCTGTCAGAGCGTCAGGCCGTCGAATACTGGATGAAACGCTGGGGCGTGACCCGGGACCAGATCACCGCCGCCCACCGCAAGGTCGGCCGCATGACCAAGGACATCGCGGCGGAGTTGGGGAAGAAGCGGTAGCGCTGCCCCCATCCCGCTCATCCCGGCGAAAGCCGGGACCCAGTTCTTTCGCCGGACAGGGTGCGCGGGGCGAGCGGCTCGCTTAATCGGCTCGCCGATCGCTCAAAGGTCTGGGTCCCGGCTTTCGCCGGGATGAGCGGAGTGGGTCATTCTACAGGTGGATCGTCCGCCCATAGGCGTCCAGAGCCGCCTCATGCATCGCTTCCGACATGGTCGGGTGCGGATAGACGATGCCGTGGATGTCTTCCTCGGTCGCTTCCATGGCGATGGCGGTGACGTAGCCTTGGATCATCTCGGTCACTTCGTGGCCGATCATGTGGGCGCCGATCAGGGCGCCGGTTGCCGCGTCAAAGATCACCTTTACGAAGCCGTCGATCTCGCCGGCGGCCACGGCCTTGCCGTTCACGCGGAACGGGAAGCGGCCGATCTTGACCTCGCGCTTCTCGGCGCGGGCGGCCTGTTCCGTGACGCCGACCGAGGCGACCTGCGGCTGGGCGTAGGTGCAGCCGGCGATGGGCGAATGGACGTTCGGCGTCTTGTAGCCGGCGATGTGTTCGGCGGCGTGGATGCCTTCGTGCGACGCCTTATGCGCCAGCCAGGGCGCGCCGGCGCAATCGCCAATCGCGTAAAGGTCCTTCACATTGGTCTGGCAGTGGCTGTCGGTCTTGATGTGGCCGCGGTCCAGTTCGACGCCCAGGGCCTCCAGCCCGATGCCGTCCGTGTTGGCGGTGATGCCCACGGCCGAGATGCAGACCTCGGCTTCCAGAGCCTCGGCCTTTCCGCCGACCTCGATGTCCACCTTCACGCCCGAAGCGGTCTTGGAGACCTTCGTTACCTTGGCGCCGACCTTGAACTTGATCCCGCGCTTCTCGAACGACTTCTGGGCGGCCTTGGAGACCTCCTCGTCCTCGACCGGCATGATGCGGTCCACCGCCTCCACGACCGTCACCTCGGCGCCCAGGGCGCGGTAGAAGCTGGCGAACTCGATGCCGATGGCGCCCGAACCGATGACCACGAAGGTCTTGGGCAGTGTCTTGGGCGCCAGGGCGTCGCGGTAGGCCCAGATCTTGTCGCCGTCAGCCTCCAGACCGATCTGCGGCAAGGCGCGGGCGCGGGCGCCGACGGCCAGCATGACCGACTTGGCCTCGACCGTGCGCGAACCGCCGGCCTTCAGCGCGATGACCACCTTCGGAGCCGCCGCGCCTTTTTCGAGCTTGGCCGAACCCTCGATCACCTCGATCTTGTTCTTCTTCATCAGGAAGGCCACGCCCTTGTTCATCGTCGCTGCGACGCCGCGCGAACGCTGGATGATGGCGTCGAAATCGAACGACGCGCCCGACGCGGACAGGCCGTAGTCTTTCAAGTGGCTCAGGCTCTCGAACTTCTCGCCCGACTTCAGCAGGGCCTTGGTCGGGATGCAGCCCCAGTTCAGGCAGATGCCGCCCAGGTTCTCGCGCTCGACGATGGCGACCTTCTGGCCCAGTTGGCTTGCGCGAATGGCCGCGACGTAACCGCCGGGGCCCGAGCCGATGACGACGAGATCGAATTCAGCAGCCATTAGATCAACTTCTCGATGTCGGCCTTGATGGCCTCGGGTTCAGTCTGGGGGGCATAGCGGGCGACCACCCTGCCCTCGCGGTCGGTCAGGAACTTGGTGAAGTTCCATTTGATGGCCTTGGAGCCCAGGAAGCCGCGCTTCTGCTCGGTCAGCCAGGCGTAGAGCGGATGCCGGTTCGGCCCGTTGACCTCCACCTTGTCGAACAGGGGGAAGGTCACGTCGAAACTGGTCGCGCAGAAGGCGGCGATCTCCGCCGCCCTGCCCGGCTCCTGCTCGCCGAACTGGTTGCAGGGAAAACCCAGCACCTCGAACGGCCGGTCGGCGAAGGCGCGGTGCAGCGTCTCCAGCCCCGCATACTGGCCGGTGAAGCCGCATTTGGACGCCGTATTGACGATCAGCAGCGCCTGACCACGAAAGCGGTCGAGCGAAACCTCCGTGCCGTCGATGGCGCGGGCGGAGAAGTCATAGACCGAGGTCATGACTTCCTCTCCCCTACGCCAGCATCGCGACGGGATCTTCGATCAGCGGCTTGAACGCCTGCAGGAAGCGAGCGCCGGTCGCCCCGTCCACCACGCGGTGATCGCAGGTCAGGGTCACGGTCATGACGGTGGCCGGAACCACCTGCCCGTTCTTGACCACGGCTCTCTGTTCGCCCGCGCCCACGCTCATGATGCAGCCCTGGGGCTCGTTGATGATCGAGGTGAACTGTTTGATGCCGTACATGCCCAGATTGGACACCGAGAAGGTGCCGCCCTGGAATTCTTCCGGCTTCAGTTTCCGGTCGCGGGCGCGCTTGGCCAGGTCCTTGGACTCGGTCGCGATCTGCGCCAGGCCCTTGGTCTCGGCCTTCCTGATGATCGGAGTGATCAGGCCGCCGTCGATGGCCACGGCCATGGAGACGTCGGCGTTGTGGTGCATGGCGATGCCCTCGGGCGTGTAGGAGGCGTTCGCCTCCGGCACCAGCTTCAGCGCCAGGGCGGCGGCCTTGATGACGAAGTCGTTGACGGAGACCTTGATCCCTTGCGGCTCCAGCATCTTGTTGACCTTGGCGCGAACCGCCATCAGTTGGTCGATCTCGCAGTCGATGAACAGCGGGAAGTGCGGCACGTTCTGGATGCTGTCGACCATCCGGCGCGCGACGGCCTTCCTCATGCCGTCCAGCGGGATCAGGTCGTAGCTGCCGTCCGGAATGCCCATCTGGGCCAGCGACTGGGCCTTGCGCGGCTCGGCGGCGGTCGAAGACGACGCAGCGGAAGCGGCGGCCGGCTGGGCCGCGCCCTTCGGCGCTCCTTCCACGTCGCGCTTGACGATACGGCCGTGCGGGCCGGTGCCCTTGATGGTCTTCAGGTCCACCCCGTTCTGGGCCGCGATGCGGCGGGCCAGGGGCGAGGAGAATATGCGGTCGCCTCCAGACGTCTTGTTGTCCGCCTTGGGCGCAGGCGTCGCCGTTGCAACGGACGCTGCGGCCTTGGGCGCTTCAGCGGCCGGAGCAGCTTCGGCCTTGGGGGCCTCCTCCGTCTTGGCGGCTGGCTTGGGAGCTGCAGCGCCGCCCTCGTCTTTCAGGCGAGCGATGGGCGTATTGACCTTCACGCCTTCCGTGCCTTCCGCGACCAGAATGTCGGTGATTTCGCCCTCGTCGACCGCCTCGACTTCCATCGTGGCCTTGTCCGTCTCGATCTCGGCGATCACGTCGCCGGCGGAGACGACGTCTCCGACCTTGACGTGCCACTTGGCCAGAACGCCCTCCTCCATGGTCGGAGACAGGGCGGGCATCAGGATGTCGGTCATGCCATCACCTGCTTCACGGCTGCGATGATCTTGTCCACGCCCGGCAGCGACAGAGCTTCCAGATTGGCGGCGTAGGGCAGCGGCACGTCTTCCTGGTGAACCCGCAGCGGCGGGGCGTCCAGATAGTCGAAGGCTTCGGCGATGACGCAGGCTACGATCTCGGCGCCGACGCCCATCCGGCCCCAGCCTTCTTCGGCCGAAACTAGGCGGTTGGTCTTCTTGACGCTGTCGATGATGGTGTCGGTGTCCAGCGGGCGCAGGGTTCGCAGGTCCACGACCTCGCAGTCGATCCCCTCTTCGGCCAGCTTCTCGGCGGCCTGCAGGGCGAAGCCGACCATGCGGCTGTGGGCGGTGATCGTGACGTCCCTGCCTTCGCGGCGGACCTTGGCCTTGCCGATCGGCACGATCCAGTCCTCGACCTCCGGCACGTCGAACTCCAGGCCGTACATCATCTCGTGTTCGAGGAAGACGACGGGGTTGGGGTCGCGGATCGCCGCCTTCAGCAGGCCCTTGGCGTCGGCCGCGTCATAGGGGGCGATGACCTTCAGGCCCGGGACCTGGGCGTACCAGGCCGAATAGTCCTGACTGTGCTGGGCACCCACGCGGCTGGCGGCGCCGTTCGGGCCGCGAAACACCATCGGACAGCGAATCTGGCCGCCCGACATATACAGGGTCTTGGCCGCCGAGTTGATGATGTGGTCGATCGCCTGCATGGCGAAGTTGAACGTCATGAACTCCACGATCGGCTTCAGGCCCGCCATGGCGGCGCCGACGCCGACGCCGGCGAAGCCGTACTCGGTGATCGGGGTGTCGATGACGCGGCGGTCGCCGAACTCCTGCAGCAGTTCGCGGCTGACCTTATAGGCGCCCTGATACTGGGCGACTTCCTCGCCCATCAGGAACACCTTCTCGTCGCGGCGCATTTCCTCGGCCATGGCGTCGCGCAGGGCGTCGCGGATGGTGGTCTTGACCAGCTTGGCGTCGGCCGGGATTTCCGGATCGCGCAGTTCGACCTTGGGCGAGGCCGTCTGGGCCGGGGCCTTCTCGGGATCGCCGGTCTTGCCTTCAGCGGTGGCCTTGGGCGAATCAGCCTGAGCCTTGGCCGATTCCGTCTTCGGCGCAGGCGCAGCGGCCCCGTCCTCGCCCGCCAGTCGGGCGATGGGCGTATTGACCTTCACGTTCTCCGAGCCTTCGGGAACCAGGATTTCCAGAACCTCGCCCTCGTCCACGGCCTCGACTTCCATCGTGGCCTTGTCGGTTTCGATCTCGGCGATCACCTGGCCGGCCGACACGGTGTCGCCGGCCTTGATGAGCCATTTGGTCAGCGTGCCCTCTTCCATGGTGGGGGACAGCGCCGGCATCAGAATGTCGGTCACGGATCAGGCCTCCACGTAGACGTCGGTATAGAGCTCGGACGGATCCGGCTCCGGGCTCTCTTGAGCGAATTGCACGGCTTCGGCCACGATCGCCTTGATCTCGGCGTCGATGGCCTTCAGCTCCTCCTCGGTCGCCTTGGCGGCCGAGAGCAGCATTTTCAGATGGTCGATGGGGTCGCGGGTCTTCTTGACCTCGTCGACCTCTTCCTTGGTGCGGTATTTCGCCGGGTCGGACATCGAGTGGCCGCGATAACGATAGGTCTTCACTTCCAGGATGTAAGGGCCTTCGCCGGCGCGAGCGCGGGCCACGGCGCGGGCGGTGGCGTCGCGCACGGCCAGAACGTCCATGCCATCGACCTGTTCGCCCGGAATGCCGAAGCTGGCGCCGCGCATATAGAGTTCCGTCGTGGAGGACGAGCGTTCGATGCTCGTGCCCATGGCGTACTGGTTGTTCTCGATGATGTAGATGGCCGGCAGCTTCCACAGCTGGGCCATGTTGAAGCTCTCGTACACCTGGCCCTGGTTCGAAGCGCCGTCGCCGAAATAGACGAAGGCCACCGAATCGTCGCCGCGGTACTTGCCGGCGAAGGCCAGGCCCGTGCCCAGCGCGACCTGGGCGCCGACGATGCCGTGACCGCCATAGAATCCGGTCGGCACGTCGAACATGTGCATCGAGCCGCCCTTGCCCCTGGACGAACCGCCGATTCGGCCTGTCAGTTCGGCCATCACTTCCTTCGGGTCCATTCCGGCGGCCAGCATGTGGCCGTGGTCGCGGTAGCCGGTGATGATCTTGTCGTGGCCCTGTTTGACGCTCTCCTGAACGCCGACCGCCACGGCCTCCTGGCCGATGTACAGGTGGCAGAAGCCGCCGATCAGGCCCATGCCGTACAGCTGGCCGGCCCGCTCCTCGAAGCGGCGGATGAGGACCATCTCGCGGTAGAAGCGCAGCAGGTCTTCCTTTGACGCCGTGGGCGCATTGGGCAGTTTGTCAGGCGTGGTCGTCTGAGCAGTCTTGGCTGGGGCTTTCGCCATCCGGCATCTCCCGGCTAGGCGCCGATGAGCGACGCCTTCTTATCGTTACGGAAGGGGGCTTTAGCAGCCTTCCTTCCCGAAACGCAAAGGGGGGCCGCGTCGCCTGTAACAATAGTTCAACGCGGCGACGGCTTAGCTCTGAGCCGTCTGGGCCGGTACATGGACGACATAGTCGCGCGGGTCGGAAAATCCGAGGACGGCGCGCGCACGTTCTTCCAGCAGATCACGCGACAGGCTGTCGGACCGCAGATAGCGAACCCGCGTCTCCAGGTCGCGGCGTTGTTCGGTCAGATGCGCCAATTGGTCGGCGCGCTGAGCCAAGAGGCTGTCGCGCGAGGCGCCGCTGAGCAGGCCCCTTTCCCCCGTGAGCGCTTGAACGCCGAGATAGGCGACCAGAAGCAACAGGGCTAGGGACAGGCGATAAGGCTTCATTCGTTCAAGCACGCAACGCTCCTTCTGAGCGCGAAAACACAGTTCAGGAACCGTGCTCGAGAATGCCTAACAAATTGTAGCTTGACCGTAAGTTTCTCGGCGAAGAACGTCGATTCTCCGCCGAGAATTCAGCGTTCTAACGCAGCAGCATGCCGTCGCCGAAATAGACGCCCTGGTCGCCAAGCATCTCTTCGATGCGCAGCAGTTGGTTGTACTTGGCCACCCGATCCGAACGAGCCAGCGAGCCTGTCTTGATCTGCCCACAGTTGGTGGCGACGGCCAGGTCGGCGATGGTCGAATCCTCGGTCTCGCCCGAACGGTGGCTCATGACGGCCGTGTAGCCTGCGCGCTGAGCCATATCGACGGCGTCCAGGGTTTCGGACAGGGTGCCGATCTGGTTGACCTTGATCAGGATGGAGTTGGCCAGCCCCTCGCCGATGCCGGCGGCCAGACGCGCCGGGTTGGTCACGAACAGGTCGTCGCCGACCAGTTGGACCCGGTCGCCCAGGCGTTCGGTCAAAAGGCGCCAGCCGTCGAAATCGTCCTCGGCCATGCCGTCCTCGATCGAGACGATCGGGAAGCGCTCGCACAGGTCGGCCAGGTAGGCGACCATGCCCTCGGCGTCGACGGTCTTGCCCTCTCCCGTCATGACGTATTTGCCGTCCTTGAAGAACTCGGTCGAGGCGACGTCCAGGCCCAGGTGGAAGTCCTCGCCCGCCAGATAGCCGGCCGCCTGCCCCGCCTTGGTGATGAAGCTCAGCGCCTCGTCGGCCGAGGCCAGGTTCGGCGCGAAACCGCCCTCGTCGCCGACGTTGGTGTTGTGACCGGCATCCTTCAACTGCGTCTTCAGGGCGTGAAAAATCTCCGTGCCCATGCGCAGGGCCTCGGTGAAATTCTCCGCACCCGTCGGCAGGATCATGAACTCCTGAATGTCGATCGGATTGTCGGCGTGGGCGCCGCCGTTGATGATGTTCATCATCGGGGTCGGCAGGACGCGGGCCGAAACGCCGCCGATATAACGATAGAAGGGCAGATTGGCCGAAACGGCGCTGGCCTTGGCCACGGCCAGTGACACGCCCAGGATGGCGTTGGCGCCCAAGCGACCCTTGTTGGGCGTGCCGTCCAGGGCGATCATCGCCTCGTCTATGCGGCGCTGGTCTTCGGCGTCCATGCCGGACAGGGCGTCGAAGATTTCGCCGTTGACGGCGTCGACCGCCTTTTGGACGCCCTTGCCGCCCCAGACGTCCTTGTCGCCGTCACGCAGTTCCACGGCCTCGTGCGCGCCGGTGGAGGCGCCCGACGGCACGGCCGCACGACCGAACGAGCCGTCGTCCAGCGTCACATCGACTTCCACCGTCGGATTGCCCCGGCTGTCGAGAATCTGGCGGGCGACGATGTCGGCGATGTCGGTCATGGCTCGGCTCTTTGGCTCAAGGCGGGAAGAAGGTCTGACCGTTTAACCGCCTCCCCGCCAAACGCCAATGGGGCCGTGGCGTTCGGAACTCAGGAACAGCCTTCGACCAGTTGAATCGACGGATCGCCTGCATGGATCATGGCGACCTTGCCGTCCTCGCCGATCTCATAGCGGACGCCGCGCGCCGCCGGATCGGTGACATAGGCGGTCGATCCGCCCTTAGACCAGGCGAACAGATCCTCGGCCGGCGCAGCCCGATACTTGTGGGGCTGGGCGAAGACGGCGCCGCCATAGGTCTGTTTGATCGCCATGGCCGTATCACCCAGGCCCAAGCCGCGATCCGTCTTGATGGTCGCGCCGCGCGCCAGCGTGATTCGCGTCAGCACCCCGTCCTGAACCATGACCTGCACGCCCTCGGGCGCCTTTGCGGGATGGAAGATGTCGCAGGCTTGCGAATCGGGTCCGCCGACGGCGTTGGGCTGGGCGTCGTCGCCCCACGCCTTGACCAGATCGGCCCGCGTCATGCCGATCCGGGCCGGCCCCAGACCGTCTGCGGTCAGAATATCGGCGAGGGCGGGTTGAACAGCCGGCGCTTCGGCAGCGGGCGCCGGCGCGGCAGGCTCTGCCTGGCGCTGCTCGCAGGCCGCCAGGGTCAGGAGGCCAAGGACGCCGATGGCGGCGAAACGAATCATCATCGGAGGTTCTCCAGGCGGAAGCTTCGCCGTCTGGAACGCACGAAAACGGCGCGCGGCGGCACCGCGCGCCGTAAAAATCATCGTCCGGCCGAAACCGGATGCCGTGAAAGACCTAGTCTTCCTTGGGCGTCAGGACTTGACGGCCGCGATAGGTGCCGGTCTTCAGGTCGATGTGGTGCGGGCGCTTCAGCTCGCCGGTGTCCTTGTCCTCGACGTACACGTTCGAGGTCAGGGCGTCGTGGGCGCGGCGCATGTTGCGACGCGAGGGGGATACTTTGCGCTTCGGAACGGCCATGTCCGTCTCAATCTTCTAAGTCGGGCGCCGCCCAGAGCCGAAGCCTGTCTGGCGCGAAAACAATAGCGGCGGCCCGATAGAGCCGCCACGCGAGGCGCGGCTTATGCATGAACCGCGCGACGATTTCAAGGCGTTTAAGCGGGCGTCAGACGACGCACGATCTTCGCCGGATTGCCGACCACCACCACATCGGGCGGCACGTCCTTCGTCACAACGCTGCCGGCGCCGATCACCGACCGATCGCCGATGGTGACGCCGGCCAGGACTATGGCGCCGCCGCCGATCCAGACGTCGTCGCCGATGACGATGGGCCGCGCGGTCTCCGCCCCACGACGGGCCACGGCGTCCAGAGGATGTTCGGGGGTCAGAAGCTGCACGCCCGGTCCGGCCTGGAAGTTGTCGCCGATACGGATTTCGGCGCAGTCCAGAAAGACGCAGTTGGCGTTGACGAAGGCGCGCGCGCCGAAATGGATGTTGACGCCATAGTCGCAGAAGAAGCCCGGCATGATGATCGCCCGCCCGTCGACGGCGCGCACCAGTTCGTTGACCAGGACGCTGCGGCGGTCGCGGTCCGGTTCGGCGTTGATGGCGACGGTCAGGCCGACTGCCCGCGCGCGTCCGTCCCGCAGGTCCGGATCGCCGGGATCGTAAGGCAGGCCCGCCAGCATCTTTTCACGCTCGGTCATTGCACCTCCGTCAAGGCGGCGGCCACCGCCTCGCCGATGGCCAGGGAACTGGTCAGGCCGGGACTTTCGATGCCGAACAACGCCATCAGCCCATCGATTCCGTGATGCTCGCGCCCATGAAGCTGGAAGTCCGGTTGAGGCTGACCGGGTCCGTGCAGCTTGGGGCGAATGCCGGCGTAATCCGGCGTCAGCCGATGCGCGCTAACGCCTGGCCAGAAGCGGCGGATGTAACGCGCGAACTCTTCCGCCTTGGACGGATCGACCGAATAGTCCTCGGTCTCGACATAGGCCAGGTCAGGTCCGAACACGGCCTGGCCGCCCAGGTCCTTGCGATAGTGGGTGCCTAGCGCCCCGGGGATCGGCGGCGGATAGATCAGGCGATCGAACGGCGCCGGACCGGTCAGACGGAAATAGACGCCCTTGCCGAAATGGCCGGCGGGAATGTCCTGGGCCGGATAGCCCTCGATGTCCGCCACGACGGTTTGCGCCGACAGGCCCGGCGCTGTGACCAGAAGGCGGCTGGCGAGGGTCATCGCACCCTCCCCTCCGACCCGAATGGAAAAGCCGCCGCGCGTCAGCGGCTCGGCGCCCTCGAACGGGGCGGACACGACGACCGACCCGCCCGCATCCTCGATCTCGCCTTGCAGGGCCAGCATATAGCCGTGGCTGTCGAACAGGCCGCTCTCGGGCGACAGGATGGCGGCGTGGGCGTTCAACGCGGGCTCCAACCTCCGCGCCTGGGCGCCCGTCAGATGCGCCAGTCCCTCGACGCCGTTCGCCGTCGCCTGTTCGAAAATGGCCTCAATCCGCTCGACCTCGGCCTCTTCGGTCGCCACCACCAGCTTGCCGCAGCGGCGATAGTCGATCTTGCGGCTGTCCAGAAACGCATACAGCGCCCGCCGCCCCTCCACGCAGAACCGCGCCTTCAGGGAGCCGCTGGGATAGTAGAGGCCGCCGTGGATGACCTCGGAATTGCGCGAGGAGACGCCCTGGCCGATGTGGCCTTCCTTCTCCAGCACCAGCACCGTCAGGCCCCGCCTCGACAGCGCCCGACCGCAGGCCAGGCCGACGGCCCCGGCGCCTACGACGACCGCGTCGAAATCGAAGCTCATGATCCGCCATACCTGCGCCTGGCCTCAGCCTCGAAACAGCCGATCAGCTTTTCCACCGCCCGGTCGAAATTGGCCGACAGCATCAGGTCCAGCATCCGCGATTTGAAGGCGAAGTCGATCATGAACTCCAGCCGCGTGCCTTCGGGATGCGGGAAGAACTCCCAACGGTTCCTCAGATGCCTGAACGGACCGCGCAACAGGCCGACCTCGACCTTGGGCGCATTGCGGTCGTGGCGCACCCAGGTCGAGAACCGCTCTTTCAGCACCGCGAAGCCCACGCCCGCCTCGGCGTCCACAACGCTCACGCCCTCGGTCTCGACGCGGGGGTTCCAGACGCGCATCGACGTGACCCACGGCACGAAGTCGGGATAGGTCCGAACATCGGCCACCAGATCGGCCAGTTGCTGGGGCGCATAGGGCAATATGCGCGTGACGCGATGGACGGCCATTCGGTCCTAGCGGCGCAGCTGCGCCTCACGCGCCGCCTTCAGCCGCGCGAAGTCGTCGCCGGCATGGTGGGACGAGCGCGTCAGCGGCGAGGACGACACCATCAGGAAGCCCTTGGCCCGCGCGATGGCCTCATAGGCCTTGAACTCTTCCGGCGTGACGAAGCGGTCGATGGCGGCGTGTTTGCGCGTCGGCTGGAGGTATTGGCCGATGGTGATGAAGTCGACGCCGGCGGACCGCATGTCGTCCATCACCTGCATGACCTCCTCCTTGGTCTCGCCCAGGCCGACCATGATGCCGGACTTGGTGAACTGGTTCGGATCGCGCTCCTTGACCATCTGCAGCAGGCGCAGGGAATGGAAGTAGCGGGCGCCGGGCCGAATCTTCAGATACAGGCGCGGCACGGTTTCGAGGTTGTGGTTGAAGACGTCCGGCCTGGCGTCGATCATGACGGCCGCCGCGCCGTCCTTCCTCAGGAAGTCTGGCGTCAGGATCTCGATGGTGGTGTTCGGCGCCTGGAGGCGGATCTGGCGCACCACCTCGGCGAAGTGGGCTGCGCCGCCATCCGACACGTCGTCGCGGTCGACCGAGGTGATGACGACATGGTTCAGACCCATCTGGGCGACGGCCAGGCCCACCTTGCCCGGCTCCTCCGGGTCCAGCGGCTGCGGCAGGCCCGTCTTCACGTTGCAGAAGGCGCAGGCCCGCGTGCAGGTGTCGCCCATGATCATCAGGGTGGCGTGCTTCTGGCTCCAGCACTCGCCGATGTTCGGGCAGGCCGCCTCTTCACAGACGGTGTGAAGGCCCTTGGAGCGCACGATCTCCTTCGTGGCGTTGTACTGGCCCGACCCCGGCGCCTTCACGCGCAGCCAGTCGGGCTTTTTCAGAACGACCGTTTCGGGCCGGTTCTGCTTTTCCGGGTGGCGCAGTTCCGACGGCTTGCGCTGCAGGGTGTCGATCAGTGTGACCATGGGCGGTATTTCGGACTTTGCGGCCGTTTAGGCAAGGCAAACCGGGTTACAGACCTCCCGCAGGCGTGATGGCGCCCCGACCTCACGGTCCGTAACGCATCTTTTCAAGATGACCCGGCGTCATTAATGACTGACGCCCCAATGACAGAGAGGGTTCGAACGCCCTCCGTAGGAGACGCGCTTGCGCCAGCCCCTGGATTCCTCGCTCTACGACGTATCGCTGATCGACGCCCTGATCGAGGCGCGGGCGAAGTTCGGCGACAAGGAAATCCTGGAGGACCAGGACCGCCATCCCCTGACCTACACCGGCCTGATCCGCGCGGCCTTCGTTCTGGGCCGCAAGATCGCGCACATGACCAGCCTGGGCGAACGGGTGGCCATTCTGCTGCCGTCCTCCATGGGCGTTGTCGTCACCTTCTTCGGCCTGCACGCCCACGGCCGCGTGCCGGTCATGCTGAACTTCACCGCCGGCGAGGCCAATCTGAAAGCGGCGATCCAGGCGTCGGGCGTCAAGAAGGTGCTGACCGCCAAACGCTTCATCGACCAGGCCAAGCTGGACGATCTGATCGTGGAGCTCAAGACGGTCGCCGACATCGTCTGGCTGGACGACGTGCGCAAGACCATCGGGCTTCAGGACAAGCTGTACGGTCTCGCGGCGGGCGCCGCGCCCAAGCGGTTCCGCGTCAGGACCGATCCCGACGCGCCGGGCGTTGTCCTGTTCACTTCCGGCAGCTTCGGCACGCCCAAGGGCGTGGTCCTCAGCCAGAAGAACCTGGTCGCAAACGCCCGTCAGGTGGCGGCCCATATCGACCTGAAGCCGGAATGGGTGATGTTCAATCCCCTGCCGACCTTCCACTGTTTCGGCCTGACCGGCGGGGTCATTCTGCCCCTGCTCCAGGGCCTGAAGGCGTTCGAATACCCGTCGCCGCTGCACGCCAAACAGATCACCGACCTCTTGCCCCAGGTGAAGGCGTCGATCCTGTTCGCCACCGACACCTTCCTCAGCCAGTACGCCCGCGTAGCGGAACCCGACGACTTCGCCACCCTTCAGTTCGCCGTGGCCGGCGCCGAGAAGGTGCGCGAAGAGACCCGCGCCCTGTTCAACAGCAAGTTCGGCGGCGTCGAATTGCTGGAGGGCTATGGCGCGACCGAGGCCTCGCCCGTCGTCGCCGTCAACCATCCCGACCGCAACGCGCCGGGCACCGTCGGCCAGATCCTGCCGGGCATGGACTGGAAGCTGGAGCCGGTCGAAGGCATCGAGGGAGGCGGCCGTCTGCTGCTGAAGGGGCCGAACGTCATGAGCGGCTATGTGACGTCCGCCGAGCCCCTGTCCTGGGACGTCGTCGGCGACGAGTGGCTGGACACCGGCGACATCGTCGATGTGGACGCCGATGGCTATGTCACCATCAAGGGCCGCGCCAAACGCTTCGCCAAGATCGGCGGCGAAATGGTCTCACTGACCGCCGTGGAAGGCATCGCCGGCGCCGTCTGGCCGGAACAGCGCCACGCCGTCGTCTCCATCCCCGACAGCCGCAAGGGCGAGAAACTTGTCCTGGTCACGGACCACGCCGGGGCCGAGGTCGCGCCCCTGGCCGAATGGGCACGCGCCAACGGCGCCCCCGAACTGGTCGTGCCCAAAAAGATCGTCAAGGTCGCCGAAGTGCCGGTCCTGGGCACCGGTAAGACCGACTATGTCGCCATCCAGAAGATGGTCGAGGCGACCTGATCAGCCGATCCGCACGCCCGTCATCGAGATCGAACCGCCGTCGATGCTGTCGTTGAAGAAGCTGACAGGTTCACCGGGCTGCTGCTGGGCGGCGATATAGAGGACAGGCAGATAGTGTTCGTCGGTCGGTACGCTCAGTTGGGCGTCCTCGGCCAAGCCGACCCAGTCGATCAGCGCTTCGTGGTCGCCGATCAGGAAGGCGTGTTTCACCGCCTCGTTGAACCCGGTCGCCCAGGCATAGGGTTCGGCCCCCGCGTCGCGCTTCCACGTCCGCAGATTATGGACGAAGTCGCCCGAACCGGCGATCACGATTCCCTCGTCCCTCAGCGGCGCAAGGGCCTTGGCCAGCGTATAGTGCTGACGCCCCGTCAGGTCGCGGTTCAGCGACAACTGCACCACCGGCACGTCCGCCTGAGGCCAGACGTGGCGCAAGACCGACCAGGTTCCGTGGTCCAGCCCCCATTGCTGCGTCTGGATGGCGCCGGTCAGTTCCGACACACGGGCCGCCAGGGCGGGCGACCCGCGCGCCGGATACTGCATTTCATGAAGTTCGCGTGGAAAGCCCCCGAAATCGTGAATGGTTTCGGGTTCTTCCTGCGCCGTGACGCCCAGCCCGCGCGTCTCCCAGTGGGCGGAGACCATCACCACCCCCTTGGGTTTGCCGACCGCGTCGCCCAAGTCGCGCCAAGCAGCCGTGAAAGGACCGCCTAGCGCGTTCATGGGCGAACCGTGGCCAAAGAAAAGAGCGGGCTGGCGCATCGGATCAGCCGTGCAGCTTCTTGGCCAGCTCGGCGATATGCTTGCCCTGGAACTTGGCGCCGTCCAGTTCGATTTCGCTGGGCAAACGCGATCCATCGCCGCCGGTGATCGTCGTCGCCCCATAGGGCGAACCGCCGTGGACGGCGTCCAGAGTCATCTGAGCCTGATAGGAATAGGGCAGACCCACGACCGGCATGCCGTGGTGCATGAAGAAGTTGTGCAGGCCCTGGAAGGTTGTTTCCTGACCGCCGTGCTGGGTCGCCGTGGCGGTGAAGGCGCCGCCGATCTTGCCGATCAGAGCGCCCGTGAACCACAGGCCGCCGGCCTGATCCAGGAAGGCGCGCATCTGCGAAGCGGCCGAGCCGAAGCGGGTGCCGGCGCCGATGATGATGGCGTCATAGTCCTTGAGATCGTCGATCTTGGCGATCGGCGCCTTCTGATCCAGCTTGTAGCCCGAGGCCTTGGCCAGCTCTTCGGGCACGGTTTCCGGGACGCGCTTGATGTCGACGACGGCGCCTTCGACCTCGCGCGCGCCCTCGGCGACGGCTTCGGCCATGGCTTCGATATGGCCGTAAGTCGAATGATAGAGGACGAGAATCTTGGGCATGGTGGAGGCTCCGAATTGATGCAGGCCGCTATTCGCAACAACGACCGTTGCTAACTTGGCGCGTCCTTGGATCGGTTTCAAGCCCCATGGGCGGTTCCGATGCATCGAACGGACAAAGGCGGTCGTAGAAGGCCAGCTCTGCGGGCGCGCAACCGCTCCGACGCGCATGAAAACGATGCTCCATCACCATGGCCTGCTGCTCGATGTTCAGCCCCGCCCACCGGCAGCCGTCGTCGGCGACATAGGCGTAGGACGCCGGGCGGTCCCCGGCCTTGAGCTTGGCGATCAGCAGATTGACGCCCTGCTGGGCCTGCCAGACGTGCGTCAATTCATGCACCAGCACGCCCTGAACCTGGGACGAAGCCTCGGCGAAATCGGCGACCAGGCTTCGCCGAGGCCAGACGATCCAGTCACGCCCGAACCAGCGTCCGGCGACGAAAGCCCGCGCGAAGGGCCAGCCGATCAGTCGGATGCGGACCAGCCGCAGGGCGCCGCCGAAGGCTTCGCGCGCCAGGGCCGCCTCTGCGGGCGTCAGGGCGCGAACGAAGGATCCCATGGCCGCACATACTCCCAATGCCAAGGCTCGAAGACATAGGGCGCAAAGCCGAACCGCCCGGCGTTGGCCACAAGCCAGCGATAGGTCGCCCCGCGCGCCATGGCCTGTCGGCTGGCCGGAAGCGTCGAATCGACGTTCAGGCCATGCGCCCGTCCCACATACAGATCGACCGCCGTGCCCGTCCGGTGCGCCGAACAGACGGCGCGCCGCAGGCCGTCGCAATTGCCCTGCTTGGCGCAGCGCGCCGCATCCGCCTCCGGATCGCGGAAGCCTGAGAATATCTGCAACAGCTCCGGATCGGCGGCGATTTCCGAAACCTCGGCTCGCGCCGCCGCAGCCATCCGGCGATAGGCGTCCAGCACGTCGCGCCGCAACAGCCGCGTCAGCCGGTCGGCGTGCTCTTCCGAAGCCACCAGATAGCCCAGCTGATTGATCGGCGGCGGATCGGGGCATTCCCCGCGCGTCCGGGCCATGACGAAGGGCCGCCGTTCCTGCCAGACGCCCTTGAAGACCTGAAAGGTCGCGCTGTCGAACAGGCCGGTCGGCGCCAGGCCGTGCGTCTGCTGAAACCCGGCCAATTGCGAGGCGAAGACCGGCGTGCCCGGCCCGCACCGGGTGTGAAGCTCCTGCTGGATCAGCGGCAGATAGGTCTCCCATCCCCATTCGGTCGCGCCAAACGGCGCCCATTCCAGCGAATAGTAGGAGATGGCGTTGCTCAATCCCTGATCGCGCCACAGGTCGGCGTTCGTATGGCACGGCCCCGCCGCGCGCGCCCCGACGGCGCTGGCCGCGATCAGGCAGAAGGACAGGACCGCGAGGAGACGCCGCAACATGCGTGCAGCAAGCCCCAAGCCGCGGATTCCGACAAGCGCCAATCGACGGCTTGGCGGTGCAAGAGCGGCCGATCACTGGCATGGTGCGTGCGCGGCCGACTCGCGCCGTCTTTCGCAGGACCAACGATGTCCACCGTGGCCGCCCCGACCGCGCCTCGCCGCTCCAACGCCGTGCTGGCGGCCTTCTCCGGCCCCTGCCTGCCGCTGGCGGCCTTCGGCGTCGCCTTGCCCGTCACCCTGCCCGAGTTTTACGCCACCTTCGTGGGGCTGGAGCTGGGGGTGTTGGCGGCCGTCTTCATGGCGGTGCGGCTCATCGACATCGTCTTCGACCCCTTCATCGGCTGGGGCATGGACCGGACCAAGACGCGGTTCGGCCGCTATCGGCCCTGGATGGCCCTGTCGACGCCCATGCTGATGCTGGCGGCCTTCATGATGTTCGTGGTCGTCCAGCCGGGCGCGCCGCCCGTCTATCTGTTCGGCTGGCTGCTGTTCCTCTACCTGGGCTTCTCCATCGGCACCCTGGGTCAGCTGGGCTGGGCGGCGGTCCTGGCGCCGCAGTACGACCAGCGCAGCCGGGTCTATGGCTGGTGGCAGGTGTTCAACATCGTCGGGGTGGTGTTGATCCTGGTTCTGCCGACCATCGTGGTGAAGACGGGCGTCGGGGACTATGCGGCGGGCGTCCGCATCATGGGCTGGGCCATCGTCATCGCCCTGCCCGTCACCATCGGCCTGGCCATGATCGCCGTGCCGGAGCCCGTGACCAAGGGCGATCAGCCGCACGGCAGTCTGAAGGCTTATCTGTCGCTGCTGGGCCAGAAGACGGTGCGAAAGCTCCTGATCGCCGACCTTCTTCTGGGCGTCGCGCCCGGCATCACCGGGTCGCTGTTGTTCTTCTTCTTCGGTCAGATCCGGGGCTACGACCACACCCAGGCCGGGCTGTTCATGCTGGTCTATTTCATCGCCGGCCTGTGCGGCGCGCCCTTCTGGGCCTGGTTCGCCACCCGCGTAGGCAAGGACAAGGGCCTGGCGGTCGCCAGCATCGTCTCGGCCGTTCTCTATGTCGGGGCGACCCTGGTTCCCGGCGGCGCCTTCGCCCTGACGGCCGTGGTCATGTTCATCGCCGGCCTGCCCTACGCCGCTGGCCTGTTCCTGACCCGCGCCATGATGGCCGATGCCGGTGACGAAGAGCGGTTCGAAACCGGCGTGGACCGCACGGGGTTGATGCTGTCGATCCTGTCGGCCACGACCAAGATCGGCCACGTCTTCGCCCTGATCCCCTATCTGATCCTGCAGTGGGTCGGTTTCCGCGCCGTTCCGGGCGTGGCAGGCAACAGCGAGACGGCGCTGATCACCCTGCAGGTCCTGTTCATCGCCGTGCCGGGCGTTCTGCTGGCCCTGGCCGCCCTGGCCCTCAGGAATTATCCGCTGACCGCCGCGCGCCACAACGCCATTCGTAAGGCGCTGGACGAACGCGACGCCGGGGTCCGGGCATGAGACCCGTCGACCGCCTGCTGGCCATCATGGAGCGGCTGCGCGACCGGGAGGGCGGCTGCCCCTGGGACGTGGAGCAGACCTTCGCCACCATCGCCCCCTACACCATCGAGGAAGCCTACGAGGTCGCCGACGCCATCGAGCGCAACGACCTGAACGAGTTGAAGGGCGAACTCGGGGACCTGCTGTTTCAGGTCGTCTTCCATGCCCGCATGGCCGAGGAACAGGGGCTGTTCGCCTTCGACGACGTGGTCACGGCCATTGCCGACAAGCTGGAACGCCGCCATCCCCATGTCTTCGGCGCGGAGCTCCAGCGCACCTCGAAAGAACAGACCCTCGCCTGGGAGGTTATCAAGGCCGCCGAGCGCAAGGACCGCCAGAAGCCCGGCGTCCTGGACGACGTGCCGGTCGGCCTGCCCGCCCTGACCCGCGCCGCCAAGCTGACGAAGCGCGCCGGCCGCGTCGGCTTTGACTGGCCCTCGACCGACGAGGTGTTCGACAAGCTGGCCGAAGAGGTCGAGGAACTGCGCGTCGAAATCGCCGCCGGCGACCAGGCCAAGGTCCGCGAGGAGCTGGGCGACCTGCTGTTCGTCGTCGCCAATCTGGCGCGCAAGCTGGACGTCGAACCCGAAGACGCCCTGCGCGCCGCCAACGCCAAATTCGTGCGCCGCTTCGGCTTCATCGAGGCCGAACTGGGCAAGGATGGCAGCACGCCGGATCAATCGACGCTCGAAGAGATGGACCGCCTCTGGGACGCCGCAAAGGCCGCCGAAAAGCGCGCCTCGTGACCTACGACCTGATCATCTTCGACTATGACGGCGTCGTCGCCGACAGCGAAGTGCTGAACAGCACCGTCATGGCCGAACAGCTGACGGCCATCGGCCTGCCGACGACCCTGGAGCAGGTGTTGAGCGCCTATACGGGCAAGCGTTGGCGCGACAACCGGCCGGTGGTCGAGGCGGCCCTGGGCGGCGCCTGTCCCGAAGATTTCCACACCACCTGGTTCGCCACCTGCCGCGCCCGCGCGCCGCAGCAGTTGAAGCCCGTGCCAGGCGTCGTGGACTTTTTGACTGCGCGCAGCGAACCGCGCTGCATCGCCTCTTCCAGCGGCCCCGACTGGATCGGCGTCGGCCTGGACCTGTTCGGCCTCAGCGACCATTTCCACGGTGCGGTCTTCACCGGCCTGGCGGTCGAACGGGGCAAGCCCCATCCCGACCTGTTCCTGCATGCGGCGCAAAGCCTGGGGGCCGACCCGGCCCGGACCCTGGTGATCGAAGACAGCGAAGCGGGCGTGACGGCCGGCGTGGCGGCGGGCATGACGGTCGTGGGCCTGACCGCCGGCGGCCACGTCCGCGACGGCCACGCGGAGCGCCTGATCGCGCGCGGCGCCCATCACATCGCCGACAGCTACGCCGCCGTCGGCGCCTTCATGGCGCGCTGATCCGTCAGAGGTAGCGCAGTTCCTGCAGATCGACCTCGCGGATCAGGCGTCGCGCGGTCTCCTCGTCCAGTCGGCGCGCCCGGCTCAGGCGCGTGAACTCGGCCCGTTCCGCCGACAGACCCGCCAGGCGAAGATGCCGCTCGATCTGATCCATCTGGCGCGCCACTTCCAGATCGTCCTCGTCGCGGCGCGTCCGGCTCTCGATCCGGCGGCGATAGATCTCCATCAATCGCGTGGCGATCTCGGAATAGAGGTCGGGGTTGGGCTTGCCCTCAGCCATGGCGTGGGACACGTCCTCGATGGCGCGCAGGGCGGCGGTGGCGGCGGCGATCCGGCTACGGTCCTCCTCCTGCTGGTGCGACGGCTCGGGCGGCAGTTCGATGTGCTTCATCAGGCGCGGCAGGGCGAAGGTCGCCAGCACCAGCGACACGATGATCACCCCCGCCGCCAGAAAGATCGCCAGATTGCGCGACGGCATGGGCGATCCGTCCCCCACCACGAACGGCAGGGTCAGAATACCCGCCAGGGTGATGGCCCCGCGCACGCCCGCCAGGGACATAACCATCGTCAGACGCAGACCCACCTTGGGCGGCGGCCCGCGATGGCGACGGCGGAACAGGGTCAGCTTCAGCGAGGTCCACACCCATACGAACCGCAGCGCCGCCAGGGCCCCGACGATGGCCAGCACATAGACCGCCAGCCACCAGACCTCGGGCCGGCTCGTGCCCGCCACCACCTCGGCCGCGCGCGCCATGATCGAGGGCATCTGCTCGCCCAGGATCACGAAGATGAAGCCGTTGGCGACGAACTGCACCGTGTCCCACACCACCGCGCGCCGGATGCGGGTCATGGCCAGAGACTGGCCGTTCGCCCCGCCGCCGCGTTCGGTGAAACTCATGGTCACGCCGGCGGCCACCGCCGCCAGAATGCCCGAGGCGTGAAGCTCTTCCGCCACCAGATAGGCCGCGAACGGGATCAGCAGGCTGACCAGTATCTGGGCGCCCACATCCTCGCCCCAGCGCCGGCTGACGAATCCCTTGGCGTAGCTGATGGCCAGGGTCACGCCGACGCCGACCGCCACCCCCGCCAGGGCCAGCCAGGCGAAGGTTCCGACCGCATGGCCGACGGAGAAGGCGCCGGTCGTCGCCGCGATCACGGCGATGCGCATGCAGGTCAGGCCGGTCGCATCGTTCAGCAGAGATTCGCCTTCCAGAATATGCATCAGCCGCTTGGGGATCGGGGCGCGGGCGGCGATGGCCTGAACCGCGATGGGATCGGTCGGCGACAGGATGGCGGCCAGGGCGAAGGCGACCGCCAGCGGCATCTCCGGGATCATCCACCAGATCATGAAGCCCAGGCCGACCACGGTGAACAGCACCAGACCCAGCGCCAGCTCCAGGATCACCGCGCGGTCGCGGAACAGGTCTTCCTTGGGGATGCGCCAGCCGTCCAGGAACAGCAGCGGCGGCAGGAACAGCAGGAAGAAGATGTCGGGCTTCAGGTCCACCGTCGAACCCGTCACCATGACGATGGCCGCCCCCAGCGCGATCTGCACCAGAGGCAGAGCGACGCGCGTGATCCGTGCGATCGAACCCGACACCACGACGGCCAGAAGCAGCAGCAGGACGGTTTCGATCAGATGCATGGATCAGCGGGTCAGGTGAGGATACAGGCGCTCGAATCGCCCCAGGGCCGCAGGGTGCAGCCGCACCGTGACCTCAGTACGGCCAAGTTCGTCGGTCGCGCGCGACGTGACCCGCCCGTGTTCGTAAAGCCAGGCCAGGGCCTCGCCCTGATCGGGCTCCAGCACCACATGGCTTTCCGGATCGTCGTCGATCAGACCGGCGATGATCTGGCGCAGTTCCTCGACGCCCTCCCCGGTCCAGGCCGAAACCGCCACCGCCTCTCCGGCCTTGGCCAGACGCTGGGCTTGACCCAGCACCGCCTCGCGGACCTCGTCCTTCAGCAGATCGGTCTTGTTCCAGACCTCCAGGACGCGCCGCGTCTTGCCCTCGGGCGTCTCGATCTGCTTCAGAACCGCCTCGACATCGGCTGCCTGGGCGTCGCTGTCGTCCGAAGCGATGTCGCGGACATGCAGGATCAGGTCGGCCTCCCCGACCTCCTCCAGCGTCGCCCGGAAGCTCTCGACCAGTTCGTGCGGCAGGTCGGAGATGAAGCCGACGGTGTCGGCCACGATGGCCGGTCGCCCCTGCGGCAGGCGGATGGTGCGCTGGGTCGTGTCCAGGGTGGCGAACAACAGGTCTTTGGCGAAGACCTCCGACCCCGTCAGCCGATTGAACAGGGTCGACTTGCCCGCATTGGTGTAGCCGACCAGGGCGATGGTCGGGAACGGAACCTTCTGGCGCTGCTTGCGATGCAGGCCGCGCGTGCGACGCACCTCTTCCAGCTCGGCTTTCAGCCGCACGATCCGGTCGGCGATCAGACGCCGATCCAGCTCGATCTGGGTTTCCCCCGGCCCGCCGGTCGAGCCGGTGCCGCCCCGCTGGCGTTCCAGGTGGGTCCAGGTCCGCACCAGACGCGACCGCTCATAATCCAGCCGCGCCAGTTCGACCTGCAGCCGGCCTTCCTTGGTCCGGGCGCGACGGCCGAAGATTTCCAGAATCAGGCCGGTGCGGTCGATGACCTTCACCTCCCACGCCTTCTCCAGATTGCGCTGCTGCACAGGCGTCAGGGCGTCGTCGATGATGGCGACGTCGGCCTCGGCCGCCCGCATCAGGGCGGCCAGTTCCTCCACCTTGCCAGAGCCGAACAGGGTGGCGGGCGCGATCTTTCGCACGCGCACGATCTCCTCGGCCTGGATGTCCAGGTCCAGGGCGCGGGCAAGGCCGGTCGCCTCGGCCAGCCGTTCCTCGGCCAGGCGCGGCGAGTCCGACCGTCCGTCGGGGTGGATGACGACCGCCCGCTGAACGGGGGCGGCGTGATCGATCAGTTTTTGGGTCAATCAGTCTTCTTCGGCGTCAGGCTCGTACAGTTGCACGGGCGCGGACGGCATGATGGTGGAGATGGCGTGCTTATACACCAGCTGGGACTGGCCATCGCGGCGCAGCAGCACACAGAAGTTGTCGAACCAGGTCACGATGCCCTGCAGCTTGACCCCATTGACCAGGAAGATGGTCAAGGGCGTCTTGGTCTTGCGGACCGAGTTGAGGAAGGTGTCCTGAAGGTTCTGACGTTTGTCTTGCGACATGGCAGGTTGTTCCTGTTCTTGGTTGTTCGTCGCCGGAGAAGCGGCGCGGGGCCGATACGGCCAGGCGCGACCTTAAACGTCGCTTCCCCGCCGGGGCAACGCCCTAAATGGCTTCTCGGCGCGCCTGTTCAAGATAGAGGTCGCGCAGGCGGGTGGCGACGGGCCCCGGACGACCATCGCCGATGCGGACACCATCCAGGGAAATCAGCGGCATGACGAAGGTGCTGGCGGCCGTGACGAACAGTTCGCGCGCGCGCTTGGCCTCGTCCACGGAAAAGGCGCGCTCCTCAAGCTCCAGACCTTCCGCCTCGATCAGCTTCAGCACCGCGGCGCGGGTGACGCCGCGCAGGATGTTGGCCTGGGTGTCGCGAGTCCTCAGCTTGCCGTGTTCGTCCACGATCCAGGCGTTGGTCGACGCCCCTTCGGTGATCAGACCCATCTCATCGACCAGCAGACATTCGTAGGCCCCGCTCTCGCGCGCCGCCTGTTTGGCCAGGACATTGGGCAGCAGGCCCACCGTCTTGATGTCGCATCGACCCCAGCGGAGGTCGGGGCGGGTTACGGCCGCCGCCCCGTTCTGGGCCGCACGTCGGCCCTTGTCCGGATCCAGCCGCTTGGCCGTGACCACGACGCTGGGCGCCACATCGACCGGGAAGGCGTGATCGCGCGGCGCCGTCCCGCGCGTGACCTGCAGATAGACCAGGCCGTCGCGCACGCGGTTCCGCCGCACCGTCTCCTTCAGCACCACGGCCAGGGCGGCGGCGGTCATCGGGATTTCGATATCCAGTGCGTTCAGGCTGCGGTGCAGGCGCGCCATATGCCCCTCGAAGTCGGCCAGACGGCCATCCATCACGGACCAGACTTCATAGACCCCGTCGGCGAACTGGAAGCCGCGATCCTCGATATGGACCACAGCCTCGCCGTGCGGACTATAGACGCCGTTCACATAGGCGATGCGAGACATCAGGCAGGCTCTTCCTCGTCGCCGCCGCGCGCCGGCGAGACGCCCAGCGACTTCAACTTGCGGTGAAGCGCCGACCGCTCCATGCCGATGAAGGCGGCGGTGCGCGAGATATTGCCGCCGAAGCGCATGATCTGGGCGGCCAGATACTCCCGCTCGAACACCTCGCGCGCTTCACGCAGCGGCAGGGCGATGGTCCGTTCGGCGCCCAGGGACGGCGCCGCGCCGTTGGAGGTCGCCACCTCCTGCGGCAGCATGTCGGCGGTGATCGGCTCGTTCGGATCGCCCGTCGCCAGGATCAGCAACCGCTCGATATTGTTGCGCAGCTGGCGAATGTTGCCCGGCCAAGGATGGACCTGCAGCACGGCCACGGCGTCCTCGCCGATAAGGCGTCGCGGCAGGCCCTGCGCGGCGCTGATCGTCTCCACGAAATAATCGACCAGTTCGGCGATGTCCTCGCGCCGTTCCGACAGGGCGGGCACGCGGATCGGGACGACGTTCAGCCGGTGGAACAGATCCTCGCGGAACCGGCCGTCGGCGATCTCGGTCTTCAGGTCGCGCGAGGTCGAGGTGATCACGCGAACATCCACCTGCACGTCCTGCTCGCCCCCGACGCGGCGGAACCGCTGATCGACCAGAACCCGCAGGATGCGGCTCTGGCTTTCGCGCGGCATGTCGCTGATCTCGTCCAGATACAGGGTGCCGTTGTGGGCGCGTTCGAACACGCCGATCTTGCTGGGCCGACCGTCCTGCCCCTCCTCGCCGAACAGCTCGACGTCCAGCCGTTCCGGCGTCATGCCGGCGGCCGAAATGGCGACGAACTCGGCCCGGGCGCGCGGGCTGCCGTCGTGAATCTGGCGCGCCACCAGTTCCTTGCCCGACCCGGCGGGACCCGAGATCAGGACGCGGCTGTTGGCCTGGGCCACTTTGGCGATGGTGCTGCGCAGGGCCTGGGCCGCCTGCGACCGACCGATCAGGCCCGAGGGCGTCATGGTGGCGGCGCGCAGTCGGCGGTTCTCGCGTCGCAGCGTCGCCGCCTCGATGGCGCGTTCCACCACCACCACAAGCCGGTCCGACTTGAACGGCTTTTCGATGAAGTCATAGGCGCCGCGCTTCAACGCCGTCACCGCCGTCTCGATGTTGCCGTGCCCCGAGATCATCACCACCGGCAGGTCGGGATCGATCTCCTTGACCACCTCCAGCAGCTCCAGCCCGTCCAGACCGCCGCCCTGCATCCAGATATCCAGGATGGCCAGGCTGGGCTTGCGCGCGCGGATCGCCGCCAGGGCCTCGTCGGAATTGGCGGCCACGCGCACCGCATGGCCCTCGTCCTCCAGGAGGCCGGAAACCAGGTCGCGGATGTCGGCTTCGTCGTCGACGACCAGAATGTCGGAACCGGTGGGTCGCATCTTGCCTCGCTTATTCGGCGGGAACGCTACGGAGCGGGCGCTCCGCGGCGTCTCCGGTCTTGCCGGTGGAAGTCAGTGGGAAAATCAGGCACACGCGCGCGCCGCGCAGGGTTTCCGCATCCGCCAACCTCAGCTCGCCGCCGTGGTCCTCGCAGATGCGTTTGACGATCGCCAGGCCCAGGCCCGTGCCCTTCTCGCGCGTGGTGACATAGGGTTCGGTCAGACGGTCGCGGTCCTTGGCGGGCAGGCCTATGCCGTCGTCCTCAACGATGAAAACCGCCGCGCCGTTCTCGACGCTAAGGGCCGCGATGATGCCCGTGCCGGCAGCCCCGTCGCCATCGGCCGCCCGACGCGCCGCGACGGATTCGCCCGCATTCTTCAGGATGTTCAGCAACGCCTGTCCCACCATCCGCGCGTCGCAGCGCAGCGTCGCCTTGGGCAGGGGCTCGGCGATCTCCACGGCGATGTCGGCGTCCGCGACCCGCTGGGCGAACACCGCCTCCCGCAGCATTTCCGCCGGGTTGGCCGCGCCGAACCGGGGCGCCGGCATCCGCGCGAAGGCCGAGAATTCGTCCACCATACGGCCGATGTCGCCCACCTGGCGGATGATGGTGTCGGTGCAGCGGTCGAAGATTTCGACCTCGTCCACCTTGCTGCGATACTTTCGTTTCAGCCGCTCGGCCGACAGTTGAATGGGCGTCAGCGGGTTCTTGATCTCATGGGCGATGCGGCGGGCCACGTCGCGCCAGGCGGCGTTGCGCTGGGCCGTCACCAGCCGGGTGATGTCGTCGAAGGTCAGGACCATTTCGCCGCCCTGCCCCCCCTCGATCCGAACGCGCAGGCGCCGCGTCTCTCCCTCGCGGCTCACGTCGATGTCTTCTTCGATATGGGCCTCGACGCGACGCACCAGATCGCTCAGTTCCGGCGAAAGCGCCGCCAGCGCCTGTCCCAGGACCTCGTCTTCCTCGATATGCAGCAGTTGCAGGGCGCTGTCGTTGATCGCCGAGATGCGGCCGCGTCGGTCCAGGCCGATGACCCCCGCGCTGACGCCCGACAGCACCGTCTCGATGAACAGGCTTCGATCCTGCGCCTCGTCGCTGGCGGCCTTCAGCGCCGTCTGCTGGGCCTGCAGGTCGTGGGTCATGCGGTTGAAGGCGTCCGACAGGGTGGCGATTTCGCCCGGCGCCCCGTCGCTGTCCACACGCGCGCTGAAGTCGCCGCCCGCCACCTGACCGGCCGCCTTCACCAGCCGCCCAATGGGGGCGGAAATGCTGCTGGCCGCGGACATGCCCAGCCACACGGCCCCCACCAGCACCAGCAGGGCCGTCTCCAGATAGCTGAGGATGAAGGCCGACTGGATGCGGGCGCGGGATTCCTTGGCCTCGTTATAGGACTGGATCGACTGAACCGAGGCGTTCATCCGCGCGATCAGCCCGTCCTGCAGCGGGCGAACCAGATACAGATAGGCGTCGCCATAGGCCGGCAGGGCGATGACCGAGCGCACCGCGTCCGGTTGCTCCGTCACGTCGGTGGGCGGCTGACCGCCTTGAGCGGCATCTTCCAGATAGGCGCGGGGCGGCGCCAGATAGGGCGGCGCGTTCGGCGCCTCGGCCCGCGCCAGCACCTCGCCCTGTCCATCCACGATGTAGAGGGCGGGATAGCCGAAGATCTCACCCACCTGGGCCAGGGCGTCGTTGAACTGGATGCGGTTGCCGAACAGGGCGCGCGCGCTGCCCAACTGTTCGGAAATCGTGACCAGGTCCGTGTCCATGGTCGAGGCGACATCCTTGATATAGGCCCGGCCCACCACCGCGCCGTTTTCGACGGAGGCCTGAACGTTTTGGCTGAACCACTGATCGACCCCGCGCGTAACCAGAACGCCGAACACCAGGGCGATCACGACAGAGGGGATCAGGGCCACCGCCGAGAACAGGGTGACGAACCGCAGGTGCAGCCTGGATCCCGCTTCGCTGGTGCGCCGGGCCAGCGCCAGGACCCGCCGCCCGACGATGGCCGCCAGGCCCGCAATCAGAACCAGATTGGCCAGAAGCACATACAGGACCAGCTGGTTCGCCGATCCGCTCAGTCCGTCGGACGCAGCGTCAGGTGCGACGGCCACCAGCCAGACCGAGACCGCCGTGACGACCACCGCCACGAAATAGGCCAGGCCGAACCAGGCCCGCGCCCGGTCTCCGTCGATCCGTCCCCAGAACGACTCCTCGTCCGACGCGGTGTCGGCCTGAGGAGTCACGGCTGAAGGCGTATCCGTCATGCCACAGCACTCTCCGACACCTGTGGCGCGTTTTCAACACCCGAGTTGTCCGGACGCGGCGTTTTCGGTCGCCATAGCTCCGCCATGGCCGCTTCGACGGCTTCGACCGCTTCCAGCCGGCAGATTCTCGCCTTGACCTCTCGCCGGTGTTGCGGGTCCGCCGGCCAAGGCGCCTGTTCGATGTACCAGCCCAGGTGCTTGCGGAACATCTTCAGGCCCAGCGGCAGGCCATAGAAGGCGGCTGAGGCGTGCAGATGCTCGATCACGATGGCCAGGCGCGCTTCGGGTCCCGGTTCGGCCATCGCCACGCCGTCGATCAGCGCCCGCTCCAGGTGCGCCGCCAGCCAGGGCCGGCCATAGACCCCGCGTCCCAGCATCAGCCCGTCCGCGCCCGACGCCGCCAAGGCTTGCCGCGCCGCCTCGACCGTCACGATGTCGCCATTGACGATGACCGGAATCCCGACCTCCGCCTTGACCGCGCCCACGGCCTCCCAGTCGGCCTGGCCCGTGTAGAATTGCTTGCGGGTGCGGCCGTGGACGGTGACGGCCTTGACCCCGATGGCTTCGGCCCGCATCGCCAGATCGGCGGCGTTCTTGCTGTCGTCGTCCCAGCCCAGGCGCATCTTGACCGTGACCGGACGCGACACGGCCTTCACCGCCGCCTCCATGATCCGACAGGCCAGGTCCGGCGTTCGCATCAGGGCCGAGCCGGCGGCCGAACCCGTCACCTCCTTGGCGGGGCAGCCGAAGTTCAGGTCGATGATGTCGGCCCCGGCCTTTTCGGCCATGCGCGCGCCCTCGGCCATCTGCTCGGGATCGCGCCCGACCAACTGGATCACCGTCAGAGGCAGTCCTTCCCCGACCGCCGCGCGCCGCACCACGTCGGGCCGCGCCCGCGCCAGCTCCTTGGCCGCCACCATCTCGGTCGCCACATAGGCCGCGCCCAGTCTGGAGGCCAGGAGACGGAACGGCAGGTCGGTAACGCCGGTCATGGGCGCCATCAGCACCCGGCCCGGAACGGTCACGTCGCCGATCTGAAGCGTCTTCGTCATCGGGGCCTTTCGCCTCATCCCACAGCCCCTCGTCAAGCCTGACCACGCCGTTTAGAAGGCCGCCATGACCTTCTCCGCCCTCATCGTCGCCGCCGGATCTGGCTCTCGCGCCGGCGGCGACAAACAATGGCGCGACCTGGGCGGCAGGCCCGTCCTGCGCTGGTCGGCCGAGGCACTGCTGAACGCCGGCGCCCAGGAACTGATCGTCGTGATCGCGCCGGACGCCCAGGATCGCGTCGCCCAGGCCCTGTCCGGCCTCTCGTCCTGGCGCGCCGTGACGGGCGGGAAAACCCGCGCCCAATCCGTTCGCGCGGGACTGGCGGCCCTAAGTTGTCCGGCGGATCAGCCCGTTCTGATCCACGACGCCGCCCGACCCCTGCTGGCCCGCGAGGTCGTCGACCGTCTGATCGCGGCCCTGAAAGACGCCGACGGCGCCCTGCCCGCCCTGCCCGTCGCCGACAGCCTGCGCCGGGGTCAGGACGGCCGCATGGCGGGCGTGGTCGAGCGCGACGGCCTCTGGCGCGCCCAGACGCCTCAGGCCTTCCGTCGCGGCGTGATCGAGGCCGCCTACGCCGCCTGGCCCGTCGATGAGACGCCGACCGACGAAGCCGTGGTCGTGGACCGCCAAGGCGGCCGCGTCGTTCTGGTCGAGGGCGATCCGCGCCTTCTGAAACTGACCTACCCCGAGGATTTCGCCATGGCCGAGGCTCTGCTGCCGCGACAGACCCGCATCGGCTCGGGCTACGACGTCCATCGCTGGGGGCCTGGCGGCTCGGTCTGGCTATGCGGGATCGAAGTGCCGCACGACCAGACCCTGATCGGCCATTCGGACGCCGACGCCGGCCTGCACGCCCTGACCGACGCCATCCTGGGCGCCGTCGCCGAGGGCGACATCGGCGACCACTTTCCGCCATCGGACCCGAAGTGGAAGGGGGCCTCGTCCGACCGTTTTCTGGTCCACGCCGCCGATCTGGTGAAGGCGCGCGGAGGCCGCATCGTCAACGTCGACGTGACCCTGATCTGCGAGCATCCCAAGGTGAAGCCGCACCGCCTGGCCATGCGCGAACGCATCGCGGGCCTGCTCGATTTGGCGCTGGACGCCGTCAGCGTGAAGGCGACGACCAGCGAGGGCTTGGGCTTCACGGGGCGCAACGAGGGCTTGGCCGCCCAGGCGGTGGCGACGATCGACCTGCCTGCCGCGATCTAATTCAGGCGTTTAGCGGTGCGAATAGGTCCATTGCCTCAGCAATGAGCCGAACAGATTGACGTAGTCGTCGGTCCAGGGCCGGACCGGACTAGGCCGCAGGGTGCGCCAGCGCGGATCGGCCCGGAACGGGGCCAAGGCCGCCTCGCTCTTGCCGATGATCAGGGCTTCGGTCGAGGCCTCGGCCATCTCGCCCCGGTTCGACGCCTCGACATAGACCTGATGCAGATGCGGCGCACCCAGCGCCCGGGCCGCCGCCTCGGCCGGCTGGGTGATCTCCAGGTTCCGGTTCGACAGGTGCAGCACCACGACCCCGTCCGGCGCCAGGGCGCGCAGATAGCCCCGGATCGCCTCGACCGTCAGCAGATGGGTCGGCACGGCGTCCGAACTGAAGGCGTCGATGACCAGCAGATCGTATCCGCCGGCCGGCTCTCGCGCCAGGGTCAGGCGCGCGTCCCCAATCACCGTCCGCACCGGCCCTTCCGCGCAGTCGCCGATGAAGCTGAACCAGCGGCGATCCCGTGACAGGCGATCCACCATCGGATCGATCTCGAAGAAGGTCAGTTGGTCCTGTTGGCGCTTATAGGCCGCCATGGCCCCGGCGCCCTGCCCCACGACCCCGATACGCGCCCCGTCCGGGCGGCGCGCCTGCGTCTTCAGCGCGGCCTGCCCCAGCGGGGTCGCCGTGGCGTAATAGAGGGTGGGGTGACAGCGATAAGCCTCGGCCTGGCCCTGCGCGCCATGCAGGGTCGTGCCATGCATCAGAACATGGACCGGCCCGCCCAGGTGCGGATCGTTGATCGTCGCCACCCGCATGACGCCGAAGAAGCTGCGTTCGGTCAGGTCCCAGTCATAGCCGCGCGCCAGCGTGTATCCGGACCAGGCGACGGCCGCCAGAACGACGGCGAACAGCACGGCCCGGTCTCGCACCAGAAAGGCCAGGACGGCCGACACGCCTAACATCGCCTGGGCGATCCGCAGCCATTGGGCGTCGGGAATCGCGGCGCGTAGATCGGGCGCGTGACGCACCATTTCCATCGATAACGGCGCCGACAGGGCGACCACGACGCCCGCCACAGCGCAGACGATCTCCCACGGCCGCATCTCTCGCCTGCTCCAGGGGCGCAGCAGGGCCACCGCCACCAGGACCAGCGGATATTCCCACACCATCTCGAACACGGCCGGGGCGATCAGGGCGTTGAACACCCCGCCGACCACGCCGCCGAAGGAGAGCAGCAGATAGAATTCGGTCAGCCGATCCGGTGCGGGCCGTCGCGTGGCCAGCCGCTGATGGCACATCAGGGCCGCAAAGAAGAAGGCGATCAGATTGACGGCGAACACCGCCAGCCACTCCCCGCTGCGGAACGCCACCATGGCCGCGCAGGCCGCGCCCATTCCGGCCTGCAGCACCAGGGTCGTGCGCGGCGCGATGGCCGGGCGATCCTGAAAAGCGATAACGAAGGTCAACAGATACAGCGCCAACGGGATAACCCACAGGAAGGGGGCCGAGGCCACATCGGTCGACAGATGCGCCGTCACCCCCAGCATCAGGCTGGACGGCGCGGCGGCCAGCAGCACCAGCATCGCCTTCTCGCGCCAGGCGATGGGCGGGCTGACGGCCAGGCGCGGGGCCGGCGTCTGGCCCGAACCGCGTCGCCAGGCCGTCAGCGCCAAGCCGGCGATCAGGACGACGAACAGGGCGTAGCCGCCGCTCCACGCCCAGCGCTGGCCTGACAGACTGGCCAGGGGTTCGATCACTACCGGATAGGCCAGCAGCGCAAGGAAGCTGCCCAGGTTGGACGCTGCATAGAGGACGTAGGGATTCCTGCCCCCATGCCAGCCCACGCGCGCCCGCGCCCACCAGGCCTGAAGCAGGGGGGCCGTGGCCGATAGAACCGCGAACGGCGCCCCGACCGACAGCGCCAGGGTCGCCAACAGCCAAAAGGTCGGCCGACCGGGATCGGGATCGCCCAGCACGCCCGTGACCCTCAAGGGCAGGAACAGGGCCGCCAGCGCCAGCGCGCCCAGATGCACCCCCATCTGGACCCGCATCGAACCCAGCCTCTGCAGCAGGTGCGCATAGGCGTAGCCGGCCAGGAGGGCGGTCTGGAAAAAGACCATGGCCGCATTCCACACCGACGGCGATCCGCCCAGCGTCGGCAAAACCAGCTTCGTCACCATGGGCTGAACCACGAAGACCAGACAGGCCGAGGTGAAGACGGCGACGGCGAAAAGAATCGGCGTCAGACGGTCGCGGGCGGATTCGGCAGGCAGCGGACGATCCAGAGCCTCGGTCATGCCTCTGGTTAGAGCCGGGTTCGCGGCCTATGAAAAGACCATGTTCCCCGATGACATCCAGCGCCTGGCGCAACAGATTGTCGCGGCCGCCAGCCGACGCGGCCTGACGCTGACCACAGCCGAAAGCTGCACCGGCGGGCTGGTCGCCGGCGCCCTGACGGCCATCGCCGGCTCGTCGACCGCCCTGGACCGGGGGTTCGTCACCTATAGCAACGAAGCGAAGGCCCAGATGCTGGGCGTGGACGAGCAATTGTTGAAGACCCACGGCGCGGTGTCCGAGCCCGTGGCGCGGGCCATGGCGACCGGCGCCGTCGACCATTCGCGCGCGACCGTTTCGGTCGCCGTCACCGGCGTTGCCGGTCCCGGCGGCGGATCGGCCCAAAAGCCGGTCGGCCTGGTCCATTTCGCGGCGGCCGGCCCAGGGGGCGTGGTTCATCGTGAGGAGCGGTTCGGCGACCTGGGCCGCGAGGCGGTGCGCCTGGCCGCCGTGCGTGTGGCGCTGGACATGCTGGCGGACCGCCTGGCGTGACGGACCCCATCGTCATCGACGCCCGCGGTCATCGGTGCCCCACGCCCAGCCTCAGACTGATGAAGGCGCTGCGAGGGGCCACGCCGCCTGCGCGTTTCGTCCTTCTGGCCACCGACCCCATGGCCCGGATCGACGTGCCCTATCTGATGAGCCAGACAGGAGGGCGCGTGACCCAGGTGGAAGACGTCGACGGCGTGATCCGCCTTACGGTCGAGATCGCCGCGCCCGCCGCTCCGACAGATTGACCACCCCGGCGGGCGGGGCGGCCATCTGGGCCTGGGCCTTTGCGGCCAGCTCCATTTCGGTGGCGAACGCCCCGCCGTAGAAGATGGCGTTGACGTTCCACGACAGCCAGATCAACAGCACCACCACGGCGCCGACCGAACCGTAGGTGGCCCCCAAGGGCGCGATCTGTTCGACATAGATGGCGCACAGCCAGGACGACACCACCGACATCAAGGTTGCGACTAGGCCGCCCGTCGCCGACGGCAGCCAGGCAACGGGCGTCCTGTGACTCATGGCGTAGCGGTAAAGCAGCGTCAGGCCGATCGCCAGGCCGACGGCCGGCAACAGGGCGTCCAGCGGCGCGAACCCGCGCGCCGCTTCGCCCGCCGGGCCGGAGGAGGCATGGGCCAGAATCCGCACGGTCACGACCGCCCCCGACACCACGGTGAACAGGGCGAAGGCGAAGATGGCGACGAAGAAGGCCAGCAGATTGAATTTGAAGAAGCCGTGCGGCTCGGTCTCGTCATGAATCAGGTTCAAACCCGCCAGCAAGGCCTTGAATCCGCGATGAGCGGCATAGGCGCCGACGAACAAGGCGAAGGCGCTCTGGGCCGAAACGGTGCGGGCCGAAGCATTGCTCAACCGGGCGATCTCGCCCTGGAAAATGGCTTGGGCGGCATCCGGCAACAGGTCCGACAGGGCCGCCGCCTGGGCGCTGACCTCGTCGATCGACAGACCCAGCTTGTAGAAGCCGATCAGGATGGCGATGGCCGGAAACACGGCCAGAAGGGCGAAGAACGACACCCCGCCCGTGTAGAGCATGACGTCCCGACCCCAGCTTCGCGCGAAGGCGCGCACAGACAGGCCGGCCCAGAAACGGGGCGCCCGCAGGACGGATCGGGTCAAATGATCGCTCAAGCCGGTCCCCACAACCGTTGCACAAGCGGCGGAACCTAGCGGATTCCACGACGGGTGTAAGTCCTTTCCGCATGCGCGGATTTCTGGGGTTCAGCCGCATCCGACGACTGTTCCTTAACACCCACATGGCTATGATCGTTATGGCTCCGCTTGGGAGCCGCAAGGCGCGGCGCGCTTCACGGAGACGGAAGACTTGAATTTCGACGCGCGTGTCTTGGTTCTCGCGGCGACCGATGATCGCGTCGGCGCTCTGGCGGCCGGACTGGATGCCCTGGGCTGGCGCACCGTCACCGCGCACAGCCTGGATGCGGGAGAGGCGACGCTGAAGGATTTTCCGCTTGAGGCGGTCCTCATCGACGCCGACCAGTATTCGACCCATGCCCTCTCGCGCCTGAGAGCGGCGGCCGAGCCACGGCGCGTTCCCATCGTGGTTGTCGGCCTGCGCCCCGACCATGCGACGGACGCGGACCTGGCCATGTCGACCCTGCCCCATCCCGCCCAGGCCGCCCTCCGGCTCGAACAACTGGTGCGCGCGGCCATCGCCGAGGAAGAGTTCCGCCTGCGCGTCACCACCTTCGCGGCGCGCAGCATCGGCCTGAGCCCGGAGCGGGAGGACGACACGCCCTTGCGCGTCCTGGCCGCCGGAGTGGCGGATCGGCGCTTCCTGGCCCTGTCCAACACCCTGACGGCCGCAGGGGCGGAGGTGGTCGCCGCGCCGACGCCCTACACCGCCTTCGATTATCTGCACGAAAGCGCCTTCGACGCCGCGGTTCTGTGGGGCGCCGACGATCATGCCCCGGCCCTGTCGATCGCCTCGGGCATGAAGCGCAACACGCGCCTCTATCACATCCCGCTGATGCTCTATCTGCGCGGCAAGAACGAGATCAGCCTGTCGGAGCTGTTCAATCGCGGCTTCGCCGACGTAGCCTCGGCCGACACGCCAGAGATGGAGACGGCGGAACGCATCCTCAGCCTGGCGCGCGCCCACCGCCGCCACCTGACCATCCGCAAGGCGCTGGATTCGGTGCGCAGCCTGGAGGTCATGGATCCCGCGACCGGCCTGTTCACGCCCGAAATCTTCGCCGCCCACCTTGCCCGAGTGGCGAATGCGTCGCGCGCCAGAAAGCGTCCGCTCTCCGTCTGCGTCCTGCGCGTGCGAGAGACCGAGGCCGTGACCTGGGCGCGCCAAGGCGGTTGGCTGGACCGCGCCATGCCTCAGATCGGCGCCATGGTGTCGCGCCTGGTGCGGGTGGAAGACACCCCCGTGCGCCTGGCCAAGGAGGTCTTCGCCCTCGCCCTGCCCGCCACCCATGGCCAGGAGGCGCGCCTGGCGGCCGAGCGCATCGCCGCCGTGATCGGCTGCACCGCCTTCGACGCAGGCGCAGACCGTTCGCCCTTCGTGGCCGAATTCGACGTGGGCTCGGCCGAGATGCGCCATGGCGAAACCGCCGGCGCCCTTCTGGAACGCGCCTCCGCCGACCTGTTCGACAAGATCAGCTAGGTTCAGTCGACATCGAGCCTAGTGACGTCCTTCCGAGGCTGAGCGGAGCGAAGAACCCGGAAGGACGAGCCGAGAGATCATTCTCACGAATGTCGATTGACTTGGGGCCCCTTACGCCCCCGCTACCCGCGCCAGGTCGGCGGTGATCCGCTCGGCCACCTTCAGCCGCTCCTCGGCCGTGGGCCAGTCGCCGGACACCACGATCTTCTGATCGGGCCGGATCTTCCAGAAGGCGTGGTTCTTCTGGATCAATCCCACCAGGCCGACCGGGTTCGGGAAGCTGTTGTCGCGCAGCGTCAGCACCGCCCCACGCGGCCCGATATCGATCTTCTCGATACAGGCCCTGCGGCAGTTGGCCTTGATGCCGACGATCTTCAGCAGTTGCCGCGCCTCGTCCGGCAACGGCCCGAAACGGTCGATCAGTTCTGCAGCCAGGGCTTCGCGGTCCTCGGCCTGTTCGGCGTCCGACAGACGGCGATAAAGGCTCAGACGCACATTCAGGTCGGGGACATAATCCTCTGGGATCAGAACAGAAGCACCGACATTGATCGCCGGCGACCAGCCGCGATCCGCCGTCCCGCCCTCGCCCTTCTCCTTCAGTTCGGCGACCGCGTCTTCCAGCATCTGCTGATACAGTTCGACGCCCACCTCGCGGATATGGCCCGACTGTTCGTCGCCCAGCAGATTGCCGCCGCCGCGCTGATCCAGGTCGTGGCTGGCCAGTTGGAAACCGGCCCCCAGATTGTCCAACGATTGCAAGACCTGTAGACGCCGCTCGGCCGACAAGGTCATCGGCTTGACCGGATCGGTGGTCAGATAGGCGAAGGCCCGCGCCTTGGAACGCCCGACCCGGCCCCGAATTTGATACAATTGGGCCAGGCCGAACATGTCGGCGCGATGCACGACCAGGGTGTTGGCGGTGGGAATGTCCAGCCCGCTCTCGACGATGGTGGTCGAGACCAGCACGTCGTACTCCCCGTCGTAGAAGGCGCTCATCACCTCCTCCAACTGGGTGGCGGACATCTGGCCGTGGCCCACGACGAACTTCACCTCGGGGACCTGTTCGCGCAGGAACCGTTCGATGTCGGGCAGGTCTTTCAGACGCGGCGCGACATAATAGGCCTGACCGCCGCGATATTTCTCGCGCAGCAGGGCCTCGCGCACCAGCACCGGGTCCCACGGCGTCACATAGGTCCGCACCGCCAGGCGATCGACCGGCGGGGTGGCGATGATCGACATCTCCCGAATGCCCGACAGGGCCATCTGCAGGGTGCGCGGGATCGGGGTGGCGGTCAGGGTCAGCAAATGGACATCGGCCCGCAGCGTCTTCAGCTTCTCCTTGTGCTTGACGCCGAAATGCTGCTCCTCGTCGACGATCACCAGGCCCAGGTCGCGGAAACCGACCTGTTCGGACAGCACCGCATGGGTGCCGACCACGATCTCAACCGAGCCGTCCTTCAGCCCCGCCCGCGTGTCCGACGCCTCCTTGGCGCCGACCATGCGCGACAGCTGGCGCACCCTGACCGGCCAGCCGGCGAACCGTTCGGTGAAGGTCTTGAAGTGCTGACGCGCCAACAGAGTGGTGGGCGCAACCACCGCCACCTGTTGGCCGGTCATGGCCACGACGAAGGCGGCCCGCAGCGCCACCTCGGTCTTGCCGAAGCCCACGTCGCCGCAGATCAGGCGATCCATCGGCACGCCCTTGCCCAGATCCTCCAGCACGTCGCCGATGGCGTTCAGTTGGTCGTCCGTCTCCTCGTAAGGGAAGCGGGCGCAGAATTCGGCGAACAGGCCGGGGGGCGGTGTCACCGCGTCCGTCTCGCGCAGGGCGCGCTTGGCGGCCAGGGCGATCAGCCCCTCGGCCATGGCGCGCAGTCGCTCCTTGGCCTTGGCCTTGCGCGCCTGCCAGCCCGCCCCGCCCAATCGATCCAGTTGAACCCCATCGGCGTCCGTGCCGTATCGGGTCAGAAGATCAATATTTTCCACGGGTAGATAGAGTTTGCTGTCACCCGCGTACATCAGTTCCAGGCAGTCGTGCGGCGCCGACTGGATGTCCAGGGTCTTCAATCCCTCGTAACGCCCGATGCCGTGGTCCAGGTGAACCACCAGGTCGCCGGTCGTCAGGGCCGAGGCCTCGGCCAGGAAGTTCGACGCCCGCCGCTTCTTCCTCGGCCGCGCCAGGCGGTCGCCCAGAATGTCGGTCTCGGAAATGACCGCGACCGTCTCGGTGACGAACCCGTGTTCCACCGGCAGGACGCCGCGCAGATACAAGTCCTGGGGCGCCCCCTGCACGTCGTTCCAGTCGCGCACGGCGACGATGTGATCCAGCCCGTGATCGCCCAGCATGGTCGCCAGACGATCCGAAGACCCCTCGGTCCAGGACGCGAACAGCACCCGCTTGCCGTCGGCCTTCAGGGCCTGGGCATGGGCGGCCACCGCCTCGAACAGATTGACGCTGTCCTGCGCACGTTCGGCGCCGAAAGTGCGGCCCAGCCGCCCGCCCGCGTCCTCGCCGCCTGTCGAAAAGGGGGTGAACCGCCGCACCGACCGCCCGGCCAGCGCCTGGTTCCAGTCGCCCTCATCCAGATAGAGGTCCAGGGGCGGCAGGGCGCGATTGGCGCCGGCCCCGCCCTTGGTCCTGGCCGCTTCGGACCGCGCCTCATAGGCGTCGGCGATCAAATCCCAGCGCTCGCCGCGCGCCGCCTCGACCTGGTTGTCCAGGAAGACCTGGGCCGTATCGGGCAGGTAGTCGAACAGTGTGTCCAGCGTCTCGTAGAACAGCGGCAACCACTGTTCCATGCCCTGGCGCCGCGCGCCCTCGCTGATCGTCGCGTACAGCGGATCGTCCCCAGGCGCCCCGAACAGGTTCAGATAGCCGGTGCGGAACCGCGAGATGGCGCTCGCGTCCAACAGGGCCTCCGACACGGGCGCCAGCGACACGGCCTTCATCTGCCCTGTGGACCGCTGGGTCTCGGGGTCGAAGGTGCGGATCGATTCCAGTTCGGAGCCGAACATGTCCAGCCGCACCGGCTCGGCGAAACCGGGCGGGAAGACGTCGATCACCCCGCCCCGCACGGCGAACTCGCCGCGTTCCGACACGGTGGAGGCGCGGACATAGCCGTTGGCGGCGAAATACCGTTCCAGCGCCTGGATATCCAGGTCGCCGCCGGTCCGGGCCTCGAACCCCGCCTGGGTCGTCACCGCCCGGGGCGGCGTGCGCTGCATCGCCGCCGACACGGTCGTCGTGACCAGGACAGGCGCATCGCCGGCCTTGCGCCGGGCCAGGCGCGTCAAGGTCGCCATACGTTGCGCCGCGATGGCCGCCGTCGGGCTCAGCCGGTCGTAGGGAAGGCAATCCCAGGCGGGATAATCCAGAACTTCAATATCCTGAGCAAAGAACTGAAACGCCTGAACGAAGGCGCCGGCGCGCTGATAGTCGCGCGCCACGAACAGGCCGACCCCGCCTTCCGCCTTGATCCGCTCGGCGACGATCAGGGCGTCCAGCCCCTCCGGCGCTCCGCCCAGTTCGGCGTCCGTCCGTTGCACGCGCGCGTCCATCAGCCGATCCCCTTGCCGACTTCGGCGGCCACATGGGCGCGCATGAAGGCCCGCACCTTGGCCATCACCGGCGTCTCGAACTCGGCCGGCGTCGGATCACGCTCGATGATCCAGCCGTAAAGCCATTGGTCTTCCTCGTTCAGCAGGGCTTCGAACTGGTCCAGTTCGGCCTCGCCCAGCCCCGGCGCCACCTGATCCGCGAACGGTCCCAGCACCATGTCGGCTTCGCGAAAGCCCCGGCGCCAGGCCCGGAACTGGATTCGGCCCAGCCGCAGTTTGCGCTCCGGGGTCATTTCACTCTCAAGACGCGCGTCGATTTCGGCCACAAGAATCCTTGCCCGGTGCAGACTTTCAAACAGGTCGGGGGAAATAGCGCTCCTCGGACCGTTTCGCCACCCGTCGTGGTCACGCTATGTTCACGGCGATGCGTCCGCAGATTCTTTTCCCCCTGTTCGCCGAGGTCTCCACCCTGAAAGGGGTGGGGCCCCGCGTCCTGCCCCTGGTGCAAAAGGTCGCAGGACCTCTGGTGCGGGACCTGATCTTCCTGCCGCCGTCGGGCGTCATCGTCCGCCGCCCGATGCAGGCGGCGACCGCCATCGACGGCGAGGTCGGAATCTTCGAAATCGTCATCGACCGCCTGTTCGCCCCCAGCCGTCCCGGCGCTCCGCTGAAGGTCCGCGCCAGCGACCTGACCGGCTTCGTCCATCTGGTCTGGTTCGGCGGCTCGCCCCAGCATATCGATCGTCTGCTGCCGCGCGGCGAGACCCGGCTGGTGTCGGGCAAGGTCGAACGCTTCAACGGCGAGGTCCAGATCGTCCACCCGGACATCGTCACCCCGGAAAAGGCGGCCGACATCCCCGCGTCGGAGCCCGTCTATCCGGCGACGCAGGGCCTGACTTCGCGCCAGTTGCGCAAACTGATCCAGACCGCCCTGCCCGCCGCGCCTGACCTGCCGGAATGGCAGGACGCCGCCTGGCTGAAGCGTCGGAACTGGCGATCCTGGCGCGCGGCGCTGGACGCCCTGCACGCCCCGACCGGCGAGCCCGATCTGTCGCCCGACGCCCCCGCCCGCCAGCGTCTGGCCTATGACGAGTTTCTGGCCCATCAACTGGCCCTGGCCCGCCGTCGCCGCGCGCGGGAGATCAAGCCCGCCCCGCTCATCGCGCCGGGCGCCGCCTCGGACCATCTGCTCCAGGCCCTGCCCTTCGCCCTGACCGACGCTCAGGCCCAGGCGGTCGCGGAAATCCGCCGCGATCTGGCCTCGGGCCGTCAGATGGGGCGGCTCCTTCAGGGCGACGTCGGCTCGGGCAAGACGGCGGTGGCCGCTCTGGCCCTGGCGGATGCGGCCTCCAGCGGCTTTCAATCCGCCTTGATGGCCCCGACCGAAATCCTGGCGCGCCAGCACTACGAAAAGCTCGGCCCCCTGCTGGAGGGGGCCGGCGTCGCGGCGATCCTCCTGACCGGTCGCGACACGAACGGCCAGCGGCGTGAGAAGCTGGCGGCCCTGGCCTCCGGCCAGGCCCAGGTCGCCATCGGCACCCACGCCCTGTTCCAGGACGCCGTCCGCTTCGACCGTCTGGCACTGGCCGTCATCGACGAGCAGCACCGTTTCGGCGTCAGCGAGCGCCAGCGCCTTCAGGCGAAAGGCGATCCCCGCCTGGGCGCCGTCCACCTGCTGACCATGTCGGCCACCCCCATCCCCCGCACCCTGGAGCTGACGCAGTACGGCGAGTTGGAGGTCAGCCGCCTGATGGAGAAGCCGCCCGGCCGCACCCCCGTCACCACCGCCGTCCTGCCCCTGGCCCGCATCGGCGAGGTCGCCGCCCGGCTGAAGACGGCGCTGGACACGGGCGCCCAGGCCTATTGGATTTGCCCTCTGGTCGCGGAGTCCGAAGCCATAGACCTGGCCGCGGCCGAGGATCGGGCCGCCGACCTGCGCCGACTGCTGGGCGTCGAGGTCGGCCTGGCCCACGGCCAGATGCCGGGCGCCGAGCGCGAGGCCGTCATGGCCGAATTCGCCGATGGCCGCATTCCCCTGCTGGTCGCCACCACGGTGGTTGAGGTCGGGGTCGATGTGCCCAACGCCTCGATCATGGTCATCGAACACGCCGACCGCTTCGGCCTGGCCCAGCTTCACCAGTTGCGCGGCCGCGTCGGACGCGGCTCGAAGCCCAGTTCCTGCATCCTGCTGTACGGCGGCCAGGACGGCGCCCCAGGACGCGGCTTGGGCGACACAGCGAAAGAACGGCTGGAGACCCTGCGTCGGACCGAGGACGGCTTCATCATCGCCGAAGAAGACTTCCGCCTGCGCGGCGGCGGCGACCCTTTGGGCCTGAAACAGAGCGGCTTCCCCGCCTATCGTTTCGCCGACCCGATCCGCCACCGCGACCTGATGCTGGCCGCCGCCGACGACGCCCGCCTGATCCTGAACCGCGACCCCGACCTGACCTCCGCGCGAGGTCAGGCGGTGCAGGTGCTGGAAGAACTGTTCGACTGGAAGGGGCATAGGGCCGGATCGGACTGAGGACTGCCTCGACGCCCCCGTGGCGGAGTCCAGTCACGACGGGCCGGCGCAATTGCCGAAACGGCGGCGCCGGGTCGACCTCCCGATCGACGGCTCCGCTCTTCGTCCCCTATTTCCGACCTACCGCCCTTTGAAATTTCCGACCTTTTCCGGTCTTTTCGGCAATCGACATGGCGCCGCTCCGGATCGTGTTAGACTGCTTTGTCCGGTCTTTGAAATCAGGCGCGAAATTGCACATTGCACTGTTTTCCGCAGTGCAATTTCAGCCCAAGGTCAGCCGAAAGTCCGGCTCCAGCCGTCGAACCCGACTTCGACGTTTGCCGGAACAAGTGCCGACAACGCCTTGTAATCCATGTCGATATGCAAGTTCGTCAGCACCGCCCGCTCCACCTCGGCGGCCGCGATCCATTCCAGCGCCTTGTCCAGATGAGCGTGGGTCGGATGGGGCGCGTAGCGCAGGGCGTCGACGATCCAGATCTTGCATCCCGCCACCGCCCGGATCGCTGCCTCGTCCAGGTCCGACACGTCGCTGGAATACGCCACGTCGCCCAGCCGATAGCCGACCGAACGGATCGGGCCGTGCGCCTGATCGAAGGTGATGACAGGGATCGCCTCGCCGGCCCCCTCGACCGACCAGGCCGTTCCGTGCGGGGGAATGGTCCGTGCGTCCAGCAGCGGCGGATAGCCCAGCTTGGTCTCGAAAATATAGTCGAATCGATGCGTCAGCGACGCTCGCGTCGCCTCGTCCATCCAGGCCGGAATCCGCTTTCGCGCCCGTGCCGCAAAGGTCCGCAGATCGTCGATCCCGTGCGTCTGATCGGCATGGTCGTGGGTATAGAGCACTCCATCGACATGCGTGGTCCCGCTGGCCAGCATCTGCTCGCGCAGGTCCGGCGAAGTGTCGATCAGCACCGTGGTGACGCCCTCCGGCCCGGTTTTTCGCGCCAGCATCGAACAGCGGGTGCGCCGGTTCTTCGGCTCGGCGGGATCGCAGACGCCCCAGTCGCCGTCGCCGCGCGGCGACCCGCCCGACGACCCGCTGCCCAGGATGACGACCTCGAAACTCATTGCGGCCTCGCGATGCGGTCGAACAGGGCGAAGAAGGCGTCGGTCGTGATCCGGTCCGCCTCCTCGGGGCTCCACCCCCGGATCTCGGCCAACTTGTCCAGCACATGGCCGACATAGGCCGGCTCGTTGCGTCGTCCCCGGTGCGGAACGGGCGCCAGATAGGGGCAGTCGGTCTCCACGACGATCCGGTCGGCCGGCATGTCGCGGATCACCGCCCGGACATCCTCGGCGGCCTTGAAGGTGGCGATGCCCGATACGGAGAACCAGGCCCCCAGTTCCGCCGCCAGCCGCGCCAACTCGGCCCCGCTGGTGTAGCAGTGCATCAGCATCCTGAACGGCCCCGCGGCGTGCTCTTCCTTCAGGATCGCGGCCATGACCTCGTCCGCCTCGCGCGTATGGATGACCAGCGGCAGGCCCGTCTCACGCGCCGCCGCCACATGCTGGCGAAAGACCGCCGCCTGCGTTTCGCGCGGGCTCAGATCATAGTGGAAGTCCAGGCCGCATTCCCCGATCCCGACCACCTTGGGCCGTTGCGCCAACGCGATCAGTGTCGCCGCCGTCAGGTCGGGCGTGTCCTTGGCCTCGTGCGGATGGACCCCGACCGTGCACCAGATGTCGTCATGCGCCATGGCCAGACCGTGCGTGGCCTCGAAGGTCGTCAGCCGATCGGAAATCTCGACCATCAGCCGCACTCCGGCGTCTCGCGCCCGGGCGATCACCGCGTCGCGGTCTTCGTCGAACTGGGGGGCGTGCAGGTTCACATGGCTGTCGATCAGCATCAGCCCACCCTTTCGTCTTGCGTCTGGACGCGGCGCAGATCGGCCAGGGCGCCGGCCAGAACGTCGCCCCGATCCAGATTCAGGCCCGCCGTCCGTTCCGGCAGAGGCTGCAACCGCTCCCACAGCTCGGCCCAGCGATTGCCGGCGCCCGGCGCGCTCCGCAGGGCCCGCATCCGGACGGCGGCGATCAACCGATCCATCAGGATGTCGAACCGCTCCTGCCCCTCCGCGCCCCGAAAGCGGTCGGCCACGGCCAGGGCCTCGGCCCGGTCGATGTCGCCGTCCACCCAACGCCGCGCCAGTTGGTCCATCTCGAAGGTCGCGCCAGAGGCCAGCGCCAGGGCCGCCCCCGGAGATCCGCCCGCCATCGCCGCCGCATGGGCCGCATCGTCGGGCTCGGCGCCCGTGCGATTGCGGACCAGGGCCTCCAGCCGCTCCGGCGTCCAGATCGGAAAGCTCAATCGCCGGCACCGCGACCGGATCGTGGGCAAGAGCCTGCCCGGCGCATGGGTCACGAGAAACAGCACGCCCCGCTCTGGCGGCTCCTCAAGAACCTTCAGCAAGGCATTGGCCGCGTTGACATTCAGATCGTCGGCGGCGTCGATGATCGCCACCCGATGCCGGGCCTGGGACGGGCTTTTGGAAAAGAACTCGGGCAGTTCGCGCGACTGATCGACCGAGATCGACTTCTTGGTCTTGCCCCCCTCGACCAGCCGCTCCAGCACCAGCAAATCGGGATGAGCCTGGGCCGAGATCAACCGACTGACCGGGTCGTCCCGTCGCGCCCCCAGCGGCCCGCGCTCCGGATCGGCCTCCGCGCCCAAAAGGCGTCGCGCAGCGCGATAGGCGAAGGTGGCCTTGCCCGCGCCTTCGACCCCGCATAACAGCCAGGCGTGGTGCAGCCGCCCTCGCTCCCAGGCGTCCAGGAACGCCGCCTCCGCTGCGGCGTCCGGGATCAGGTCGAACCGGTCACGGGGATGATCCTCGCTCACAGCAGCCGGTCCTGGACCGCTCGCCACACCCGCGCCTCGACCTCGTCCAGCGATCCGACCGCATCGATCAGCACGCAACGATCCGGCTCGGCCGCGGCGATCTTCAGGAAGCCCTCGCGCAGGCGTTGGTGGAACTCCAAGCCCTTCGATTCGAACCGAGTCTCGAACAGGCCGCGTCCGAACGCGCGCTCCAACCCCACCTCGACCGGCAGGTCGAACACCAGGGTCAGGTCCGGCTGGTCCTCGCCGACCACGCCCGCGTCGATCTGTTCGATGAAGCTCTGGGCCACCCCGCCGCCTGCGCCCTGATAGGCGCGGCTGGAATCGGCGAACCGATCACAAACGACCCAGTCGCCCGCCGCCAGCGCCGGTCGGATGGTGTGCTCCAGATGGTCCGAGCGGGCCGCATACATCAAAAGGGTCTCGGTCATGGCCGACCAGGGCTCGGCCTCGGTCGCCACCACCAGATTGCGGATGACCTCCGCCCCCTTCGACCCGCCCGGCTCGCGCGTGCGCACCACCTGCCGCTCGCCCAGCACGGTCTGCAGCCGCGCGACCAGCCGCCCGACCTGGGTCGACTTGCCGGCGCCCTCGCCGCCCTCGAACGTGATGAAGTTGCCGCGCGTCACGCGCCTTCATGGCGCGCCCGCAGCGCTCGACGCAACCCCGCAAGGGTTTCAGCGGCCGGATATCAACAAGGCGTCCGCATAACCGCGCGCCATGACCGACAGACGCGCGGCCTCGGCGGCGTTGGCGCTGTCCCACGGACCGACGACGACCCGATACCGTTCCCCCTCGCCGTCGGCCCGGACCCAGCCGCTCAGGCTGTCGGCGATTCGCCGGGCCTCGCTCGCATCGGCGAAAACCCCGGCCTGAACCCAGAAACTCGACGTCTCGGCCGCCGACACGGGCGTGACGATCGGCGCCTGCGTCGCCACAGGGACCGATGATCGCCGCGCCGGCGCGGGCGCAGACGTGGGCGCAGGCGCTGAGGCCCTCAGCAGGACGCCCCCGCCCTGCTGCGGCGCCGGCCCCAGATAGCGCACCCGCACCCGGCCCACGCCGCGCGACAAGAGGTCTAGTTCCTTGGCCGCCTCGCGCGACAGATCGATGATGCGGCTGTCCACGAACGGCCCGCGATCGTTGATCCGCACCACCAGCCTTCGGCCGTTCTCCAGATTCGTCACCTCGACCAGACCGGGCAGCGGCAGCGTCTTGTGCGCGGCCGTCAGGGCGTTCATATCGAACCGCTCGCCGCTGGAGGTGGGCCGCCCGTTGAAAGCGTCGCCGTACCAGGACGCCAGGCCGACCTCCTCGTAATTCGGCTGATCCTTGGGCGTGTACCACCGCCCGCGGACCTGATAGGGCCGCATCGTCCCGCTGACGATCGGCGCAGGGTTCTTCACCACCGGATAGCCGCCCGCGCCCCGACCGTCGCCAACCGTCGAACAGGCCGCCAGCAAGGCGAACAGGCCCAGACTCGCCGCCCTGCCGATCCACTGTCTCGCCGTCATCCGTCCGCCTCGGCTCAAAAATCGAAAACAGCATGGCCAAAGACATTTCCGCTTTGGTTAACGGCCCCTTCGCCTGCTATGGCGTTCGTCCGCACGGAGGACAGGTGGCCGAGCGGTTTAAGGCAGCGGTCTTGAAAACCGCCGTGGGTGGAAGCCCACCGTGGGTTCGAATCCCACCCTGTCCGCCATCGCCCCAACCGGACATCGTCGAGATCGGCAACCACAGCTGGCGCCTCAGCCGCCGCAGACGACCGCGCCAGAAGTCCGTCGGCGAACACCGCCAGGTTGAAACGCGCTCTACCCTGCCCTTATAGGCCCGCCCAAGGCGCAGTCGGACGACAAATCATAGGGCGTCATACGCCAAGAGGACCGAGCCGACGGCGGCTAAGGTCCATCTCATGATGCTCTCATCCGAATTCATCCACAGCCTCGACAGTTCAGATCGGGACGTCCTGTCCGCAGAGACGCTTCCCCCCGCCTGCTACACGGACGCCGACTTCTATGCGTTCGAGAAGGAGGCGATTTTCACGCGCGAGTGGCTTTGCGTCGGTCGTGAAAGCTGGCTGGCCGCGCCGGGCGACTATTTCACCACCACCATCGCCAACGAACCCATGGTCATCGCCCGCAATCGCAAGGGCGAGATCAAGGCCATGTCGTCGGTCTGTCAGCACCGCGCCATGCTGGTGGCCGAAGGCAGCGGCAACGCGCGCGGCTTTTTGTGCCCCTATCACCACTGGGCCTATTCGCTGGATGGCGACCTCGTCGCGGCGCCGGCGATGAACAGGACCTGCGAGTTCGACCGCAAGGATCACGGCCTGCCCAATTTCAAGGTCGAGATTTGGCACGGCTTCATCTTCGTCAATCTGGACGCCAACGCCGAACCCCTGGCTCCGCGCCTGACCCAGGTAGCCGAGGCCATCGCCCCCTACGACCTGGCCAACGCCGAAGGTCCCCGTCCCGACCCCGCGCCTCTGATGCCGTGGAACTGGAAGGTGATGTTCGAGAACAACAACGACGGCTATCACGCCAGTCGTCTGCACCACGGGCCGCTGCACGACTTCGTGCCGTCGAGTCTGGCGGAGTTTCCGCCGGCCGATCCCGCCGCCGCCGGCTATTTGAGGTTCAACGGCTCCCTTCACCCGGACGCCAGCTTCAACGCCACGCAGAAGGCGATCCTGCCGATCTTCCCCGGGCTGACCGAGGTGGAACGCGGCCGACTGACCTTCGCCAACCTGCCGCCGACCCTGTCCCTGGTGATGACCAGCGACGTGGTCATCTTCATGATCCTGAGGCCGGACAGTCCCACCAGCCACTATATGGACACCGGCCTTCTGGTGGCGCCGGGGGCGATGAAGGACGAGTCCTTTCCGCACAAGCTCGAAGCCATGTGGGTCGCCACTCAGCATATCATCGCCCAGGATTTCGACGTGGACAGCAAGGTCCAGACCGGACTCCAGTCCCGCTACGCCAAACGCGGCCGTTACTCCTGGCAGGAAGGCGCGCAGGCCGGTCTGAACAGCTGGCTGATCCGTCGCTACAAGGCCGAATGGGAGCGGCGGAACCCGCAGCCCCCGGTCGCGCCCCGTCTGGCCGTGGTCGGCGGTTGAGGATGATCAGACGACTTCGGGCTTCATCCGGCCCATCCCGCGCCTTCTTCAACGCCGAAGCTTCAGTGTCGTAACGCCATGGTTCAGTTCAATCTCCTGACCCGGGACGGTCAGGCTCACGTCGTGGCCGGCGAAGAGGGCCTGTCGGTCATGGAGGCCATCCGCGACGCGGGGTTCGACGAACTGCTGGCCCTGTGCGGGGGCGCGCGGTCGTGCGCGACCTGCCATGTCTATGTAGAGGCCGAAGCCGTCGCCGCTCTTGCGCCGATATCCAGCGACGAAGACGATCTTCTGGACGCCTCGGACCATCGGACCCAGCTGTCGCGCCTGTCGTGCCAACTGCCCCTGAACGCAGCGCTTGAGGGCCTGACCTTCACCATTGCGCCCGAGGATTGATGATCTGCCCTCAGGCGGCGTCGGCGGCGACCGAGTGAAGCAATTTCAGGGGCGTCGTGGCGTCGGCCAGTGCGGACGGGTCGATCCGGGCCCCCGCCACGACCAGGACGCGCCCCTGCACATAATCCTTGACCGCGTTGACACAGTCCAACGCCACGACCCGCCCCTGCCTCAGATAGACGACAGAGAAGCTTGAATCGTCGGGGTCGCCGCGCACGACGACGTCGTCGTGATCGGTCGAAAGGCCCACGGCCTGAAGCCTCAGATCGTACTGATTGGACCAGAACCAGGGAACCGCCTCATAGGGCGCGGAACGACCTGCCAGATGCCGGGTGACGGTCTGGGCCTGATCGTGAGCATTCTGGACGCACTCCAGCCGAAGGGGCTCGGCGCCGCCAAACGGATTGACGTGTTTCGCGCAGTCGCCGATCGCGAAGACGTCGGCCAGGCTGGTGCGGCAGAATTCATCGACCAGAACCCCGTCCCCGCCCGCCGCCCCTGCCTCGAGCAGCGGTTTCACATTGGGGACGACCCCGATGCCGACAATGACCATCGACGCCTTGATGCGCTCCCCCCCCGACAGAAGGACGCCATCGACCACGCCGCCCAAACCTTCCAGCGCCTCGACCGTCCGGCCGAACCGGAAATCGACGCCATGCGCCCGGTGAACGGTCTCGAACACCCGCGCGACCACTTGGCCCGAGGTGCGCGCCAGAAGCCGGTCTTGGGCCTCGATCACCGTCACGCGCTTGTCGGCCTTGACCAGGGCGGCGGCCGCCTCGAGCCCGATATAGCCGCCGCCGACGATGACCACGTCCGTGACGGCATCGAGGCCGTCACGCATTGCGTCGACATCCGCACGACCTCGCAGAACATGGACGCCCCCCAGCCCCGCGCCCGGACAGGCCAGCCGTCGAGGCGACGCCCCGGCCGCCCAGATCAGCCGTCCGTAACCGAAAACCGCGCCATCCGAGGTCGTCACCTGGTGCGCCTGGGCGTCGACGGCGACGGCCCTGCGGCCCAAACGAAGGGCGATGTCGCGTTCGGCCCAGGCCGAGGCGGGGCGAAGACCCAGGCGATCGAACGGCTTGGCGCCCGACAGATAGTCCTTGGACATGGCCGGCCGGTCATAGGGCAGCCACGGCTCGTCGCCGAGCAGGGCGATAGACCCCTCGAACTTCTCCTGACGGAGTTGCAGCGCCGCTTGGCCGCCGCCGTGCCCCGCCCCCACGATCAAGACGTCGAACCGTTCCATCCGGCTTGATCCGCCTCAGGACAACAGGCGGGGCACAGCCGCCAGCTTGATGCTGAACCAGGCGTCTGGATGCTCAGGCTGTCCGTCGCGCGGGGCCTCGCGCACCTGAACCACGCCATTCTTGCCGAAACCGGGAACCACCGGCCGTGCGCCCGCACGGCTCAACCACATGCGGAGCAGGTGGCGACGACGCTGCGGCTCGGGATAGTCCTCGAACGCCGTGCGCGAATGCAGGGCGGCGTAGTTCGACAGCCACTGGATATCGCCCGGCCGGAAATCCATCTCTATGGCCATGCCGGGTTCGTAGGTAATCTCGTCGAACAGTTTCAGCACCTCGACCTGCTGGGGGGTGATGCGCGGCACGTCCGGATAGTCCTGGGCCGTCAGGATGTAGAGGCTGCCCGCATACATGCTGAACACCCCCTCCTCCAGGCTGACCACGGGCGATGCATAGCTGTTCGCCGGCGCATTGTGATCCTGACGCCGCCAGTCCCAATGGAAGGGTTCGAGCAACAGGGGCGCCAGGTCCGGGCGGCGGCGCAGGATTTCGTTGTAGATTTCCGCGCCGGACACCAGGCACGACGCCCCGCCGGACTTGGCCGGACGCAGACACATCAGCGACACGATGTCTGAACTGTCGGAATGGAACACCAGCTTGTCGCGTACCTTGGACGACAGGGCCGTGGGATCATCCATCGTCTTGGTCGAGGTGGCGTAAACGCTGTCGATCAGATCCCCCATCTCGTTCAACCGGATGGGATCGCCCATGTGCAGGCCGAGAATATAGTAGATCGCCGCCGACAGGGCGTCCGAGTACAGGTCCGTGCGAAGGCCGCGCACCAGAACGAAACCCCGACCGCGATCCACATCCTGGCCCCAGGCCTTGACCGCGTCGGCGCAGGCGACGAGCGGATAATCGGCCGCCTGCACGAAGCGCAGATCGGGGTCGTCTTCCATGAAACGAGCGCCCAGGGTTTCGAGTTCGGCGAGTTCCTCGGCCGAAAGCCGATAGATCCAGTCCTGCGACTTGCTCAGCGTATCGCCGCGCCAGGCGGCGGCTCCGATCACGGGCGGCAGGGCGGTCATGGTGCTCATATGTCGGCTCAGGTTCGAATGTGGTGATCCTTGTGGCGAACCTAACACCTTGCCGTCTCGCCAATTTGTCCGCAGCCGTGCGCGAAGTTGACGCTGACCGCCCTTACCCCGCGAACAGGGCCTTGCGAATAATGGCGTGAACCCCCCAGTTGCCGTTCACCACCTGGGTCACGCCGAAATCGACGCCGACGGACAACAGGGAGATGGCCTCGTCTTCGCTGAGACCGCGCATCGTCATCAGAAACCGCCTCGCCTTGCGAAAGGCGTCGCGCATGGCCAGGTCGATCGAGGACTTCTTATAGACTTCGCTCTGCGCCGCCGCCCCCAGTTCCTTCAGATAGTTGGGATGGCTAAAGCCGAAGATGACCCATTCGTCCGGCGTTTCGAGCAGAGGATAGTCCAGATCCTTCAGCGGTTCGCGCGCGGTCTTGGCCGGATGCAGCACCACCTGGATCACGGCGGTCATCGAACATTCGATGGCGGTGCCGCACAGTTCGGAATCGCCCTGGGACGCATGGGGGTCCCCAAGGGACAAGAGACCTCCCGCCACGGCGACGGGCAGATAGAGACTGGCGCCAGGGCCCAGCCTCCAATTGTCGATATTGCCGCCGAAATTGGCTGGCGGCACGGAATCGACCAGATCCGTATGGGCCGGCGCCATGGCGACCACTCCGAAATGGGGCCGGATCGGCACTTCGATGTCTTGCAGGATTTCGAAGTTGCGCTCGACCGTGTCCAGATTCACGGGCACGCCCGGATAGTCGATGCGAGGGTGGACCACGCCGAACGGGTCCGTCTGGGGCGTCCAGCGATAGTTGTAGACGGCCCGCGCGCACGACCGGCTATGCTGGTGATCGACCTCGTAGATCGTGATGACCTCGCGCGGCTTCGGCTCTGTCAGCAGGTCGTTGTAGTGAAAGCCCCAATAGGCCGCCGCATTGCTGCCGAACGAACGTCCGGCGAACTTGGGGTTGGCGCTGGGGCGCGGCGCGATGTCCAGGATGCGGACCTCGACGACATCGCCCGGCCGAGCCCCGGCGATGGCGATAGGCCCCGTGCAAATATGAACGCCGAAGCCTTCGCCCGCCCCACGCCCTAGCGCCGAGGCGTCGCCGGGACCCGCGCCGCGGCGGTCGACGGCCTTGCCCTCGGCGGTCCACCGAAACACGCTTTCGGCGCCGGGATCGCCGTCGATCATTCGCTCATGGTCGTCGTTGGCGTGGTGGGTCAGGGTCTCGACGGTCACATAGTCGCCGGACTGGACCTCGATCGCCGGTTTCAGGTTGCGGCTGAAAAAGCCCCAGTGGACCGTCTCCGGCGTCGCCGGCAGCAAGTGATGGCGCACGCCCGGCCCCATCGGCACGGTCTGGACTTCCCTCTCCTGCGTGGGCGCGGGCTGTTCCGGTTCCTCGTCCTCGATCGTGGCCAATCGGAGCGGCGGCTTCTTGTGTTCCTTGAGCGACGCCGGACGCCCCCGCAGCGGGGTCTCGGACGCCTCTTCGTCGGGCAGGGCCGGCGCCTTGCGGTACTGGCGCGGACTGACGCCATACTGTTCGCGGAAGGCGCGGCTGAACGAGGCCGAATCGTTGAAGCCCCACTGGAACAGGATCTCGGAGATCGACTTCTGCGCGTGCAGGGGGCTGCCGAGGTCGAGCCGACAACGTTCGAGTCGGCGTGTCTTCACGCAATGGCCGAAACTGTCGCCGACGGATTCGAACAGTTTCTGCAGGTAGCGCGGCGAGATCCCGTGTTCCGCCGCGACCTGTTGCAGGTTGAGGTCCGGGTCGCTCAGACGAATCTCGATTGTCTGGAACACCCGTTCCAGCAGCGCCGCGCGACCGCCCGCCGTACCGCCGCGGTCCTTGTCCGGCGCGCTGTCCAGCAGAAGCGAGGCGATGAATTCCGGCAGGGCCGTCTCGACGGGGCGCATCTGGTCGTTGGTGGTGTCGACCATGGCGTCGGCGACGGAAAACAGCAGCCCCGCCAGCATCTGCCCCAGGTTGGACCGCCCATCCAGGACGGTCACCACCGACGGTGGCGTCGCCCTGGCCTTGAGGCTGGGCAGGGTCAAGGGCGCGCGAACGACAAGCAGCCGGTGATCGGCCGCCATGTCCAGTCTTACCCCGACCCTGTCCCCGCCGCAGATCAGGGAGCCCGCATGGAGTTCCTGATGCACGGCGCCGCTGGTCACGGCGCCCTCCCCTTCCAGGACCAGCACCAGCCAGACGCAAGGCAGGGTCTCGCTGAAATCGACCGCCAGCGACTGTCGCGTCCCGGTGATCCTGAGGAACTGGATGTCCAGGGCGCTGCGAAAGGTGACGAGTTCCCCATAGATTTCGTCTTCGCTTTCGAGGCATTCGAGCGAGACGCGCTTCAACGCAAAGCGCCATGCGTCCTGGCGCTGTTCCTTGGGATAGGCGTTTGTCGTCAGTCGCAATGGGTCGTATCCGATCAGGCTCCTCCGTCCACAGACAGGGAGAAGGACGCGGAACCCACCGCAACGCTAGAGGCATCCGACGGGCGGGGCAATGTCGGGATCGTGGCGCAAAGGTCGTCCGATCCCCGACGATCTTGAGATCGCGCCGTCCTATTCGTCCCGATCATTGGCGACGACGTCGCCGACGACCCCCTTGTTGGGGAATATTCCGCGATCGACCCGTACATGGATGCCCTGGGTGCCATCGACAACCTGGGTCACGCCGAAGTCCGTCGCCACGCTCATCAACGAATAGGCGTCGTTCCGGCTGAGACCCTGATGCTCGGTGAGCAGGTGGAGCATATCCAGGGCGGCGTTCTTCATGGCCTTGTCGAGGTCCTCGTCGAAGCCATGGACGATCCATTTGGTCGGCGTCTCAAGCAGCGGCGAAGGGAAGGAGAAGTCCTTGCGCAGGACGATCTGCATCAGGACATCCAGCGAGGCCTCGATGGCGGTGCCGGAAATCTCTCCGTCGCCCTGGCTGATATGGGGGTCGCCGATCGAGAACAGGGCGCCGTCGACCTGCACCGGATAGTACATCGTCGCGCCGGCGCCGATCCGCCAGTTGTCGATATTGCCGCCGTGCAGGCCCGGCGGGATCGTGCTCACCCGCTCGTCCACCGAAGGCGCCACGCCGGCCGTGCCCAGGTGCGGCCGGGCGGGTATGGTGATGCCCTTCAGCGCAGGCTGACGTTCGCAGACCGGGCAGTGGGTGATGGTGCCGGGAACCAGGTACTTCCCCTTGAAGTCATAGGCATAAAGGGCGCTGGCCGTGTTGGCGTTGGGATCGAGTTCATAGATGGTGACGCGCTCCTGCTCGTCGAACTCCTGGTACAGATGCCCCCAGTTGGCCGCCAGGTTGGAGCCGTGATTGAACCGCGGCGTCATTCTCAGATAGCGAACTTCGAGCATGTCGCCCGGTTTGGCGTCCTCGACATAGATCGGTCCCGTCATGATATGGACGCCGGGCGCGCGATCCTCGGGCTCGATCTCGGTGAAGATGCGCGTGATGGGCTCGTCCATCATCAGCTCGGGCGCATCCCCGGCATGGTGAGTGATGGCCTCGGCCTGAATCAGGTCGCCGCTATGCACCCGCAGGGCCGGTTTGATCTCGGGATGGAAATAGCCCCAGTGCACGGTCTCGGGCGTAGCCTTCAGATGGTGGATCGCTCCCGGCTTCACCTCGTGTCGAACCTGACCGCTCTCGCAGATCAAAGCCATGCGCCTCTCCTCAGCACCGAATTTCAGCCAGACATCGCCTCGACCGCCGAACAGGTCTTGTCGGCAGGCGCACAAAAGCGGGCCACAGGCGCACGAGGATCAGGTCGGGAGCATCACCGTCGCGTCCTCGGCCGCATTTCGCTCGGCGTAACGCCGGGCCAGAATGGCGCAGACGATCAACTGCAACTGATGGAACAGCATCAGGGGCACGATGATGACGCCGACGGCCGCCGCGGGAAACAGGGCCGCCGCCATGGGCACGCCGCTGGCAAGGCTCTTTTTGGAGCCGCAGAAGACCAGAACGATCTCATCCTCCACCCTGACGCCGAACAGGCGCGCCGCGACCGTGGTGAGGACGAGCACGGCGGCGAGAAGAAGGACGTCCACCACGGCGATAAGCGCGAAATCGCCGACGGTAAGCCTCGACCAGATGCCTTCGATGACCGCCGCGCTGAACGCCGTATAGACCACCAGCAGAATCGACCCTCGATCCAGCCGGCCCAGGAACAGCTTGTGCCGATCGACAAACCTTGCGGTCCACGGGCGCGACAGATGGCCCAGAAGGAAGGGAGCGAGCAGCGTCAGGGCGACATTGCCTATGGCGCCGACGATATCGGCGTCCTGGCCGGCCTGGGCATGGATCAGCAGACCGACCAGCAGCGGGGTCAGAAAGACGCCCAGAATGTTGGACAGGGAAGCGCTGCACACCGCCGCCGCGACATTGCCGCCTGCGATGGCGGTCAGGGCGATCGACGACTGCACCGTCGAAGGCAGGACGCACAGGAACAGGACCCCGACCTTGACCTCCGGCCCGATCCAGGCGTCCGGAACCAGGATAACCATCAGACCAAGAAGAGGAAACAGAACGAATGTCGAGGTCAGGACGCCGAGATGAAGTCGCCACGCGCCGAGCCCCCGAACGACGGCCTCGCGCGAAAGCTTCGCCCCGTGCATGAAGAACAGCAGGGTGATGGCCGCCCGTGTCGCCCATTCGAACCCGGCGGCCGCCGCTCCGCGACAGGGCAGCAGGGTCGCGAGCAGAACCGCCCCTGCCAGCAGAAGAGTAAAGCCATCAGGCCGGATGCGGCTGAACATGGTCGCGTCGCTCAGACTATGAAGATGAGGGTTCGGACCCGTCAGTCCAACGCCAATCGCGCGCTATCCGCGTCGGCGTCGGCGTGGAATCGAAATCGTATCTCGACGCCGCCGTCCGGCGCCTGGGACCAGGGAGCCTCGACAATCTCGATGTCGATGGCGCGGACCCAGTCGATCGCCGCGCGCGCCACGGCCTGTCGCGCCAGATCGAACATGTCCAGGCCCTCGGCGTCATAGCCGCCTAGACGCAGGGCATTGGAAATACGCCCCGCCTCTGTGATCACGTCCTGAGCCGGAATCCTATAGTCCAGTGTCGACACACGCTCGCCTTTAGACAGCCCGCCAGATACCCTGACCACGGCCCTTGCCGCAGATTTCAGAGACATGGCGGCTGTGTCGCGGCGAGCGGCGACCAAGTCAACGCAGCGATGAAAAGGAGGGAAGCGGAGCAACAAATAGGACGTGCCAAATCAAGAAGGCGATCCCGTTGACGGACAGGTTGATCAGGCCGTCGCGGCGCTCCAACCCTCTGCGATGGCGTTCTGTCAGCGAGATAAAAAGGGGATAAGCTGATGCGCCGCCAAGTCCATATGAACGCCAGTTCGAGATTGCTGCTGTTGCTTTCCGCATCGACCTTGTGTCTTGCGCCGACCGCCGCATTTGCCTTTGCAGACCCCACCGCCGATCCGACGACCGCACCCGACCCGCAGTCGACCGAACTGACCGATATCGTCGTCACCGCCGAGCGCCGCTCTGTGGATCTTCAGAAGGCGCCTATCGCCGTCACCGCCGTGACCGCCGAAACCCTGGCCCAGGCCAATATCACCAACGTCACCGGCCTTAACGGAACCGTGCCTGGACTGGTCGTGGCGCGCAGCGGCGGCGGCGAGCTGATGGTCGCCATTCGCGGCATCGGTTCCGAAACGCCGGAGAACACCAACACCCAGCCGGGCGTGTCCTATCACGTCGACGGGGTCTATATCTTCAACTCCATCGCGGCGAGCGCCGCCTTCATTGATGTCGCCCAGGTCGAGATTCTACGCGGCCCTCAAGGGACGATGTTCGGCCAGGGGTCGACCGGCGGCACCATCAATGTTGTGACCAATCAGCCCGAGTTGGGACGCTACGGCGGTGCATTCTCTCTGGGCGCCGGCAACTATGATCTGGTCAAGTCCAGCGCGGCCCTGAACGTTCCGATCGGGGACCAGTTCGCCATTCGCGGCGCCATCCAGACCCTCAAACATGATGGGTACGCCGACGCCACAGGCGTGTCGGGAACCGATCGCTATCCCCTGGATCAGGCGGACGAGGTCGGCTGGAAGGTCGCGGGCCTGTGGGCGCCGCGCGACGACCTTTCCTTCACCCTGGGCGCCATCCATTTCGACAGCAATACGAACGGTCCCGCCCAGAAGAACATTCTGGACCCCGAACCCAATCCCCGCCTCCTGACCCAGGACTACCCGGGCAAGTCCGTCGTCGAGACGACTTTGTATTCGGGCGTGGTGAAATGGGAACTGCCCTGGGCGACCTTCAAGTCGATCTCCAGCTATCAGAAACTGCACAGCATCCAGGCTTGGGATGCGGACGGCCTGACGACCAGCCTGTTCTATGGCCTGACCTACGACCCCCGCCTCTATTCAGGCACCCGGTACGACCATGTTCCGCTGTGGCAATCGGACACCAAGTCCTGGACGCAGGAATTCAACTTCGCCTCCAACACGGACGGACCGTTCCGGTGGATCGGCGGCGTGGTCTATCTGAAATCCAAGAACGCACAGTATGTCGTCGAATACCGGGGCTCGGACACCAACATCACTCGCCCCGCCCTGGCGCGGAATTCGGCTTGGAACGACCCCGCCGTGGCCAGTGTCACCTATGCGGACCTCTCGGAGGTCGAGCGCGAATCCTGGGCCGCCTATTTCCAGGGCGCCTATACCCTGACCGACCATCTGACCCTGACGGCCGGCCTACGTTACAACAGCGACGACTACAGCGGCGCCTCCGACAACTATAGCGGCGGCGTGTCGAAACAGACCTCGGGCTCGCACCTTCAGCCGTCCCCTCGGCCGGGTCTCTCCACCGAGGAAGTCACCGGAAAGCTGTCGCTCGACTATCAGTTCACGCCGACGAATCTCCTGTATGCAAGCTATACGCGCGGCTACAAGCCCGGCGGTCTGAACGGCGCATCCGACAGCGGCACAGCCTGGCAATCCATCAAGGCGACCTATCAGCCTGAAACGGTCGATTCTTTCGAGATCGGTTCGAAGAACCGGTTCCACGACAACACCATTCAGCTCAACGCCTCCGCCTTCCTCTACGATTACAAGAACATGCAGTTCCTCGAAGAGGACCCCGTGCTCTATTACGAAGGCACCAGCAACGCGCCGAGCGCCCAAATCTATGGCCTAGAACTGGAGGGATCCTGGCTGGTCACGCCGAAATGGCGCTTCGACGGCAGCTTGTCCTTCACGAAAGGCGAGTTCGACGAGGACTATTACGCCCTCGATCCGGTCGCGGCCACCAAGGCCCAAAGCGCCGCAGGCTATCCCGGCTATCTGTTCTGGGCGAACTACTACAGGGCGGCTCTCGCCCGGAACTCTGCGCGCGCCAACATCAACGGCAACGACGTGCCCAAGATTCCGCGTCGTCAAGGCGCGATCAGCACGACCTATTCGGACACCATCGCCGGCGGCTATTTCACGGCCAAGCTCGAATACGTCTATCGCGGCCAATACACCTATCGTCTGTACAACGAGGCCTCGACCGATATCGTGCCGTCCTATTCGGTCGTGAACGCCTTCCTGCGATACGAACCGGACGGAGCGAACTGGAACGTGTCCCTCAGCGGCACCAACCTGTTCGACAAGGAAGGGCTGAACTCGCGCTTCAGCGATCCCTACGGAAGCGCCCAGGTCAGCGACACTTATGTTCCTCCCCGCCAATGGATTGCTTCCGTCGGTTACAAGTTCTGATCCGCCAGGGACGTCGAGTATGAACCAGATCACTGTTGAACGGTCACGCCCGGACAGGATCGCTCCCTATCGAACGATCAAGGTCGAGCCCGTGACCCTGCGTATCGGCGCGGAAATCTCGGGGATCGATCTGACCAAGCCGATCGGCGAGGCGCAGAAGGTCGAACTGAACCGCGCCCTGACGGAACATCTGGTTCTATTCTTCCGTGACCAGCCCATCAGTCACGAACAGCATATGGCGCTCGGCCGGGCGTTCAGCGATCTGATCGCTCATCCGGGCGCCCCAGGCATTCAAGACTATCCCCTGATCGTCGCCATCCATGCGGACGCCGATTCCAAATATGTGGCCGGCGAGTCCTGGCACTCGGACCTCTCGTGCAACTCAGAACCGCCTCTGGGCAGCATCCTGTACCTCCACACCGTTCCAGATTGCGGCGGGGATACGATGTTCGCCAGCATGTACGCAGCCTATGACGCTCTGTCGGACCGCATGAAGACCTATCTCGAAGGGCTGACGGCCGAGCACGACGCCAACCACGTCTATCACGCGCTCTACAAGGACTACGACAAGGTCTATCCGCGCAACAATCACCCGGTGGTCATCACCCACCCGGCGAGCGGCCGCAAAGCCCTGTTCGTCAATTCGTCCTACACCACCAAGATCAACGAACTGTCCGACGAGGAAAGCCGCGCCGTTCTGAACTACCTCTACGAACATTGCGCCAATCCGAATTTCCAATGTGCGTTTCCGCTGGCGGCCGCACTCCATCGCCTTCTGGGACAACCGCTGCACTCACCATCTGGCGGTGTGGGACTATTTCCCTCAGGTCCGCTCGGGCTTTCGCGTGACCCTGAAGGGATCGCGCCCGACGTTCTGATGGGGCCCAGACTGATCCGGGTCCAGACGCCTCCGGCCAGTCCTATCATCCAAACCGAAACGGATTCATGAAAACCTGGCTCATCACAGGCGTCAGCTCCGGCTTCGGTCGGGCGCTGGCTCAGGCCGTGCTCGCGCGCGGCGACCGCGTCGCGGGGACCGTGCGGAACACCCCTGCCCTGAGCGCCTTCGAAGCCCTGGCGCCCGGTCTGGCCCATGGGGTCGTCATGGACGTGGTCGACCCCAGTGCGGTGACGGCTGCGGTCTCCGCCGTGACACAGGCCCTGGGTCCGATCGACGTCCTCGTCAACAATGCGGGTTACGGCCTGGTCTCTGGGATCGAGGAAGCCTCGCTCGACGAGATACGCGCCCAGTTCGAGGTCAATGTCTTCGGCGCGGTCACGGTCATGCAGGCTGTCCTGCCCGCCATGCGCGCGCGTCGATCCGGAACCATCGTCAACGTCACCTCGGTGTCGGGCCTGGTCGGCTGGCCCGGCCTGGGCGTCTATTCCGGCAGCAAATTCGCCCTTGAAGGCATCACCGAGACCCTGGCCCAGGAAGTCGCGCCGTTCGGCATAGGCGTCATGATGGTCGAGCCCGGCGGCTTCCGCACCGATTTCGCCGGACGTTCGCGTGTCGAGGCGTCCAGCCCGATCGCAGACTATGACGGCACGGTCTTGTCCGACTGCAAGGCCATCCTCCACAGTCACGCGGGGCAAGAACGCGGCGATCCCGCCCTGGCCGCCCAGGCGATCCTGACGGCGCTGGAGGCCGAGCATCCGCCCTTGCGTCTGCTGCTCGGGTCCGACGCCGTTTCCTATCTCAAAGACAAGATCTCGGCCCAATTATCGGAGGTCGACCGCTGGGAAGCCGTCTCGACGGCGACCGACTTCGAAACCGTCGTCGCCGCCGAATGAGGTCAGGAAAGACCCGTGCATGCCGTCGATCTTCCAGCCTGGGCCGTCCTACGCGGCGCCTTGACCAACAATATCGCAAGGCTGGCGCCCGCCCGGACAGCACTGATCGTCATCGACATGCAGAGCGCCTTCCTGGCGCCGGGCGAAGTGTTCGCCAACCCTCATGCGATGGACATCATCGAGCCCGTCAACCGCCTGGCTTCTGCCTTCAGGGCCGCAGGCTCGGTCGTGGCCTGGACCCGACAGACGGTCGACGACACGCTCGGAAGAGCCGATCCCCATTGGCAGGCGATGGCGAACGATCCTTTCGTCAGTATGGCTAAGGCCGCTCTGACCAGCGGTAGCGCCAGCCACGCCCTGCATCCCGCCATGGGGCCAGGTCCAGACGACCTGTTGATCGACAAATATCGCTACAGCGCCTTTCTGCCGCAGTCGTCAGACCTCGGACCGCAACTGAAGGCAAGAGACATAGATACCCTGGTCATCGTCGGAACCCTGACCAACTGCTGTTGCGAGAGCAGCGCGCGCGACGCCTTCATGTCCGGCTTCAAGGTGCTGGTGGTGTCGGATGCCATGGCCGCGATGACCGACGCCGAGCACAATGCCTCGCTGCTCAATCTGCGGCTGATGTTCGCCGACGTCGCCGACACCGCGACCGTCTTGAACATGATCGGCGCCGAAACCCGCGACAAAAATTCGGACGCCTGACGTCAAGAGCGGCATGAATGTGCAGCCTATCAACGGACATCATTATCCGAACGCTTGGGAGCGTGCCGATGGATAAGCCGGTAGTCTGGGCCTAGCCTGGACAGGCGGCTTTGGCGAACGAGACAACTGCGAATCCCCCGACACAGAGGTCGGGGACGCCCAACTTCTCACCGCCGCCCTGAACGCCGCCCGTAACCGACATCCGGGATGGCCGACCGCGGGCGCCCATTCCGGATATCTGCCATTACCAAGATCGCTTCTCACCTGCCCTCCGACTTTGGCGGAAAAGACATTGGCGTCTTCATGCCGATCGCCAACGGCGGCTGGATCATCTCGTCCTCGACGCCAAAGCTGGACGGCTCCTACGCCTACAACCGCAAGGTCGCGGAACTGGCCGAACGGCACGGCCTCGATTTCATCATGGCCATGTCCAAGCTGCGCGGTTTCGGCGGCGCGACCGAACACTGGCGTTATTCGATGGAGTCCCAGATCCTGATGGCCGCCCTGGCGGCCGTCACCAGCAGGGTCAAGGTCTGGGCCACGGTTCACACCCTGCTTCAGAACCCCGCCGTCACGGCCAAGATGATGACCACGCTCGATCACGTCAGCGGCGGGCGCGCCGGTCTGAACGTGGTCAGCGGCTCGTTCAAGAACGAGTTCGAACAGATGGGCGCCTGGCGCGACGACCTGGACCACGACGACCGATACGCCTTCGCCGAGGAGTGGGTCCACGTCATCAAACGGCTGTGGTCCGAACCCAGCGTGACCCACGACGGCCCGTATTTCCAGCTCAAGGATTGCCAGTGCGATCCCAAGCCGCTCAGCGATCCGCGCCCCTTCCTCGTCTGCGCCGGCACCTCGTCGCGGGGGATGAAATTCTCCATCGAGGAGATGGACGCCATCTTCCTGGGCGGCGCCACGGTCGAGGAACTGGCCGCCAACAGCCGCAAGGCCAAACAGATGGCCCGCGATGTCGGGAAGACCATCAAGACCTACTCCATGATCAATTTGGTGATCGGCGACACCGACGAGGCCGCGGCGGCGACGGCTGAAAGCTATCGCGCCGGGTTCGACGAGGGCGCCCTTCACGGCATGATGCGGGCCTATGGCTTCCTCGATCTCGAAGTCGGAAAGGAAAATGTCTTCGTGCAGAAGGCGCGCAGCGGCTTCATCAGCGAACACGCGGTCGGTTCGGCCGAGACCATCACCGAGAAGCTGACCACCCTGCTGGATGCGGCCGATCTGGACGGGCTGATGCTGATCTTTCCGGACTATCTGGAAGGGCTGCCTGTCTTCGCCGAGAAGATCCTGCCCGTGCTTCGCGCCCGGTTTCCCGAACGCGCTGCAGCGTGAGCCAGGTGATGTCCGACCCCTTCGCCCTGAGCCCAGTCGCCGCCGCCGACCTGAAACCCATGCTGCCGCCGGCCAGCACGGCCCTGGTCATCATCGACGTCCAGAACGATTTCGTCGCCCAGGATGGCGTGCTGGGCCGGGCAGGACTGGACATGACGCCCCTGCAGCCGGCGCTTGATCGCATCAAGAGCCTGATAGCGAAGGCGCGCGAGGTCGAGCTTCCCATCGTGCTCGTCCGGGTCGTCACCCGCGAGAAAAGCGACAGTCAGGCGATGAAACTGCTGATGCAGCGGCGGGGCTATCCGGACGATGCGCTGGAACTCTGCCGCGCAGGCGAATGGGGCGCAGACTATCATCCGACGATCCAGCCCCAGGACGGCGACATCCACATCGAAAAGCTTCTCTACTCAAGCTTCTCGGGCACCGATCTGAACCTTCAACTCCGCGCCCGCGGCATCGACACATTGGTGATCGCTGGTTTTACGACCGATTGCTGCGTCGACTCCACGGCCCGCGACGCATTTCACCACCAGTTCAACGTGTTCGTGGTGGACGACGCCTGCGCCGCCTATGACGAGAGGGTTCACCGAGCGGCGATGGGCGTCATGGCGATGCATTTCGCCCTGCCCGTCCGGACCGAAGACGTGATCGCCGTCTGGACCTGATTCCATATCGGCGCCGGCGTTCCTGTGCGCCCAGTCGCAAATCAACAGGCGCTGCGGATCAAGCGATTTCGTCGGGGACGCGAGACACTTCCGCTCTCACCCCGGGGCCGTCTTGCCCCGACGATCTGGTCGCGCCCGATATTCCATCTGTCGCTTGCAACAAAGGAGCGAGAATGCCACGCAAGTATCTGGTCATGTTTGCGGCGTCGTTGGGGTTCTTCTTCATCACGGCAACCACCTTCACCTCGCTGGGCTATGTGCTCTACACCATGGTCGGAGAGTTGCATTGGTCCCAGGCGGCGGCGGGCCTCAGCTTTGCTTGCCTGGGCCTGGCCTGCGGCCTCAGCAGCCCGCTTCCTCCCCTTCTGATGAAGTGGTTCGGATCGCGCTGGACCATGTTCCTGGGCGGCATGGTGCTGGCGGCCGGCTTTGGCCTGGCCTCGATCATCCAGCACATCTATCTGTTCTTCCTAGCGACGAGCCTGATGGGCATCGGGTTTTCGCTGATCGCTCCTGCGCCGGCCGTCTATCTGCTGGCGACCTGGTTTCCCAAGACGGCGGCGCGCTGGGTCGGCTTCTACTTCATGGCGGGCGCCTTCGGGGGCGTGGTCGGTCCCCTGATCGTCGGCGCCGTCGTCGGCCTGACCGGAAGCTGGCGCCTTCACTGGATGGTCATGGCGGGGGCGGCGGCCGTTGTCGGCCTGGTCTGCCTGATCTGCGTGCGCGATGCGGTGAAGGTCGAGACCACCGATCAGGTCAAGGCCGCGGGATCAGGCGGCATCGAAGTCGAGTCGCCGATCGACTGGACCGTCTCCGCCGCCCTTCGCAGCCGCGCCTTCCTGTTTCTGGCCCTGGCCATGATCGTGGTTCAGACGGTCGTCACGACGATGCATTCGGTTCTGGTGACGCATGTGGCCAGTCTTGGCGGCGGTAGTGCGCCCGGCGCCATCGCCATGAGCCTATTGGCTCTGACCGGAACCCTGGCCAAGGGCGTCACCGGCGCCCTCAGCGAAAAGACCAATCCCAAGGGCCTTCTGGTCGGCGGCCTGCTGCTTCAAAGCGCGGCGATCTTCCTGCTCTCGCTCAGCCACAGCCCGGTCCTGGCCTATGTCTTCGCCCTGATCTTCGGCGTCGGCTGGGGGCTTTCCTGGCTCAGCGCCCACATCCTGCTCCTGCGCTATTTCGGCAGCGCCATCGCCGGCGAGATGGTGGCCATGGCGACCATGGCGACAACCTTCGCCGTCCTGGGTCCGATCCTCGCCGGCTGGGTGGCTGACGAGACGGGCGCCTTCGTCCCCGTGTTCTTCTTCTTTGCGGGACTTCTGGCCGTCGTCGCCCTCAGCACGGCCCTGTTCATGCACAAGCCGACCCTAAGCCACAGGGCCGATCGTTCGACCCCGGCGCCGACAAAGCCGGGCCACGCGGCCTCGATCATCAACGCTGCCGAATAGGTCGGTTTGCACCGTATGTCAGATTCCGTCTTTCCCTTCTCCCTCGACTCGTTCAGCCTTGAAGACATCGCCGCCATCGACGCCGCGATCGACCGGGACGAGTTGGTCCGCCGCGTCCTCGAACTCTGCAACATCCCCAGCCCGACCCGCCGCGAACGCGAGGCTGGCCAGTATGTCTATGACTGGATGGCCGAAGAGGGTTTCGCCCCCGAAAAGGTCGCCCTGGTCGAGGATCGCTTCAACGTGGTCGGACGCTTCGGCGGCGAGGGCGAAGGACCCAACCTGCTGTTTTCGAGCCACCTCGATACAGAGAGCCCGTTCTACGAGCCGGTCGACCGCCATACCTATCGTCCCGACACCGTCGTCGATCCTCAATGGCTTCGGGCATGGCTCGAAGACGACGTCTTCTTCGGCTACGCCGTCGGCAACGATCGTGGGCCGATGGTCTGTTTCATCATGGCCGCCAAGGCGCTGAAGGCGGCTGGCTTCCGGCTGGCCGGAACGCTCTATCTGACCGCCTGCCCGGGCGAGATCGGCCCCGAGCCTGCCGACGAACACCAGGGCGTCGCCAATCTGGGCAAGGAATTGGGCGCCGCCTATATGTTGACCCACGGCGGGGTGGCGCCCGATTTCGCCATCTCGGCCGAAGGCACCGATTTCGGCGTCAACTGGGCGGCCTGCGGCTACGCCTACTATAAGATCACGCTTTATGGAGAAGCGTTGTTCACCCCCATTCTCGACCACGAGAGCCAGACGGCGCGACTGAATCCCATCGTCCGCATGGGGGGCGTGATCGAGGCGCTGAACGCCTGGGCGCGCGATTACGAAACCAGGCACCGCTACGAAAGCGCGGGTGGCGTGGTCACGCCCAAGGTTCAGGTCTGCGCCATCCGGGGCGGAAACCCCCAGTCCATGGGCGCCTCCAGCGAAGTGTGTTCGATCTATCTGGACGTCAATATCGGGCCCTGCCAAACCCTCGGCGCGGTCGACCGCGAGTTGAAGGCCGTCCTGCGCGCCGCCGGGGTCGAGGACTGCGAGGTCCGCCCCTATGTGTTCCGCGCCGGGGCCGAGGCCGACCCGGTTGCGGTCGAACCGCTCCGCCAGGCCCTGAACCTGGCCCATGAAGCGGTGCGAACCGGCCCCATGCCGATCGGCAACACCGTCTATTCCAGCATGTGGCGCGACCATAACGTCTTCAACCTGAACCGCATTCCCTCGGTCACGATGGGCCCGGTGCGGTGGCGACCCAGGATTGACGATCTCGTCGCCTGCACGCGCATTTACGCCCTCGCCGCCTTGGCCCTGTGCCGGCGTCGTGAGGCATGACGGCCAGCATGGTCCTATCGTCCGGCGTCGAAACCGCCGACTTCCGCGCCGCCCTGGCCAGTTTCCCGGCGGGGGTGACGATCATAACCACCAATGTCGAAGGGCGTCTCAGCGGAACGACGGTCAGCGCCTTCAGCTCCCTGTCCCTGACCCCGCCGCTGGTGCTTGCCTGTCTGGCCAGGACCAGCCGCACCCTGACCGCCGTGATCGAGAGCGGCCATTTCTGTGTCAACATTCTGGGCGCGGGTCAGGAAGACCTCGCCTATGGTTTTGCACGGTCGGGCACGGCGGCGGAGGCGGCAAGCCGCTTCGAGGGGGTCGCCTTCGACTTGGGACTGGCGGGCGTTCCGGTCCTTCGGCATTGCGCCGCCACCCTGCAATGCCGCCTTCATGAGCGTGTCGCCGGGGGAGACCACGACATCCTGATCGGCCGGCCGGAGCATATCGCCAGCAACCCCTCCGTGCCCCCCCTGGTCCATGGCCGGGGGCGGATCTCGCACCTGCCCCCGGCATGACGCCTATTCGCGCGTGAAGTCGGCGGGAATCCTGGGGTCGGGGCCGGCCTTGCCCCACAGGATGATCTCATTCCCCCAGGGGTCACGGAAGGCGTGATTGTAGCCGTTGAACTCGGCCCAGTAGTGATTGCGCCAAAGCTCGACGGCGCCGCGCTTGACGGCCGCCTCCAGGATGCGTTCGGGCGTGTCGTCGTCGCTGATCAGGATCCAGATCCGAGCCTTGCGGCCCGACGGGCTCAACACGCGCGGCTCGACGCCTTCGGACAGGGGGTGCGGCCGGGCATTGGCCACGTCGAAAATCCCCAGATGCAGATTTCCGATCTGGCTCGCCTCCCCGTCCGGGTTGGTGAAATGCCCGCCGGGAACCATGCGGTGATAGATTCCTTCGGGCCGGGCGTCGTTTTCCCAACCGAACACATCGGCATAGAATTGGCCTGCCGCCGACGGGTCGTCGGAGGCCAGGTCAACGAAAATGAGGGTATTGGGCTTGGCCAAGCTATGCTCCATCGATCCCGACCGAACACCGGCCGACGATCCATCCTGGAACAGGCGCCGATCGCGGTCTTGGCGTCCCGCGTACGCAGGCTTGTCCAGCCTGCGGTCTCGCACCGGGGCCAGGACGGCCCGGTTTCGCCAAAACTGAGTTCGTCCTGTCGCAAGATCGTCTCCTCCCCGCCGGATACGAGGCAGGGTCCACCACAGTCGAGAACACCCCTCATGACCTCGCGTCTGCCCGTTGTCTTCTTCGGTCACGGAAGTCCCATGATCGCGCTTCAGGACAATGCGACCACCCGGACCTGGGCCGGCATCGCTAAAGCCATCGGCAAACCGAAGGCCATCCTGTGCGTCTCGGCCCATTGGGAGACGCGCGGCACGTCAGTGACCGCGATGGCCAAGCCTCGCACCATCCACGATTTCGGCGCCTTCTCCTCAGGCGCTGTTCGACGTCCAGTATCCGGCGCCGGGCGCGCCCGAGTTGGCTGCGCGGGTGCGCGAGCTATTGGCGCCCATCCGCGTCATGTTCGACCAGGACGGCTGGGGCCTGGATCATGGGACATGGTCTGTGCTGCGAAAGGCCTATCCCGAGGCCGACGTGCCGGTGGTCCAGCTCAGCATGGACATGACCCGCCCTCCCGCCTGGCATTTCGACGTGGGACGCAAACTGGCGCCCCTGCGGGACGAGGGTGTCCTGATCGTCGGAACCGGCAATATCGTGCACAATCTGCCGGCGATGGATTGGGAAAACCAGAACTGCGCGCCCTACCCCTGGGCCGTCGCCTTTAACGACTATATCCGTGAAGCCATCGTCGCCGATGCGCCCGAGCGCGCCATCGACTACGCCAGTCAGGGTCAGGCCGCCGCCCTGTCGCTGCCCAGTCCCGAACATTACTGGCCGCTGCTGTATGTGCTCGGCGCCCGCCTGCCTGGCGACAAGCCCGCCTTCTCTCCGGACCACATCGAGCACGGCTCCCTCAGCATGACCAGCGTGACGCTTGCCGCCTGAGCCTCTTTTATCCCATCACAGGATCGGCTGCGTCAGGGCGGCGGCACAGGCGGGCGTCCGTTCCTTGGCGGCGGCGCGGGCGGCGTCGAATTCTTCCCTGGCGCGAGCGAAGTCCGCCTGAAAGGCCGGATCGGCCTTCAGACGGGCCACCAGGGCCGCCCCGACGATGCGGCCCGCCTCAACGTCGCTGACGTAATGCACGCCGCACACCGCGCGACTCTCGCCATAGGCCAGGCCGCGCCGCAGGATCGGGTCGGCCCGGTCCGGCGCCATCTCGGCCAGCACAAGGGCCCAGGCCCAGCCTAGCGCCGAATGGCCCGACGGATAGGAGCCGCTGGCGGCCAGCCAGGCCTCGGGCGCGATGCAGATCGGCAGCGGCTCGACCACGAAGGGGCGCTTGCGGAAGAAGCCGCGTTTGGCCGGGGTCTGAATCGTCTCCAGATCGCCCAGCATCCGGCCCAGCAGCATCGTCAGGGTCGGCGTCTTTTCAGGCTCGAACCGGAACCCGAGCGCGCAGTCGAAGGCGTGGGGCGCGCGCGGAGTCTCAATTTCGGCGTCGGCGCGGGCGATCGCCCACCGTTCGCTTCCCTCCAACGCCCGCAGGGCGCGATAGGCGGCGATGTCGACCTGTTCCCGCAATGAACCCTCGGCCGGCGGCGGAGGCAGGAAGTCGGCGGCGTTCGGCGCGTTCTCGGCCGTCAGATAGCCGTGCGGATGATCACGGAAGCCTTGCCAGAAGGTCGTCTCAGCAACCGTCCGGTCGGTCTTCGGTCCTCCCCCGGCGCATCCAGCGGTCAGGACGGCCAGGCCCAGGGGCAGAGCCGCAGCCAGGGCGGAAAAGGAAGGACGCAGACGGATCATCGACACACTCACGCAAAGGAAAATCTAGATGGCGACGGCGCCGGGGCGGCCGGACTCGACGGTCCATGCCTTCAGGGTGGACACCGTCGCCTGCGGATCGCGCACGTCGCTGATGACTTGATAGCGCGTCTCCATCCGATCCGCCCGCACATCCATGAACATATAGCCGCGCTGCCGGCTCTCGAAGAACTTCACCTGGGGATTGTTGGGCATGACGGCCATCAGCCCCTCATAGGCGGGGCCGGTCGAGGTGATGGAGGTGCCGACGAACTCGGTCGCCACGGTGGGGGAAGCCGGATCGCGGCTGTCCAGCTTCACGTCGTTGGTCCAGAAGGAGTGATAGTCGCCGCTCAACACCACCGGATTGGACGGCTTCAGCGTCGATAGCGCCTGGGTCAGGCGATCCCGCGCGGCGGGAAAGCCGTCCCAGGTGTCGGTCCAGTATCGCGGCTCCTCCTGCGGCGTGCGCGACAGACGCAGGCCCGCCATCACCAGATCCTGACCCAGGATGGTCCAGCGGGCGTCGGCGCGCGCAAGGCCGTCGTAGAGCCAGCGTTCCTGCTCGAATCCCAGGAAGGTGCGCGACGGGTCCAGCCGGTCCCAGCAACTCGCATCGGCGACGACCTGACCCTTGCCGCCGTTCTCGCCGTCGCTGCACGGCTGTTTCGAGCGGTACTGCCGCCCGTCCAGCATGAAGAACTCGGCCAGTTCACCGTAGCGGACCCGGCGATAGATCGGCATCCGCAGGGCGGCGTCCAGGCGCGTGCGACGGATCGGCATGGCTTCGTAGAAGGCCTGATAGCCGGCGGCGCGACGTTGCAGAAAGTCGTTGGGCGCGACGCCGCGAACCTTGGACCAAATGCCGGAATAGTCGTCCTGAACCTCATGGTCGTCCCACACGGCGATGCAGGGCGCGACGGCGTGCAGACGTTGCAGGTTCGCGTCCGTGCGATGCAGGGCGTAGCGGTTGCGATACCCCGCCAGAGTGGTCGCCTCTTCCAGATTGTAGGGCCGCACCACCTGGGCCGCGCGATCCGGTCCCAGGCTGTATTCATAGATGTAGTCGCCCAGGAAGAGGGTCAGGTCCGGCGCCTCGTCCGCCATATGACCATAGGCGCTGAAATAGCCCCGCTCCCAATGCGAGCAGGAGGCCACCGCCAGACGCAGGCGGTCGACCGCGGCATTGGGCGCCGGCGTGGTCAGCGCCCGACCCGCCGGGCTCTGCTGGCCCTGGGCCGTGAACCGATACCAATAGGGCCGATGGGATCTCAGTCCGACGACCTCCACATGGACGCTGTGGGCCGAATCGGCGGTCGCCACGGTCTGGCCCGACGCCACGATCCGACCAAAGCCCTCGTCCGCCGCCACCTCCCATCGCACGGGGATCGGCTGAGACAGTCCGCCCAGTCCGTCGGGGGCCAGGGGCCGGGCCGCCAGGCGCGTCCAGATGACGAAACCGTCGGACGCCGGATCGCCGCTGGCGACCCCCAGAGGAAACAGATAGGCGCCGCCCGCCTGGGCGGGGCCGAAGCTCAGCACGGCTGGCGCCGCGACCAGGCCCGTCAGCACGGCGCGGCGATCGAGGCGGGATGCACCGATGTTCATGGCGGTCTCGCAGACGGAGGTGAGAATGAAAGACCGACTTTGGCCAGTCCGCCGCAATAAGACCCAAGACCGATAAGTCGCAAGACTGTTTTTTGTGAAAGTTTGAGGTCCGTAAATTCGGTTCAAAAGACCCGAACAGACATTTTTTTCGGAAACGGGCGCTTCAATCCGCCCCTGGCGTCCAGCGCAGGGACAGACCGATGGTGCGGGGGCGCAGGGGCGTGATGGTGCGGGCTTCGGGCAGGCGGAACGGATCGCCAAAGGCGAAGGTGTTGGCGCGCGTGTCCATCGGGTTATCGACGAACAGGCTGAGGCTCCAGTTCGTCCGTTCCAGCCCGACCGAGACACGCCCGGTCGCATAGTCGCCCATCCTGTGTCCCTGCGCGGCGTCGAACGTCAGGCGCGAGGCGCCGACGTAGGCGACCTGTCCGGCCGCGACGAGATCCGGCCCCCACGGCGTGGCGCGACGCCAGGCGACGTTCAGATTGGCGGAGACCGCGGGAACGCCCGGCAGGCCAGCGTCGCCGCGCGAGTTGAACGCCTCGCCCGGCCGCACGATGGCGGGATCAGCCACCAGCGCGTTGGCGCGAACCTTCAGCGCCTCCAGCGGGCGCCAATTGGCCTCCAGTTCCACGCCCGTATTGGCCCCGTCGCCGACGTTCACCGCATAGGCCAGGCCGCTGGGCAGGAACTGGTCGCTCTGCAGATTGCGCCATTCCGCGTGGAAAACGGCGATACGGGTCTGCAGCCGCCCGTCCCACAGCCGCCCCTTGGCTCCGGCCTCGAAATTCCACAAGCTGTCGCCGGCGTAGCGGCGCGCGGGCCGCCCCACCCCGCCGCCGAAGGTCTGGCCGATCAGCCCGGCGGTGTTGAATCCTCCGACCCTGTGTCCCTGACTGGCCAGGGCGTAGAAGGACCAGTCGGAGTTCAAGGTGAAATCGACCACCACCTTGGGCGAAAGGCCGTCGGTGTCCTGCTTTCCGTCGAACGACCGCCGGCGTCCGCGCTGCTGCACCAGGGAGTCCGCAGCGTATTTGATCGCATAGTAGCGCGCGCCCAGAGTGACCGACAGCCGTTGCGTCAGGTCGTAGGACGCCTCGCCGAACAGGGCCGCCTCGGAGCGGCGGTCGGATCGCGTCTCGGAATACAGTACGACCGGCCTGGGCAGCAGGGCCTGCATGGTCGTGTCGGTCGTGGATCGGCCTTCCGACCAGAACCCGCCGATCAGCCAGCGCAGCCGCCGCCCGCGCGGCGACACATAGGCGGCGTCCGCCGCCCACAGGTCGATGTCGCGGTCCTCGTCCAGCGCGCCGATGCCGTTGCTGGACGCCCCGAACAGCTTGAGCGCGGAGGAGGCGTCGTAGCGGCTGGAAAAGTCGTGCTCCACCCGCGCCGCCGTGGCCTCGAACCGGCCCCAGGCGCCCGCGCCCTCCAGCGTCAGATTGTGCTGGGCCAGGGCGTTGGCGTGCGGCTCTCGCACTAGATTGGCGCGGGTCAGCCCCTGGGAGGTCCGATAGACATAGTGGGTGTCGTTGGTCTCGATCCGCTGCTGGACCGTGCCGGCCGTCACCGTCCATTCCGGATTCAGACGATACAGCAGCGCCAGACGCCCGCCCCGCCGTTCGCCGGCGTTGACCCGCCGCAGGTTCAGATTGGCGTCGTTGATGTAGCCGTCGGCCTTTTCCCGATACGCTACGCCGCGCACCGCGCCGCGTCCGTCCGGCAGCGGCGCATTGACGACCAGGCCATAGTCCTGGTTCTGCCCGCCGGACCGCGTGTGGGAAATCGACCCGAACGCCTCCAACGCCTCCCGATCCGGATCGGGGGCGCGCGGCACGATGCGCAGCACGCCGCCGATCGGCCCCGTGCCGTAAAGCGTGCCCTGCGGCCCGCGCAGGATTTCGACGCGGTCCACATCCACCAGCTTCAGATCGGGGTCCGGCGCATTGTAGGTCAGGGGCACCCGATTCAGGTAGACGCCGACCGTCGACTGGGTCAGGCCGGTGAAGGCGCCGTCCGACATCCCGCGCAACAGGATCTTGTTTCGACCCGATCCCAGGTTCGTCATCGTCATGCCCGCGACCAGGCCGCTCAGGTCGCCGGTGTTGTCGCCACCGGCCTCGACGATGCGCGCGCCGGAAACGGCGGTCAGAGCCCCCGGCGCGTCCTGGGGCGACTGCGGCTGACGCTGGGCGGTGACGATCACGTCGCTGACCATCGGCGTGTCGCTCGGCGGGGGGGCCGTCGCAGGCCGAGGCGAGGCCGCGGGTCGAGGGAGTTCGGCGGGGCGCGGCGGGGCGGCTCGCCGGATGATCACCGCCCCGTCCGGTCGCAGGATGTAGCTGCAGCCGCTGCCCGCCAGCAGCCGGGACAGCGCGGCGTCCAAGCTCATCACCCCGGACACCCCCGCCGCCTGTCCCCGACAGGCGCTCAGATCGCCGCCCAGGGACAGCCGCGCCTGCACCGCCAGATCCAGCAGGGCGTCGCGCACGGGCTGTCGCGGCACGTCCAGTCGAACGACCGGCGCGCGCATGGCGAATCCCGCCGCCTGCGCCGTCAAGGGCGAGGCCGCGCCGGCCAGGGCGGCGATCAGAGCAAGGGACTTGGGACCCGCAAGACCGCCTTTAAGGCGGTCAGCGTTCGCCACGCGCGGTCAGGCGCACTTCGGAGGCCGTTCGCTGGACAGCGATCGGCGCGAACGCCTGAAGTTGGTTCAACATCGTCGTTTCGTCTCCCAGACGCAGAGCGCCTGTGAAGTGCAACTCTTGCGCCGAAGCCGAAACCTTAACCGACTTGCCCAGATAGCGCGAGAGGTCGGCCCCGACCTGCGACAGCGGAGAATCGCGGTACAGCAGCACCCCGTCCTGCCAGGCCGAAATCTGGCGCGGATCGACCCGCGACAGGGAAACCGCGCCGCGCGCATCCCGTTCGATCTGCTGGCCAACCGTCAGCCGCACCGGCGTCGCCCGCCCGGCAGGACGAACGGCGACGACGCCGCGCGACACGCCGACCGAGAACCGATGGTCGTGGTTGATCACATTGAACGCCGTGCCCAGCACCTGCAGGCTGCTGTCTCCGGCCGCGACGGTGAAGGGCCGCGCCGCGTCGTGGGCCACGTCGAAGGCCGCCTCCCCGTCATTCAGCGACACCCGGCGCGCGCCCGACGTCAGCTTGACCGTCAGATCCGACCGCCGGTTCAACCGGATCACGGAACCGTCGGCCAGTTCGATGCGGCGCGGTTCGGTCGTGGTGGTGAAATGCTGATCCCGAGCCTGATACATCGGCCAGCCGACCATCCCGATCACGGCGGCGGCGGCGACCGTGGCCATTGCGGCCCAGAGGCGACGACGGCCCAGGCCATTGTCGTTGGCGGGGCGCACTATCCGCACCGACTGCGGCGCGGCCTCGTCCAGATCGACCCACAGCCGCTCCAGCCGATCATAGGCTCGGGCATGGTCGGGAGAGGCCGCGATCCAGGCTGAAAAGGCGTCCCAGTCGGCGGCGCAGGCGTCGGCGTCCTGTAGGCGGACGAACCACCCCAGCGCCTCTTCCTCGATGCCTTGCTGCGGGATCATGTGCACGGTCGTTCGCCGAGAGCGAAATAGGACGCCCGATTATAGGACGTCGCCGACGGCCCGTCGCCTCCAACAGTAAAGCTCATTGTCCCGCCGCCTTGGCCAGGCGCCGAAGCGCTTCCATCATGTGCTTCTCCACCGAACTCTTGGAAACCCCCAGTGCAGCGGCGGTTTCCGCATAGCTCAGCCCCTCGAACTTGTGCATCCGAAAGATGCGCCGGGTCTTCTCGGGCAGACGGTCGACTTCCGCCGTCAGTCGCGCCAGCCTTTGCCGGGCCGCCACCACCGCCTCGGCCGAAGGGGCGTCGTCCGCCTCTCCATCCGTTCCGTCGCCAGCGGCCACCCGACGCCAGGCCCCGTCCCGCGCCGCCGCGCGTCGGCCGGAGCGCCAGCGGTCCATCATCAGGTTGGACGCCAGGCGATAGAGGAAGGCGCGCGGATCGCGCACATCCACCTCCGGCCCAATGCCTGTCGCCTTGAGATAGAGGTCCTGCAGCACGTCCTCCACGTCCTGCCCGCTGCGGCCCAGGCGCGCGGCGACGAACCTTTGCAGGTCCTCCCGGTGCGCGAAATAGGCTTCGACCAGCATGGACGCCGTGAACTTCTCGACAAGGACGGCGCCGACAGCGCGGGACAGCGGCCGAACCGCCTGACGACCTCATGCCTATAGCCAATCGATGAGGCAAGCCCGCCTCGGCGCCGTCTATCCAGTGAAGACGCCCGACGCGCGTCCCCGCCCTTCGAGAGAAGACCATGCCCATCGGCGCTTCGAAGCCCTGTACGCCCGTCGAGGATGCGCCCCATGTATGACGACTGGCGCGTCGGCTTCGTTCGCCGTCGGATCTCGCACGTTCTGGAACGGGCCCCGGATCAGTCGGCCCTCGACGCCGACGCGGTGATCTGGCTTCCGCCGCGCAAGGCTTTCCAGTTCATCGCCGATCCCTTCGGCGTCGAGCGCGACGGCCTGACCACGGTATTTTTCGAACATTTCGACTACCGCGTCCGTCGCGGCGAGATACACTACGCCCAGTATGACGGCGACCGGCTGGTCTGCGAGGGCGAGGCGTTGATCGAACCCTTCCACCTGTCCTATCCCAGTCTGATCGAGGACGGAGGCCAGCTCTATATGCTGCCGGAAGGCTACAAGAGCGGCGCCCTGACCCTCTATCGGTGCGAACGCTTCCCCGACCGCTGGACGCCGGTTCATCGGCTGATGGACGTACCCGCCATCGACGCGACCGTGATCAAGCACGACGGCCTGTGGTGGATGTTCTACGCCCTGCCCGGCCCCGAGGACCGCGCCATGCGGGAAATGCACGTCGCCTGGGCCCCGCGTCTGGAAGGCCCGTGGACGCCGCACGCCGCCAATCCTGTGCGGACCGGCTTTCTGTCCTCCCGGCCCGGGGGTTCGGCCTTCGTGCGTGACGGCGCCCTGCATCTCCCGGTTCAGGAATGCCAGCCGACCTATGGCGCGGCCCTGCGCCTGCTCCGCATCGACGAACTGACACCCGATCGCTTTTCGGCCTCAGAGGTCCGCCGTCTGACGCCCGGCGGCCTGCTGGAAGGTTTCGCGGACGGTCTGCACACCCTCTCAGGCGACGACCGGCTGACCTTCATCGACGTCAAGGGCCTGCGCCGCTCTCCCGTCGAGGGCGGGCTGAAGACGCTCTACAAGATGCGACGCCTGTTGGGCCTCAACGACCCGCGCACTTCGATCACCCGCCGGGCCGCCTGATTTGCGCATCGCGGTCGTCATCCCGCGCGGGGGAAGTCTCGACTGCGACCGCCTGAATTCGATGGAGAACGTCGCCCTGACCCTGAGCCGGCATAGCCGGTTCCGCGACGAGACCCGCTTCATCTGCGAGGCCGGGGCCGCAAACCCGGCCGCACCGGACCTGACGATCACGGTTCCGGCGGGTCTGGGCAAGGCGGACCATTCCCGCGCCGTGCTCCAGACCTTGCAGGATTTCGACCCCGATCTGGTCGAGTATCACCAGACCCTGGGCTGTGCGGCCGACTTCGCCAGGCGGCTGCCGGGCGCGCGTCATGTGCTTTACCGCCACACCCGAATCCGACCGCCCCGCCATCTGATCGACCGGATGCGCTATCGGGGCCGCCTGCGGGGCTTCGACCGGCTGATCTTCGTCAGCCAGGCCGCCCGCACCGAGTTCCTGACCGACTATCCCGGCTTCGACGACCGCGCCTCCGTCGTCTGCAACCCTATTGATCTGGCGTGCTGGCGCGGCGATCCGGCCGAACGGGAAAAGCTGATCCTATTTTCCGGACGGGCCATGGCGGAAAAGGGTCTGGACGCCTTCTGCGCCGCCCTGGCCGTGGTCCTGGATCGGCATCGGGACTGGCGCGGCGCGCTGATGCTGGGCGACTGGGACCAGCACGGGGCCTGGGCCGCCCAGCATGTCGAGACCCTCTCCCGCTTCGGCGACCGGATCGAGGTCCGCAGGTCAGCGCCTCTCGACGTCGTGCGCGACGTTACGCGCCGCGCGGCCATCGCCGTCGTGCCGTCCCGCGTGGCCGAGGCCATGGGCCTGACGGCGCTGGAGGCCCACGCCGCCGGCGCCGCCCTGATCTCTTCGGGCCGTGGCGGCCTGCGCGAGGCCAGCGGCCTTCACGCCCTCTATGTCGATCCACCAGAGGCCGACGCCCTGGCCCAGGCCATGCTGCGCCTGGTCGCCGACCACCCGGGCCGCATCGCCATGGCCCAGGACGCCCAGGCCTTCGTCGGCCGCACCCATGCGCCCCAGACGCGCGCTGACGAACTGGACCGTCTGAGAACCGAAATGATGGCCCAGCGCGTCGCGCGGTTCAGCGCGTGACCGCCCTCTCCCGCCTGTTCCGCCGGCTTCGCGGCCGTGGCCGTGGCCGTATCGACGGCATCCGCGCCCTGCCCGACCGGCGGCTGCTGATCGAAACCTATATCCCCGCCCTGGCTCAGGCTCAGGCGCAGACCCAGACCCAGGCCGGGGGCCGCATCCTGTGGGTCGGCTGTCGCGCCTATACGCGCGACGACTATCCCGCCCTGGCCCGCCACGGCGCCGAGGTCTGGACCACCGACATCGACCCCAAGGCCGCCCGTTGGGGCCAGCCGGGCCGCCACCGCACCGGCGACATCTGCGCCATCGACCAGGTCTTCGCCGACCAGACCTTCGACGTCGTGGTCTGCAACGGCGTTCTGGGCTTTGGCGCGGATTCGCCGGAAATGCAGGATCAGGCCATGGCGGCCATGGCCCGCATCCTGCGTCCCGGCGGCCTGCTGCTGCTGGGCTGGAACACGGACAAGATCGACGATCCCCTGACGGTTCCGTCCGCCGCCTACGCCCCCACGCCTTTCGCCGGCCAGCCGCCGCGCGTGCGGTTCGACGCCGTCACCCACGTTTACGACGCCCTGCGCCGTCTCTGAAGGGTTCGCCGCTCCGTTTTCGACCTGATGAATCGGCCGAAAGCCTGTAAAGGCGGCTCCCACGCACGGTCGCGCCCGCGCGCCGGGGCTCTCCACCCGTCGAGACTTCATCATGACCACCTCACAGCCGACCACCATCGGCATCGACTTCGGCACGACCAACACCGTCGTCGCCGTCACCGACGCCGAAGGGCGGACGCAGTTGACGACCTTCGGCGCGGCGGGCGCCACCTTCCGCTCGGCCCTGGCGTTCCAGTTCCACCCCAGCCGCGACGGCCAGCCGCCCGAGCGCCTGGTCGAGGCCGGTCCCTGGGCCATCGAGGCCTATGTCGAGGACCCGCTGGAGACCCGCTTCATCCAGTCGTTCAAGACCTTCGCCGCCAGCGCCGCCTTCACCGAAACCCGCATCGACGACCGCCGCTATCGGTTCGAGGACCTCTTGTCGGCCTTCCTTCTGCGCCTGCGCCACCACGCCGGCGGCGACCTGTCCGACCTGCCGCCGCGCGTGGTCGTGGGCCGTCCCGTCACCTTCGCCGGAAACAACCCGGACGAGGCCCTGGCCCTGGCCCGCTATCAGACCGCTTTCGGGCGCCTGGGCTTCACCGACATCCGTTACGCGCACGAGCCGGTCGGCGCCGCCTTCTATTTCGCCCGCCAGTTGAAGGAAGACGCCACCGTCCTGGTCGCCGACTTCGGGGGCGGCACCAGCGACTTCTCCATCATCCGCTTCGAACAAGCGGACGGGGTCCTGCGCTCCACCCCGCTGGCTCGGTCGGGCGTGGGCGTGGCCGGCGACGCCTTCGACTATCGCATCATCGACAATCTGGTCTCGCCGGCCCTAGGCAAGGGCGGCCTCTACCGCGCCCTGGACAAGCAGTTGCCGATCCCCCAGCGCTACTATTCCGCCTTCGCTCGCTGGGACCAGTTGGCCCTGCTGCGCGCCTCGCGCGACATGCGCGACATCCGCGCCCTGGCCCGCACCGCCCTGGAGCCCGAGAAGATCGAGCGGCTGATCGAAATCCTGGACGACAACCACGGCCACGCCCTCTACCGCGCCGTGTCGGCCCTGAAGACCGCCCTGTCTTCTCGGGAGACGGCGACCTTCGACTTCGCCGCCGGCGACGTGCGGATCGTGCGCGAGGTGGCCCGCGCCGAGTTCGAAGGCTGGATCGCGCCCGAACTGGCCGCCATCGCCGAGGCCGTGGATCGGGCCATGGATCAGGCCGGCCTGCCGCCCGAAGGCGTCGACCGCGTCTTCCTGACCGGCGGCACCTCCTTCGTCCCCGCCGTGCGCGCCCTGTTCCACAAGCGGTTCGGAGCCGCGAAGATCGAGACCGGCGGGGAGTTCGAATCCATCGCCGCCGGCCTGGCCCTGATCGGCCTTGAACCCCGGCTGGACCTGTGGAGCGAAAAGGCCGCCTGAGGCGCCTCTTGCGCTTGTCCGTTCCGCCCCCGGCGCCTAAGTCCGTGCGATCTGAGACCTGACCGTCGGCGCCGAATTCGGACTGTTCGGACTCTTTGGACTCTGTTTTTCGCGCACGCCGGAGACCCAGATGGCGGACTACGACTACGACCTCTTCGTCATCGGCGCCGGGTCCGGCGGGGTGCGCGCGGCGCGCCTGACCGCGCTGGACGGCAAGAAGGTCGCCATCGCCGAGGAATTCCGCGTCGGCGGCACCTGCGTCATTCGCGGCTGCGTGCCCAAGAAGTTCATGGTCATGGCCTCCGAGGTCAGCCACGCGCTGGAGATCGCCGAGGGCTACGGCTGGTCGTTCGACAAGGCCGAGTTCGACTGGCCCCGGTTCCTGGAAGCCAAGGATGTCGAGATCGCCCGCCTGTCCGGCCTCTACGCCGCCAACCTGGGCAAGGCGGGGGTCGAACTGGTTCACGGCCGGGCGGTGCTGAAGGACGCCCATACGGTCGAGATTGTCGGCAAGGACCGCACCGTCACCGCCGAAAAGATCCTGATCGCCACCGGCGGCCGCCCCTGGAAGCCGGAAGAACTGCCGGGCATCGAACACGCCATCACTTCGGAAGAAGCCTTCCACCTGCCGCAACTGCCCAAGCGCATCCTGATCGCGGGCGGCGGCTATATCGCGGTGGAGTTCGCGGGCATCTTCGCCGGCCTGGGCGTCGAGACGACCCTGATCTATCGCGGGCCGAACATCCTGCGCGGCTTCGACGACGACGTGCGCGCGCATCTGGCCGGAGAGATCGAGAAGCGCGGCGTCAAGGTCGTGCTGGGTTGCCAGCACGAGAAGATCGAAAAGACCGAAACCGGCCTGGTCAACCATCTGGAAAACGGCATGAAGCTGGAGACGGACGCGGTCATGTTCGCCACCGGCCGCATCCCCTACGTCAAAGACCTGGGCCTGGAGACCGCCGGGGTCGAACTCAATGCGGCCGGCGCGATCAAGGTCGACGCCTATTCCAGGACCACGGCCGACAACATCTGGGCCATCGGCGACGTCACCGACCGGATGAACCTGACGCCGGTGGCGATCCGCGAGGCGGTCGCCTTCCACCAGACCGTCTATCGCGACAATCCCCAGCATTTCGACTACGAGGCCGTCGCCACTGCGGTCTTCAGCCAGCCGCCGGTCGGCGTGGTGGGGCTGACCGAGGCCGAGGCGCGCCGGTCCTGTTCCAAGGGGGTGGACGTCTATCTCACCCGCTTCCGACCTATGAAATACGCCTTCACCGGCTCGGACGAGCGGGTCCTGATGAAGCTGGTGGTCGACGCCGAAACCCAGCGCGTGGTCGGCGTTCATATCGTCGGGCCAGACAGCCCGGAGATGATCCAGCTGGCCGCCATCGCCGTGAAGGCCGGCCTGACCAAGCCTCAGTGGGACGCCACCTGCGCCGTCCACCCGACCATGGCCGAGGAACTGGTCACGCTGAAGGAAAAGCAGAACGCCGCCAATCTGGCCGCCTGAAGCGACCTCAAGGGCGGGCCCGCTTGCGGAAACGTTCCAGCAGGTCCAGCCGCGCGCTGAACGGCACGGCCGTCACCGTGGGCCCGCCGTTGCCGAAGTTCAGCAACTGGGTGTTCCCGCCCCTTGCGCGCGGCCATTGCGGCCGCCCGACGCCGTTGGGATCGCCCGACCGCGCAAAGGTCGTCCAATAGCTCATCATCGCCTCGGACGCCTTGCGGTCACGCTCCTCCACCGGATACGGCAGGGTGTTCAGCGTGCCGAACACATAGGGCCGCTCGATCGCATGGGTCGCTCCGCCGTGCGGCTCGGGGTTCTGGGGCGAAGTGACATCGAAACGGTACAGCCACGCCCGGTTGCCCGCCGCATTGTGCAGCCGCGCCAGATGGCGCGCCGGTTCCGAAAAGACCAGGTCGGTGATCACGGTCTTGTCGAACGCCTCCAGCCCGCCGTAGGCTTGGACGAGGTCGGCGCGTTCCAGCCAGGTCATGTCGTCGTCGATCAGACCATAGCCGTTGCGATCCGTCGGCCGCATCCACCAGAACTCGGCGCTGTTGGTGCCGATGATCAGCGGCACGGGCGCCTGCCGACCGGCGCGGAATGCCGCCTCGACCGTCGTGGGCACGATCTCGCCGTCGATCAGGGTCAGGTCGCCATTGGCGAACACCGGAGCCGGCGTCAGGAACAACTCGGCCGGGGCGCCGCGCAGGTCCGCCGCCGTCCGCATGCCGGCCGCATAGGCCCAGACCGAGCCCCGATCGCGCGCCGACGGCGCCCCGCCCGGTCCCTTGGCGTCCAGCGGCGTCTGCAGTTCGCGTCCCAAGCCCGACTGCACCACCGCCCGGTCGAACAGACCCCGCGCGGGCGGCGAGATCATCAGCCGGGTGACGATGGCCCCGCCGGCCGATTCGCCGAAGACGGTGACGTTCTGGGGGTCGCCGCCGAAGGCCGCGATATTGGCCCGAACCCACTTCAGGGCCGCGATCACGTCCATCAGGCCATAGTTGCCGCCCGGCTCGTCCGCCGGGCGCTCGGCCGCCAGGGCAGGATGATCGAAGAAGCCCAACCGTCCCAGACGGTAGTTCAGCGTCACCACCACCATGCCGCGCCGCGCCAGGTGCGACCCGTCGTAAAGCGGCGCCGTGCCCGATCCGTTCACCAGGCCGCCGCCATGGATCCACACCATCACCGGCGCGGGCTGGGCGGTGTTCGTCGGCCGCCAGACGTTCAGGTTCAGACAGTCCTCGCTCATCGGCAGAGGCCCGACGCCGGGATCGCCGCCCGGCGGCGCCTGGATGCAGATCGGCCCCAGGGTTCCGGCGTCCCGTTGCCCGCGCCAACTGGGCGCGGCCGCCGGCGGTCGCCAGCGTCGCTCGCCTGTCGGCGGTGCGGCATAGGGGATGTTCTTGAACGCCGTCACATCGGCTTCGGCGCGCCCGATCAGGACGCCCTGTTCGATCTGGACAGTGGGCTGTTCGGCTGCGGGCGCCATCATGAGCGAGAGGGTGGCGAAAACGCCTGCGATTGTCATGCCCGTTGCTTACCAAATCTGACGCGCCCGCCAATGCCGTGCGGGATCACACTCTGCGACTGAATGGCCGACCCTGCGCGCAATGTGCGAAACCGCACACGATTTTTACAGGTAGCGGCTTGTTTGCGCGAAAGATTCATCGGTATCTGGCGACGGCGTTCGTTCTGGTTTAGGGCGTCATCCAACCTTTGCGGAAGAAGACCGCGCCGCGCATTAGGACGTCCACCGATGACCCAGCCCCTCTCCGGCCGCCGCGTCCTTGTGGTCGAGGACGAATCCCTGGTCGCCATGCTTCTGGAGACCATTCTGGAAGACATGGGTTGCACCCCTGTCGGTCCGGCGTCAAACATCGACGACGGCGAAGTCATGGCGCGCGACACGGCCGATCTGGACGCCGCCCTGCTGGACGTCAACGTCGCCGGCCGTCAGGTCTTCCCCGTCGCAGAGGCGCTGAGGGCCCGCGGCGTGCCCTTCGTCTTTTCCACCGGCTATGGCGAAAGCGGCCTGCCGGACAAATGGCGCGGCAACCCCACCATTCAGAAGCCCTTCACCGAAGCGGCCATCCGCGACGCCCTGATGCGCGCCCTGGGCGTGGCCGAGGGTTAAGCCCGAGCCTCGCCGTCCACGCCTGCGGTGATCCGCCGAAACAGCAGCGGCTTGCCCAGCCAATAGGCCAGTTCGGCGGGGCGGGCGATGGTCCAGATCGCCAGATCGGCGGCCTTGCCGACCTCCAGCGTCCCGACCTGTTCCGACAGGCCCAGGGCGCGCGCGGCCTCGCGCGTGGCCCCAGCCAGGGCCTCTTCGGGGGTCAGGCCGAACTGAACGCAGGCCAGGTTCAGGGCGGCGGTCATGGAGGCGACGGGCGAGGTGCCGGGATTGCAGTCGGTGGCGACGGCCATTCTGACGCCATGGCGACGCAGCAGGTCGATCGGCGGCGTCCGGGTTTCACGCAACATCAGGTAGGCGCCGGGCAGCAGCACCGCCGCGACCCCCGCTGCGGCCATCGCCGCGACGCCCGCCTCGGTCGCATGTTCGATATGATCGGCCGACAGGGCCCGATAACGCGCCGCCAGGGCCGCTCCGCCGCCGTCCGACAACTGGTCGGCATGCAGCTTGACCGGCAGGCCCAAGGCCCTCGCCTTGTCGAACAGGCGCGACACCTCCTCGGTCGAGAAGGCGATGGGCTCGCAATAGGCGTCAACGGCGTCGACCAGCCCCTGAGCATGGGCCTCCGGCAGGATGTCGTCCACAGCCTTGTCCACATAGGCCCTGCGATCGTCGCGGTGCTCGGGCGGGACGGCGTGCAGGCCCAGATAGCTGGTGCGGACCCTGACCCCGCCTTCGCGCCCGATCCGGCGGGCGACACGCAGCATTTTCAGCTCGCTGTCGCGGTCCAGACCATAGCCGGACTTGATCTCGACGGTCGTGACTCCGCTGGCCTTCAGCCCCTCCAGACGGCTCATGGCCGAGGCGAACAACGCCTCTTCCGACGCCGCGCGTGTGGCCTTGACCGAAGAGACGATGCCGCCGCCCGCGCGGGCGATCTCTTCATAGGTCGCACCGCCCAGCCGTTGTTCGAATTCGCCCGAGCGGTCTCCGCCGAAGACCAGATGGGTGTGGCAGTCGATCAGACCCGGCGTGATCCAGCGGCCGTCCAGCCGATCCGTCCGTGCCGCTTCCATCGCGGGCATTCCGGCGCGCGGGCCGATCCAGGCGATCCGGCCGTCCGCAATGGCCACGGCCGCGTCCTCGACGACGCCGTAAGGCGCGCCGCCCTCCGTCATGGTCGCGGCGTGACAGTCGATCAGCAGGCGGTCGGCCTTCATCGGCTTTGATCCTCAGCATGGGCGGACGAGAAGCGGGCGACCAGATCGTAGCGGTCGCCGGGGAAGGTCTGCCACACCCGCGTCACCCCCTGCCCGTCCCGCCAAGTCCGGCGTTCGACGCACAGACAGGCGGCGCCGGGCGCCCGTTCCAGCAGGCGCGCGGTCGCGGCGTCGGCTTCCACGGCCGCGATGCGGTTCTCGGCCTCGGTCCAGGGCGCGGATTCCAGCAGCCAACTGCCCGGCGGCACGGCCTTGAAATCCACCAGGGCCGCCTCGGGCGCAGCGTTCAAAGCGATCAACCGGCGTTCCAGGGCGAACGGCGCCTGATCGGCCCGGTGCAGGCAGGTCAGGTCCAGCAGGCGACCGCCTGCAGCCAGCTCCGCCTCCTCCGCATCGGCCGGCGCCCGCTCCACCCGCGCCAGGAGGGCGTAACCATAGGTCTGGCCCCTCGCCTGCACCTCGGCCCGCAGGTCGGGAATGGCCAGGACGGCGGCGTGGGCCTTGGGCTGGGCGACGAAGGTGCCCGCGCGTCGGCGGCGCGTGACCAGCCCGCGTCCAGCCAGCTCGCCGATCGCCTTGGACACGGTCATGCGCGAACAGCCGTAACGCGCCGTCAGTTCATGCTCGAACGGAATGCGATCACCCGGCGCCAGTTCGCCCGACAGGATTCGGCTTTCCAGGTCGGCGTAGATGCGCCGATGCAGCGGCGCGCTCATCCCAGAACCGTCGCCAGAGCGCGGCGATAGCGGTCTTCGATGGCGTCTCGGGCGACATGACGGCCGTTCCGCACCACCTCCCGGCCCGCCCGCCAGACCGAGCCGACGGCCCCGCCCGGCGCGCCGAAGATCCAGCTGTCCAGGATCGCATCGCCGGATCGGCCCGCGAAGGCGATCCCGCGGGTGTCCAGAACCACGATATCCGCCGGTGCCCCCACTGCCAGGCCGCCCGCCGCGCCGGCCGCTTGCGCCCCGCCGGCCAGGGCGCGCTCGAACAGGGCCCGCCCCGTCGAACGCGCCGAGTCGGCCATGACCGCGCGCCCGCGTCGGGCCAGACGCTGGCTGTACTCCAGCAATCGCAATTCTTCGGCGACCCCGATCTGAACATTGGAATCGGTGCCGACGCCGAAGCGTCCGCCCGCGTGCAGATAGTCCGCGGCCGGAAAGACGCCGTCGCCAAGATTGGCCTCGGTGATCGGACACAGGCCGACCACGGCGCCGCGATCAGCGATCCCGCGCCATTCCGCCTCGGTCACGTGGGTCGCGTGGATCAGGCACCACCGCGTATCGACCGGCGCATGCGTCAGCAGCCATTCGACCGGCCGCGCGCCCGACCAGGCCCGGCAGTCCTCGACCTCCTTGGTCTGTTCGGCCACATGGATGTGGATCGGCCCGTCGCCGGCCAGGGCGGGCAGCATCGCCAGTTCTTCCGGGCTGACGGCGCGCAGACTGTGGGGCGCGACGCCCACGACGGCGTCCGACAGATCGCCGGTCAGGGCTCGGCACCGCGAAACCAGGTCGGCGAACCCGTCCAGGTCGCTTATGAATCGTCTCTGACCGTGCGACGGCGGCTGTCCGCCGAACCCGGCGTGGGCGTAGAAGACCGGCAGCAGCGTCAGGGCGATGCCCGCCGCCTGCGCGGCCGCTGCGATTCGCCCGGCGATTTCGGCCCTGTCGGCATAGGCCGCGCCTGCCGGATCGTTATGCAGATAGTGAAACTCGGCCACCCGCGTAAAGCCGCCCTCCAGCATCTCGATGAAGGCCAGGGCCGTGATGGCCTCGATCTCTTCCGGACCGCCCCGATCCAGAAAACGATACATCAGCTCGCGCCAGGTCCAGAAGTCGTCCTCCGATGGCCCGCGCGCCTCGGTCAGCCCCGCCATGGCGCGCTGGAAGGCATGGCTGTGCACATTGGCGACGCCGGGCAGGGCCACCCCGCCGCCCTGATCCGCCGCGCCCCGCGCCGCGCCCGTTTCCAGGCCCACGATCCGGCCGCCCCCCACGCTCAGCCGCACGTCGCGCGCCCAGCCGTCCGGCGTCAGGGCCGCCTCGAACCAGAGGGTGCGATCCACAGGCTGCGGCTCAAGGGTCACTGGACAGGTCCGTGTCGTTGCGATCAATATGTCTAGACATACCACGATGGATCGATTTGGCGAGGGAGACCGAACGGATGCAGGACTGGCTGACCGTCCATGAAAGTTCGGCGCCGCTGGTGATCGGTCTGCCGCACACCGGGACCGACATCCCAGCCGCCATCGAGACGCGGATGACCTCTCCCTGGCTGGGGCGCAAGGATGCGGACTGGTGGGTGGACCGGCTGTACGACTTCGCCATCGACATGGGCGCGACCCTGGTGCGCACCGGCGTGTCTCGCAGCGTCATCGACGTGAATCGCGATCCGTCCGGCGCCTCTCTCTATCCCGGCATGACCACGACCGGCCTGTGTCCCACCGAAACCTTCGACGGCGAACCCCTGTATCATCCGGGTCAGACGCCCGACGCGGACGAGATCGACGAACGCCGCACGGCCTGGTTCGCCCCCTACCACGCCGCCCTTCAAGAGCAGATCGAGCGGCTGAGAGCGCGCGGCCCGGTCGTCCTTTACGACGCCCATTCGATCCGTTCGGTCGTTCCGCGCCTGTTCGACGGTGCGTTGCCGCAGTTCAACATCGGCGACAATGACGGAACGACCTGCGCGCCTCGGCTGACCCGCGCGGTGGAGGCCGCCTGCGCCGTCAGCGGCGACAGCCTGATCGTCAACGGCCGCTTCAAGGGCGGCTGGACCACCCGCCACTACGGGCGTCCCGAAACGGGCGTTCACGCCATTCAGATGGAGTTGGCCGACCGGGGCTACATCCTCGATCCGGCCGGTCCGGTCACACCGGACAACTGGCCCAGCCCCTATGACCCCGACCGCGCGGCGCCGATGCGGGACCATCTGCGCCGCGTCCTGACCGCCTGCATCGCCTTCGCCGAGAGCCAGAGATGAACACCCCCAACAGCCGCGTCGTCCGCAGCCCGCGCGGGCCGGAGAAGACCGCCAAGACCTGGGCCGCCGAGGCCGCCCTGCGGATGCTGATGAACAATCTGGACCCCGAGGTGGCCGAGCGGCCGGAAGACCTCGTCGTCTATGGCGGCATCGGCAAGGCGGCGCGCGACTGGCCCAGCTTCGACCGCATCGTCGCCGAGCTGACGGCGCTCGGAGAGGACGAGACCCTGTTGGTGCAGTCGGGCAAGCCGGTCGGCGTCTTTCGCACCCACGCCGAGGCGCCGCGCGTCCTGATCGCCAACTCCAACCTGGTGCCCAAATGGGCGACGTGGGAGCATTTCCACGAACTGGATCGCAAGGGTCTGGCCATGTACGGCCAGATGACCGCCGGGTCGTGGATCTACATCGGCACCCAGGGCATCGTTCAGGGGACCTATGAGACCTTCATGGAGGCGGGCCGCCAGCACTATGGCGGCGACTGGTCGGGGCGCTGGATCCTGACCGCGGGCCTGGGCGGCATGGGTGGGGCCCAGCCCCTGGCCGCCGCGATGGCCGGAGCCTCGAGCATCACCATCGAATGCCAGCGCAGCCGCATCGAGTTCCGTCTGCGCACCCGCTACCTCGATGTCATGGCCGAGACCCTGGACGAGGCCCTGGCCCTTCTCCAGACATCCTTCGACGAAGGCAGGCCCACCTCCATCGGCCTGCTGGGCAACGCCGCCGATCTCCTACCCGAACTTGTCCGACGCGGCGTCCGGCCCGATCTGGTCACGGACCAGACCAGCGCCCACGATCCCGTCAACGGCTACCTCCCTTCCGGCTGGACCGTCGCCGAATGGGAGGACAGGCGCGTGTCCGACCCCGCCGCCGTCGAGGCCGCCGCCCGGGCGTCGATGGCCGTCCACGTCCAGGCCATGCTGGATTTCCACGCGCAGGGCGTGCCGACGACGGACTATGGCAACAACATCCGCCAGGTCGCCTTCGACCAGGGGGTGACGAACGCCTTCGCCTTCCCCGGCTTCGTCCCGGCCTATATCCGCCCGCTGTTTTGTCGCGGCGTCGGCCCGTTCCGCTGGGCCGCCCTGACCGGCGATCCGGACGACATCAGGAAGACCGACGCGGCCATGAAACGGCTGTTCCCCGACAACGCCGGCCTGCACCGCTGGCTGGACATGGCGGGCGAGCGGATCGCCTTCCAGGGCCTGCCCGCCCGTATCTGCTGGATCGGCCTGGGCGACCGCCATCGCGCGGGCCTGATGTTCAACGAGATGGTGGCGTCCGGCGAACTGTCCGGCCCCATCGTCATCGGCCGCGACCATCTGGATTCGGGGTCGGTCGCCAGCCCCAACCGCGAGACCGAGGCCATGCAGGACGGCTCTGACGCCGTGTCCGACTGGCCTCTGCTGAACGCCCTTTTGAACACGGCCTCCGGCGCCAGCTGGGTGTCCCTGCATCATGGCGGCGGGGTCGGCATGGGCTATTCCCAGCACTCAGGCGTCGTCATCGTCGCGGACGGCACGCCCGAAGCCGCCGTCCGTCTGGAGCGCGTGCTGTGGAACGACCCCGCCACCGGGGTCATGCGCCACGCCGACGCCGGCTACGACATCGCCAAGGCCGCCGCGCGCGAGCATCATCTGAACCTGCCCAGCCTGAAGGCTTGACCATGACGACCCTGACCCTGGGCCGCGCGCCCCTGACCCTGGCCCAGCTCCGCGCGGTTCTGGACGGGCCGGTGACGGTCGAACTGGACGCCGCCGCCTGGTCCGCTGTCGAAAGGGGCGCGGCCGCGGTCGCCGCCATCGTCGCCGAAGGCCGCACCGTCTATGGCGTCAACACGGGTTTCGGCCTGTTGGCCAACACCAGCATCGCGCCGGAAGACCTTGAAACCCTTCAGAAGAACCTGGTGCTCAGCCACGCCTGCGGCGTGGGCGATCCTTTGCCGGACGCCGTCACCCGCCTGCTCATGGTGCTGAAGATCGCCAGCCTGTCGAAGGGCGCGTCCGGCGTCCGGCGCGAGACGCTGGAGGCCCTGATCGCCCTGGTCGACGCCGACATCCTGCCCTCTATTCCGTCAAAGGGATCTGTCGGCGCCTCGGGCGACCTGGCGCCCCTGGCCCACATGTCCTGCGTCCTGATCGGCGTCGGCGAGGCGCGGCTGGACGGCCGGACGCTCGACGCCGAGACCGCCCTGGCCCGTGTCGGCCTGACGCCCCTGACCCTGGGCCCCAAGGAGGGTCTGGCCCTGCTGAACGGCACCCAGTGTTCGACCGCCCTGGCCCTCGCCGGCCTGTTCGCGGCCGAGGCCGCCTATGCCGCCGGCATCGCCGCCGGCGCCCTGTCGGTCGACGCCCTGAAGGGCTCGGACGCCCCGTTCGACGCCCGCATCCACGCCCTGCGCGGCCAGCCGGGCCAGATCGCCGTCGCCGCCCGCCTGCGCGACCTGATGGCCGGCTCGGCCATCCGCGACAGCCACCGGGACGACTGCACCAAGGTGCAGGACCCCTACTCCCTGCGCTGCCAGCCCCAGGTCATGGGGGCGGTGCTGGACGTGCTGACGACCGCAGCGGCCGCCCTGGAGCGCGAGGCCAACGCCGTGACCGACAATCCCCTGGTCTTCATCGAGGCCAATTCTGAATCTGGGGGCGACGTCATCTCCGGCGGCAACTTCCACGCGGAGCCCGTGGCCTTCGCTGCGGATCAGATCGCCATGGCCCTGTGCGAGATCGGCAATATCTCCGAACGGCGCACCGCGATCCTGGTCGATCCGAAGATGAGCGAACTGCCCGCCTTTCTGGTCAAGGAAAGCGGCCTGAACTCGGGCTTCATGATCGCCCAGGTCACGGCGGCGGCCCTGGTGGCTGAAAACCGCATGGTCGCCCATCCGTGCAGCGTGGACACCGTGCCGACCAGCGCCAATCAGGAAGACCACGTCTCCATGGCCACCCACGGTGCGCGCCGCCTGCTGGACATGGCCGAGAATACGGCGACGATCGTGGGCATCGAGCTTCTGGCCGCCGCCCAGGGGATCGAATTCCATCGCCCCCTGACCAGTTCGCCCGCGCTGGAGCAGGTCTTCGCCATCGTCCGCGAGGCGGCCGCCCCCTATGCCCAGGACCACTATTTCGCCCCCGACATCGCCCGGGCCACCGACGGCGTGCGCGCCGGTCGCTATCGACGGTTCGCCGCCGACCTGCTGCCGTCCGCCTAGACCGTCTTCAAAGCAGGCCGTGGCCCTTGGGCAGTTCGGCGTAGCGGTGAACGCGGGTCGCCATGACCAGGCCGAAACCGATCATCACCGTCAGCATCACCGTGCCGCCGTTCGACAGCATCGGCATGGGCACACCCACGACCGGCGCCAGCCCCATCACCATGGCCCCGTTGATCAGCACATAGAGGGCGAAGGTCGCCGTCACTCCCAGCGCCCCCAACCGTCCGAAATGGCTGTGGGACAGGGAAGCGATCCTTAGTGAAATCAAGATGATGGCGGCGTAACAGGCCAGTAGGGTGAAGGTGCCGACAAAGCCGAACTCTTCCGCAAAGGCCGAGAAGATGAAGTCGGTCTGACGCTCGGGCAGGAACTCCAGCTGGCTCTGGCTGCCCAGGCCGTAGCCGCGCCCCAGGAGGCCGCCCGATCCCATGGCGATCTTGGACTGGACGATCTGATACCCCTTGTCGGCCATGTCGGCCTCGGGGTTCAGGAAGGTCAGCACCCGGTGGCGCTGATAATCGTGCATGCCGAACATGACATAGGGCGGAACCAGCACCGCCGCCGCAATGACCAGCGGCAGGATGATGCGCCAGCTCAAGCCTGCCGCGAACATCACCGCTGCCCCGGTCAGGCCGATCAGCATGGCCGAACCCAGGTCCGGCTGATGCGCGACCAGCAGAAAGGGCAGGCCGATGATCGCCACCGGCACGATCAGCTTCCAGTGAAAACTGGCCTCCTTGGCCGTGGCGCCGTGGTACCAGCGGGCCAGGGCCAGAACGACGCCGATCTTCATGATCTCGGACGGCTGGATGCGGGTGAAGCCCAGGTCCAGCCAGCGCGTGGCGCCCAGGGCGTGATAGCCCAGCGGCGTCTCCACCAAGGCCAGCAGCACCAGCGCCACCCCATAGATGGGATAGGCCAGGCTGAACCAGTAGCGGATGTTGATCAGCGACAGGGCCAGCATCAGCGCCAGGCAGACGCCGAACCGGATCATGTGTTTCGCCGCCCAAGGGGACCAGGACCCGCCGGCCACCGAATAGAGCATCAGTCCGCCGGTGCCCGCGACGATGCACAGCAAGGCCGTCAGTCGCCAGTCGATCTGGCCCAGCTTGGTCGAAAAACGCTCGCGCTCGCCTGGGCGCGACAGGGCGGAGGCGGTCATACGCGCGGCTCGGACAGATAGGGATGCGGTCCCCCGGTCGCCGGCGCGGCGGGACTGGGCGCCGGCGTCGAGGGCGCGACGGCGTCCGGCTCGGGCGCGGCGCCGACCAGGCCTTCGTCGATCTGGGGTCCGGTCGCCTCGGGCGGCGGGGGCCGTTCGATGCGGGCGCGCATGTCGGGATCTTTCAGCAGGACCGTGCGCATCACCTCGCGCGCACGCGGGGCGCCGGCGGTGGCCCCGCCCTTGCCGCCGTGCTCGATGATCACCGCCACGGCGTAGCGCGGTGCGTCGATGGGGGCGAAGGCTACGAACAGGTTGTGATCCTTCAAGGCCCAGACATCGCTCTTGCGCGGGCCAGAGCCATAGTTGCGAACCTGGGCCGTCCCCGTCTTGCCGGCCATCTGGATGTCGCCCAGTCCCAGCTGGCTCTGGCGATAGGCGGTGCCGGATCGGTCGTTGGCGACCGCGATCATCCCCTGGCGCACATATTCGATATGGGCCGGATCGAACGGCAAATCCGGCGCCGCGTCTCCGCGGGGCTGCTCGACCCCGCCGATCGACTTGATCAGGCGGGGCATCAGGGCCTTCTTGCCGTTGGCCAAGCGCGAGGTCATGACCGCCAGTTGCAGGGCGTTGACGGTGATGGCCCCCTGCCCGATCGCCACCGAGGTCGTCTCGCCCGGATGCCAGACCGGATCGCGCGGGAAGGTGCGCGCCTTCCATTCGGTGGACGGCAGAAGACCCTTCTTCTGGTTATCCACGCCGATGTCGAAGATATGCTCGAACCCTAGGGCCAGGCCCGCCTTGCGGATATTGTCCACGCCCGCGCGGTTGCACATGGTGTAGAAATAGACGTCGCAGGAGTTCTTGATGGCGTCGTGCATGTTCTGCACGCCGTGCCGACCCCAGCAGCGTTGAATCCGATTGCCGTTGCGGAACGCCCCGGTGCAGACGACCGTCTGTTTCGGATCGACTCCTGCCTCCAGCAGCGCCAGGGCCGTGGTCGGCTTGAACGTAGAGCCCGGCGCGAAGGTGCCGTTGATCGTCTTGTCCAGCAGCGGCTTGCGCTCATAGTCCGCCAGGGCGCGATAGACCTTGGACGGCACCCCGCCGACGAACAGGTTGGGATCGAAAGACGGCGCCGACATCATGCACAGGATGTCGCCGTTGCGCACGTCCATGACCACGCAGGCGCCGGACTCGTCGCCGAACACTTCCAGGGCCCGGTTCTGGACGTCCGCGTCCAGGGTCAGGACCACTTCCTTGCCCGGGACGGCCGGGCGTGAGCCGCCGACGTCCTCGGCCACCACGCGACCACGGGCGTCCACCTCGACCCGGTTGCCACCCGGCTCGCCCCGCAAAGGCACGTCCAGCGCCTTTTCCACGCCCTGCCGGCCGATGCGGAAGCTGGGGTTGAACAAAAGCGGCGGCGGCTGCTCGCCCTTGGCGCGGATCGCCTGAACGTCGCGGTCGTTGACCTTGGCCACATAGCCGATGACGTGCGCGAAGGCTCCGCCGAAGGGGTAGTAGCGGGCCTCGTTCATATCGACCATCACGCCGGGCAGTTCATTGGCGTATTGATTGACCTTGGCGAACTCTTCCCAGGTCAGGTCGCTCTTGACCGGCACGGGGTTGAACTTGGGCGAGGCGTTGACGTCGCGGATGATGGCCCGGCGGCGCTCCACAGTGTCGGGCAGCAGTTGACCCAGCAGGTCCAGCGTCTCGTCCAGATCCTTGGTTTCGTCGCGGATCACCAGCACGCGGAAGCTGGGGCGGTTGCCGGCGATGACGACGCCGTTCCGATCCTTGATCAGGCCCGCGCGGCGGCGGCACCAGGCGAAAGTTGAACTGGTTCTGCGACGACAGGGTCGCATATTCCTGGGCCTGCACGACCTGCAACTGCCCCAGACGCCCGATCAGGGCCGCCACGCCCAGAGCCGTCGCCCCGCCCAGGACGAAGGTGCGACGCAGGAACGAACCCTGGCGCTCGTTGACGTCCGAGAAGAAGATGGAGGGTTCGCCGCTCATCGGAACCGAATATCTCCGTCGTCGAACCGTTCGATCATCCAGTTGGCCAGCGGATACAGCAGTAATGTGGGCGCAATCTGACCGAAAACCGCGGTCAGGGACGGCGCATTCCCCGCTCGCGCGGTGACGACGACATAGGCCAGGCCGAAGGCGCCCAGGGTGCAGGCGACGTACCAGCCCAGCCGGACCAGCCCCTCATGACCGGCCAGCAGATTGCGCGACATCAGCAGCCCCCCATAGACCGCCATCAGGCACAGCGGCCACAGCCCCAGGGGCGCGTTCCAGAACAGGTCCAGGAACAGGCCGACCACGAACAGGGTCACGGCGGCGAACATCGACGGCCGTATCAGGGGCCAGGCGAAGGCCAGGACCATGGGGATCACGGGCTCCGGCAGCCTGAGGCCGAAAAGCTGGATCGGCGTCGCCAGAACCACGGTCGCGGCGATGGCGGCCAGAGACGGATAGACGACCCATTCCAGAGGCCCGACAACGCGGACCGCGACAGGGCGTCTCACCGCTGCGCCTCCGTGTCGGGCGCCGGCGCCGGGGTCTGGGGCGCGGCCGGCGACGGCGTCTGGGCGGCAGGACGCGGCGCGGCTGCGGCCGTGCCTGCAGACGGGCCGGGGGTTGGAACGGCGGCGGCGGCGGCGGCGCGGGCGCGTTCCGCCTGGGCCTGAATCTGGGCCTGAATCTGGGCCTGAATCTGGGCCTGAATCTGGGCCTGGCGACGCGCCGCCGCGTCGCTGATGGCGGCGGCCTGATCGGGCGTGGGCTGGGGCGCCGTGTTCAGACCGGCCAGGGGCGGCGCGTTCAGGGCGTTGGGATCGACCAACTGGCCGAAATTCTGGAACAGCAGCACCCGCACATAGTCGATGGCGCCCCGATCGCTGAACAGCTTGACCCTCCAGGCGCCGTCCAGCCCCTTGGCCACGACGCCGACCGGCAGGCCGCGCGGCAGGCCGCCCCCGTCGCCCGAGCTCAGCACCCGATCCCCGGCCTTGACCGCCCCGACGCCGCGAATGAAGTCCAGGCGCGGACTGTTGCTGCCGTCGCCGGTCAACACGGCCCGTGCGTCGGTGCGCTCGATCAGGACCGGGATGCGGGACGCCACATCCGACAGCAGCACTATGCGGCTGACGCCGCCGGTCACGCCCGTCACGCGCCCGACCAAGCCGTGCTCGTCCACGACGGGATTGCCGATACGCACGCCCTTGGCGGCGCCGACATCCAGAAGCTTGGATCGGCTGAAGGGGCCGCGCGATTCCAGCACGGCGCGCGCGGCCACGGTCGGCACCGGCGGCTCCAGCCGCAGACCCAGCAGCGCCTCATAGCGCGCATTGATGTTCTTCAGGGCGATGGCCTGGGCCTTCCAGGCCTCCAGTTCGTCGATCTCGGCCTTCAGCCTGCGGTTCTCGGACACGGCGAAGAAATAGCCGCCGACACCGTCGCTGACCGACCCGAACCAGCGCACAGGCGCCGACAGAACGCCGCCGACCGGCCCGACGACCGTTTCGACGCCGCCGCGAACCGCCTGGACGCTGGAGCCGCCTTCAGGCGTCGTGCGGTCGGTCGCCAGCAGCACCCCCGCCCCGACGACGCCCACGACGGCGACCACCGCGGCGGCCCACGCCAGCGGCACCTTCAGGTTTTCAAAAGGGCCGTCGCGAAACGCCACGGTCGACCTTCCAGTAAAAGGGTTGGGAATCGGCGGGACGCCGCCCGCCGTTCTGCCTGCCTATCGCAAAAACGAGCCTCGAAAGAAACCCGATCACGACAGACTGATCGGAGGCGCGGCCCGGAGAAGCCCGACCGCCGACGGCTTAGAGCGCCGAGTCGAGCACGCCCTTCATCCAGCGCGGATGCTCCAGCACGCGGCCGCAGCCGATGGCCACGCACGACAGCGGATCGTCGGCCACCGAAACCGGCAGGCCGGTGTGGTCGCGGATCTCCACGTCCAGACCGCGCAGCAGGGCGCCGCCGCCCGTCAGCATGATGCCCTTGTCCGCGATGTCGGCGGCCAGTTCCGGCGGCGTGGCTTCCAGCGCGACCTTCACGGCCTCGATGATCTGGGTGACGGGTTCCGCAAGGGCTTCCGCCGCTTGGCGTTCCGAGATGCGGACTTCGCGCGGCACGCCCTGCATCAGGTCGCGGCCCTTGACCTCGATCGACAGGCCCTCGCCGTCGGCCGGGATGCGGGCGGTGCCGATGTCCTTCTTGATGCGTTCGGCGGTCGTTTCACCAATCAGCAGATTATGGTTGCGACGCATGTAGCTGATGATGCTGTCGTCCATCTTGTCGCCGCCGACGCGGACCGAGCGCGAATAGACGATGCCCGACAGGGACAGGACGGCCACCTCGGTGGTGCCGCCGCCGATGTCGACGACCATGGAGCCGGTCGGCTCGTGGATCGGCAGGCCGGCGCCGATCGCGGCGGCCATCGGCTCGTCGATCAGGCCCACGCGACGGGCCGAGGCGTTCAGGCAGGAATCATTGATGGCGCGACGCTCGACCGCCGTGGCGCCCGACGGCACGCAGACGATGATCTTGGGGTTCACGAAGCCCTTGCGGTTATGCACCTTGCGGATGAAGTGCTTGATCATCTCTTCGGCGACTTCGAAGTCGGCGATGACGCCGTCGCGCATGGGGCGGATCGCCTCCATGTGACCGGGGGTGCGACCCAGCATCTGCTTGGCCTCGATGCCGACGGCGTGGACGATCTTGCGTCCGCCGACGTTACGCAGCGCCACCACCGAAGGCTCGTTCAGAACGATGCCCTTTCCCTTCATGTAGATCAGGGTGTTGGCGGTGCCCAGGTCCATCGCGATGTCGTTCGAGATCGCGCCGAAAAGGGAAAAACTCATGGGAGTGGATACCGTTGCTTGCTGGCCAAGGGCGTCTTTTGTTCGCAGTCGACCTGGCGACGCCCCGCTGTCCGACATCCCCACGCCGGACAGGTCCTGATCGTCTTCGCCACGCCTACCAGCGGGGGGTTTGCCCGTATGGAAACGGGATTACAAGCCCCGATGACAGTCTCGTCATATCGTAATTTCGCGGCGCCACGCCGCACCGACGAACCCGGCCAGGCGATATCCGGATATCAGTCGCCGCGCGCGGCTTCGCGGCGCTTCACCAATTCCCGAACACCCAACATCAGCGCCAGCCAGGCCAGGGCCAGGCCCGCCAGTATGGCCGAGGTCCAGACGCCGTCGCCGCGAACCGCCGTCATGAACGATCCGCCAAAGAAGGCCACCAGGGCGGTCTTGGGCAGGACCCCCAGCGCGCAACCAGCCCAGAAAGCCCATGAACGACGCCCGCGCCGCGCCGAAGGCCATATTGACCACGATGAAGGGCGCGGACGGCACGTTTCGGATCATGAAGCTGGCGTAGAAGGCGTTCTTGCCGACGAACCGCGTCAGCCGCCCGACCGTCTGACCGCCGTGCCGCTCCAGCAGCCGCGCCGTCGGCCCGCGTCCCAGCCAATAGGTCACGCCCGCCGACACCACAGTGGCGATCCAGCTGTAAAGAAAGCCGAACCAGGGGCCGAACGCCACCACGCAGGCGGCGATCAGGATGAACTGCGGCGCGCCGATAAAGGCCGAGAGGGTGAACACCACAATGGCCGCGACCAGTCCCCATGGCCCGTGCCGAAACCCCGTCAGCCACGCCTCCAGCCGCCCCTCGGCCTCCAGTCCCATTTGGGTCTTGCCCACCGCGAACAGGGCGATCATGGCGCCCAGCAGCAAGGCCGTCGCCAGCACCGCCCGCCAGCGGCGCGCCTCCATGTTCGACAGGAAATCGACGATCCAGCGCATCAGACCGGCCGCTTATCATCCGCCGCCCACATTAGCGAGCGTCAGCGCATTGTCCCGGCGCGCCGCAGCGCCTAAACAACCCCGCCCTCCCCGGCATGAACGTTTCAAATCGACGGGATTATGATGTCCAGCCTGCAATCTTCCGCCCTCGCCCGTGTCAAGCCTTCGGCCACCATCGCCGTGACCGCCCAGGCGCGTAAGCTGAAAGCGGAAGGCCGCGACGTCATCGGCCTGGGCGCCGGCGAACCCGATTTCGACACGCCGGACAACATCAAACAGGCCGCCATCGACGCGATCCATCGCGGCGAGACCAAATACACCGACGCCGACGGCATGCCCGACTTGAAGAAGGCCATTGTCGCCAAGTTCGCCCGCGAAAACGGCCTGGCCTACGACGTGTCGCAAATCCACGTCGCCCCTGGCGGCAAGCCGGTCATCTTCAACGCCATGGTGGCCACCCTGAACCCCGGTGACGAGGTCATCGTGCCCGCCCCCTATTGGGTCAGCTATCCGGACATGGTGCTGCTGGCCGGGGGCGAACCCGTCACCGTGATCGGCGAGGAGAAGGACGGCTTCAAACTGCTGCCCACCACGCTGGAAGCGGCGATCACGCCCAGGACCAAGTGGCTGATCCTGAACAGCCCGTCCAACCCCACCGGCGCCGCCTATACCCGCGCCGAGCTGGAAGCCCTGGCCGAGGTCCTGCGCCGCCACCCCCACGTCTGGGTGCTGACCGACGACATGTACGAACACCTCGTCTATGGCGACTTCGAATACACAACCATCGCCCAGGTGGCGCCGGACCTGATCGACCGCACCCTGACGGTGAACGGCGTGTCGAAAGCCTACGCCATGACCGGCTGGCGCATCGGCTACGCCGGCGGGCCCAAGCCGCTGATCGACCTGATGCGCAAGGTCGCCAGCCAAACCACCTCCAACCCGACCAGCATCAGCCAGTGGGCGGCGGTCGAGGCGCTGAACGGCCTGCAGGACTTTATCCCCCAGCGCAAGGCCGCCTTCGAAAAGCGCCGCGATCTGGTCGTGTCGATGCTCAACCAGGCGGCTGGCATCACCTGCGCCACGCCGGAAGGCGCCTTCTACGTCTATCCGTCCATCGCCGGCCTGATCGGCAAGACGACCGAAGGCGGCGTGGTCATCGACGGCGATTCCACCTTCGCCGCCGAACTGTTGAATGCAGAAGGGGTCGCCGTGGTCCAGGGCGAAGCGTTCGGTCTCAGCCCCTATTTCCGCATCAGCTACGCCACCTCCGACGCCGTGCTGGAAGAGGCTTGCACGCGCATCCAGCGCTTCACCGCCTCGCTACGCTGACAGAAAGTCAGGCCGTCGCAATTCCGAAGTCGGAAGTGCGGCGGCCCGGCCCCTTGCGCGGCCCTTGTTTCAGGGCGGTCTGGACCCGGTCGATCAACTCGTTGCGACGATAGGGCTTGCCCAGCACGTCCATCGCCTCGGCCTGCGGCCCGTCCAGCGCCATCTGATCGTTGTAGCCGGTGGTCATCAGGACGGCGGCGGTCTCGCTGCGTTCCCGAATCTGGCTGGCGAACACCAGGCCGTTCATCCCGCCGGGCATGACCACGTCGGTGAAGACCAGGTCGAACGGCGCGCCCTCCTTCTGGGCGGCCGCGAACAGGGCCAGCCCCTCCTCGCCGCTCAGCGCCACCGCCACCTCATAGCCGGTCTCCACCAGCGTATCGCGGGCCAGGGCGGCGATCTCGGCGTTGTCGTCCACGACCAGAATCCGCGGCGGCGTGTCGTCGTCCACCGCGTCGGGCCTGAAGCGCCCCCTCGGCGCCTGGACATCGTCGTCGGCTGGGGCCGCGACAGGGAAGATCAGGCGCACCGTCGTGCCCTTGCCCGGCTCCGACTCGATCTCCATCCGTCCGCCCGACTGCTGGGCGAATCCGTGGGCCATCGCCAGGCCCAGTCCGGTGCCCTGCCCGGCCGGCTTGGTCGTGAAGAAGGGTTCGGTCGCCCGCGCCAGCACATGGTCGGGCATGCCTTCGCCCCGGTCGGCGACAGTCAGGGTGACATAGTCGCCCGGCGCCAGATGGCGCGCGGCGGCGTCCCCGTTCAGGCTCAGCGGCTCGGTGCTGACCGTCACGGCCCCGCCTTGGCGGGAAGCGTCGCGCGCGTTCACCAGAACGTTCAGCAGGGCCATCTCAAGGTGGACCGGGTCGACCATCACGCGCGGCAGGCGACGGCGCAGGTGCAGCGACAGATCGATCTTCGACCCGACCGCGCTGTCCAGGAGGTCAGAGATGGAACTGACCAGGTCGGTCAGATCGACGCCCTTCGGCTCCAGCCGGCTGCGACGGGCGAAGGCCAGAAGCTGCTGGGTCAGCTTGGCCCCGCGCTCGGCCGCCGTGGTGGCCACGGCGACGAAACGCTTCACCCGATCCACATCGTCGGGCGCTGCGCTGATGCGCTCCAGACTGCCGCCGACCACCTGCAGAAGATTGTTGAAATCGTGCGCCAGGCCGGCCGTCAGCTGGCCGATGGCCTCCATCTTCTGCGCCTGGCGCGACACCTGCTCGCTCTCACGCCGGCGGGTGACATCCAACTGACTGGCGAAGAAATAGAGCAGTTCGCCCTTCTCGTCGAAGATCGGCCCGATGAAGACGGCGTTCCAGAACGGCGTTCCGTCCCGGCGGTAGTTGAGCACCTCTACCGCCAAGGCGCGTTTAGCCTCGATGGCCTCGCGCATTTCACGGACGGTTTCGCGGTCGGTGCCTGGCCCTTGCAGAAAGCGGCAGTTGCGACCGACGACCTCCTTTTCCTCATAACCCGTCAAGTCGAGGAAGGCGTTGTTGGCGAAGGCGATGGGATTGTCCGGCTGACGCGGATCCGAAATGATCATCGGCATCCGCGTCATCTGGATGGCGGCGAAGAAGACGTCGCTCTGGTCCGCGAAGCCGGGCTCGCTGATGACGCTTTGGCGCCAGTGGCTCAAATGCGCCCCCGCGTGTCCGCCAATCGTGTCCTTGCTCTTATCGGTCATGATTAGCGCAACGCTTGGAGGGCCGGACGGTTCTTCAAGGTCGGCTGGCCATGCCCAGCTTGATCGGCTTGGCGTCGTCCGACGCCCCGCCCCCACGCTTGACGCCCCACAACAGGATGATGGGCGCGCCGACATAGATCGATGAATAGGTGCCGACGATGATGCCGAACATCAGGGCGATGGAGAATCCGAACAGGGCCTCGCCGCCGAACACCGCCAGGGCCGCCAGCACCATGACGGCGGTGACGCCGGTGATGATGGTCCGCGACAGGGTCTCGTTCAGCGACAGGTCGATCACGTCGCGCAGCGGCATGGTCTTGTACTTGCGCAGGTTCTCTCGCAGGCGGTCGAACACCACCACGGTGTCGTTCATCGAATAGCCGATGACGGTCAGGACGGCGGCGACCATGTTCAGGCTGAACTCCAGCTTGAACAGCACGATCAGGCCGAACGTCAGGATCACGTCGTGCAGCAGGCCGACCACGGCGCCGAATCCGAACTGCGGCTCGAACCGGAACCAGATGTAGAGGAACATCAGGCCGATCGCGACACCCAGGGCCAAGAGGCCCGAGGTGAACAGTTCGCCCGACACCTTGGAGCCGACGACGCTGACGCCCGAATAGTTCACCTGACCGACCGCGCCGGTGATGGCGCCCTCGACCTGCTGGACCACCTGGGTCTGATCCCGGCCTTCCGGCACCTGGAAACGCAGGATGGCGGTCGAGCCGTCGTCCACATTGGAGTCGCGCCGGGCGATGCCCTGCACCTGGACGTCGCCCAGGTTCAGGCCGTTCACGGCCTCGCGCACACGGTCCAGTTCGATCACCTGGCCGGCGGGCTTGGACACCTCCATCGAGGCCCCGCCCCGGAAGTCGATGCCCATGTTCAGGCCGGGATAGAAGCACGACACGATCGCCGCGACGCACAGCACCACCGACAGCACGCCGGCGAACCGGGCGTATTTGACGAAGTGGAAGTTCGTCTTCTGCGGCAGCAGTTTGATGAGGGGCCATCCACGCATCGCCATCACTCCGCGATCGGCAGTTTTTTGGGCTTGGCCGCCTTGAGCCAGTAGCCGAGCAGGACCTGGGCGACCAGGACCGACGAGAAGACCGAAGTGAACACGCCGATGGTCAGGGTCCAGGCGAAGCCGCGCACAGGCCCTTCGCCGAACACGAACATGATGCCGGCCGCGACCAGAGTGGTCAGGTTGGCGTCGATGATGGTGCCCATGGCCTTGTTGAAACCGGCGTCCATCGAGGCGACGACGCTGCGGCCTGCCCGGGCCTCGTCGCGCATCCGCTCGTAGATCAGGACGTTGGCGTCCACCGCGACCGCAAAGGTCAGGATCAGACCGGCGATGCCGGGCAGGGTCAGGGTGGCCTGGGTCAGGGACATGGCCGCCACGATCAGCACGCCGTTCAGCACCAGACCGACCACGGACACGCCGCCGAACAGGAAACCGTAGGCCAGGATCATGAAGACCACGATGATGGCGAAACCGACGGCGGTGGACAGGGCGCCGGCGGCGACCGCGTCCGCGCCCAGTTCGGCGGTCACGGTCCGACGCTCCTCGACCTTCAGCGGCGCCGGCAGGGCGCCCCCGTTCAGCAGGTTCACCAGGGTCGAGGCTTCCTGAATGGTGAAGTTGCCGGTGATCTGACCCGATCCCGAGGTGATCGCGCTCTGGATCGTCGGCGCCGAAATGACCTTGCCGTCCAGGATGATGGCGAACGGCTTCTGTAGGTTGGCGGCCGTCGCCTCGCCGAACCGACGCGCGCCGGCCCCGTCGAAGCGGAAGTCGATGGCCGGGCGGCCGCTCTGGTCGGAGCCGACGCCCGCGCGGGTCAGGTTCTCGCCCGACACCAGCACACGCTTCTTGACCAGATAGGGGGTGCCGTCCTCGCCTTGCAGCAGTTCGGAACCCGGCGGCACGCGACCGGCCATAGCGTCCTGGACCGAGTTCTCGACGTCCACCATCTGGAAGGTCAACTGCGCCGTCTGGCCGATGACCTCTTCCAGCTTGGTCGGATCGCTCTCGCCCGGCGCCTGGACCACGATCCGGTCGGAGCCCTGGCGGGTGATGGAGGGTTCACGGGTGCCCAGGCTGTCGATCCGGCGGCGCACCACCTCGATCGACTGATCCACGGCCGTCGCGCCCATGCTGTTCAGCGCGGCGTCGGTATAGGCGAAGCGAATGCGGTTATCGCCCAGACGGGTCGCCGTCCGCTCGACCTGGGCGCCGGGGCCGGCCTGACCGCCCAGTTGCTGCAACGCCTTGAAGGCCGCATCGCTCTGAGCCGGGTTCGCCAGGGTCACGACCACGCCGCCCGTCTCGCGCTGGAAGCCGTTGGTCGGGATGCCCGCGCCGTTCAAGGTGACGCGCACGTCTTCGATCAGATTGGTGACGCGCTTCTCGCGCATCGTCGGCACATCGACTTCGAGCAGCAGATAGGAGCCGCCCTGCAGGTCGAGGCCCAGGTTCAGCGCGTTCTTCGGCAGCCAGCCGGGCAAGGCTTCGCGCTGAGCAGGGCTCAGCAGGTTGGGGAAGGCCAGCAAGCAGCCGAGAACCGCCGAAACGACGACGAGAATGATTTTCCAGCGCGAGAGCTGAATCATGTGGGCGGTCCCCGGTCAGCGATACGCGGTGTTCAGGCCTTGGAGTCGTTGGCGGCGATGGCGGTGCGGTTACGCACCTCTGCGATCATCGCCTTGACCACGCGCACATTGACGCTGGGCGCGATCTCGACATTGACCTCGGCCTCCTCGACGCGCGTGACCCTGCCGATCATGCCGCTGCCCAGGACGACGGTGTCGCCGCGCTTCACGGCCGCGATGGCGGCGGCGTGGTCCTTGGCACGCTTCTGCTGCGGACGGATCAGCAGGAAGTAGAACAGGATGAAGATGGCGACGATCGGCAGGAACTGCATGATCACGGCCATAATGCCGCCGTCAGCTGGGGCGCCCATGGGAAGTCTCCGAACACGAGGGGGACAGCCCTCGTCGGCGCCCCATTAAAACGAGGCGCGGAACCTAGGGCCGCGTCTCGCGGATTGCAACGCGGCGAAATCGCTATCGCGGCAATACGCTCAAAGGATCGACCGCGACCGGGTCGTCGCCCTGCATCTGGCGGGTCTCGAAATGGATCGACGGGCGGCCGTCGCCGGCGGTCATGCCGACGGTGCCGATCTGCTGACCCGCGCGCACGTCCTCGCCGTCGCGCACCGTCGCAGAGCCCAGATGACCATAGACGGTGCGCCAGCCGCCGACGTGGACGATCAGCACCGTCAGTCCCTGCCCGACCAGGTCGTCGCCGACATAGGCCACGCGACCGGCCGCAGAGGCGGTCACGGCGGTTCCCGCAGGCGCGCCGATGTTGACGCCATTGTTCCGCTCGCCCATGCCGACCGGGCCGAACCGGCGCAGGATGTCGCCTCGCACAGGCCAGGCCAGGCCCACAGAGGCGCCGGCGGCGCTCGTCGGCGCGGCGACTGGCGCTACAGCCGTGGGCCGGGGCGGGGCTGGTCGAGTCTGGGCCGGCAGGGCCGCATTGCCCGAGGGCGGCGGCGGGGGCGGCGGCACGACGCCCGCGTTCGGCACATAGACTCCCGTCGGCGAAGGTCCGGTCGCATAGGGATCGGACCCGGTGTCGACCGCCGATTCCGGCAGGATGATTCGCTGGCCCGTCGTGATCGCGCCGCGCGGCCCCAGGCCGTTCAGATCGATCAGGACCTGAACCGGCGTCTGGAACCGGCGTCCGACGCCCGAAATCGTGTCGCCTGCCTGAATCACATAGGCCGCCCCTGGCACGGTCGAGGTGGAACGCGGTTGCGACGGGGGCGTCACGCTGGACGGAGGGGCATAGGCGGGCTGACCGGGCGTATAGGGGGTGGTCGCCGGCGGCGGCAGGGCCCCGCCGTCGATCTGACCCACCGGCGCGGTCGCCATCGGCGCGGGCGGCGAAGAAGGCTGGGTCTGCGCCGGGGCCGGGGCCGGGGCCGAGACCGGATAGCCGCCTTGCGCCTGCCCCCCCTGCGGCGCCGGATAGGCGGGGCCCGTATGGCCCGGCACGGGCGTGGGCCGCGTGGAGTAGCGGGGTTCGGACGGATAGGTGATGCAGGCCGCCGTGCTCAGCGCCGCCCCCGCGATCAGAACCGCTCTCATCCAGCCCGACATTCTCGCCACCGGCCGCTCCTCTCAGGGTTGATCCTCGCCCGCCCGGTTTGCCCGCTCGCGGCCCGAAATCCAACCCCGCAAACCGCACGGAATTGGGGCGCGAAGGTTAACGGCCCAAACAACCAGCGACCGCGACGCGCGCCGTGGTCCGCAAAGGAGGTTTTATCCCTCCTTCGCCGTCCCCTCCACCAGGGGCACGAACCGCACTTCGGTCAGGCTTTCGCGGCGGAAGGCGCCGTCGCCCTGGCCGACATAGCGGTGCAGGATCTGGACCGAGGTGCGCCCCACAGGGGCCACCAGCACGCCGTTGGGCTTCAGCTGTTTCAGCAGTTCGGTCGGCTCGGTCGGGGCGGCGGCCGTGATCATGATCCGGTCGAACGGCGCCTGTTCGGGCCAGCCCAGCCCGCCGTCCCCGTGCCGGGTGATCACGTTGTCCACGCCCAGCAGCTTCAGCCGCGCCTCCGCCTCGGCCAGCAGGCTGCGATAGCGTTCGACCGAATAGACATAGCGCGCCAGCTTCGACAGCACCGCGCACTGGTATCCGCTGCCCGTGCCGATCTCCAGCACCCGGTGGCGCGGCTGCACCTCCAGCGCCTGGGTCATCAGGCCGACGATATAGGGCTGGCTGATCGTCTGGGCGCAATCGATGGGCAGGGCCTGGTCCTCCCAGGCTTGGTCCAGGAATTTCTCGTGCACGAAGACCGAACGGTCCACGCTCTCCATGGCCCCCAGGACGCGCGCGTCGGTCACGCCCTGCCGCCGCAACGACAGGATCAGGCGGCCGGCGCGGTCGTCGTGCAGGTTCATGCGGCCTTCACCGCCTTGGGCGGCGCCCCGCCCAACACCTTCTTCAGGTCGTTGACGCTGGCCCTATGCGTCAGGTCGATGTGCAGGGGCGTGACCGAAATCCGCCCCTCGTCGATGGCGCGCAGATCGGTGCCTTGCGGATGCTCCTGCTTCTCGCCCCGGAAACTCATCCAGTAGTAGTCGCGGCCGCGCAGATCGGTGCGGCGCACGGCGTGCATCTCGCCCACGTCGCGGAACCCTTGGGTCGTCACCTCGACCTGTTCCACCGCCTCGGGCGGGCGGTTGGGGAAGTTCAGGTTCATCACCACGCCGTTCGCCCATTTCTGCTCCAGCAGCCGGGCGATGATGGCGGGCGCGAATTCCTCCGCCGTCTCCCAGTGCGCGACCACCTCGTCGTGGAACCGCTCCAGGCTCTGGCTCAGGGCGATGGAGCGGATGCCGAACGCCATGCCCTGAAGCGCACCCGCCACCGTGCCGGAATAGCTGACGTCCTCGCCGATGTTGTGCCCGCGATTGACGCCCGACAGCACCAGGTCCGGCTTTTCCGGCATCAGGTCGTTGACGGCCAGAACGACGCAATCGGTCGGCGTCCCCGTCACCGCGAACCGCTTTTCGCCCAGGTTCAGCACCCGCAGAGGCTCGGTCAGGGTGATCCCCCGCCCCTTGCCCGACTGCTCGACGGCGGGCGCGCACACCCAGACATCGTCGCTGATGGAGCGCGCGATCCGCTCCAGGCATTCCAGCCCCTCGGCCTCGATCCCGTCGTCGTTGGTCAGAAGAATCCGCACTCTAAACTCCGCCCACGAACTCAAGCCCGCCCATATAGGGCCGCAGCACGGCGGGCACGGCGATCCGTCCGTCGTCCTGCTGATAGTTCTCCATGATCGCCACCAGCGTCCGGCCGACCGCCAGGCCCGAGCCGTTCAGCGTATGGACGAACTCGGTCTTCTTCTCGCCTGCGCGCTTGAACCGGGCGTCCATGCGCCGCGCCTGGAAGTCGCCGCAGTTCGAGCAGCTGCTGATCTCGCGATAGGTCCCCTGGCTGGGCAGCCAGACCTCCAAGTCAAAGGTCTTCTGCGCCGAAAAGCCCATGTCGCCCTTGCACAGCAGCATCCGCCGGAACGGCAGCTCCAGCGCCTTCAGCACCGCCTCGGCGCACGCCGTCATCCGCTCATGCTCGGCGTCTGAGTCCTCCGGCCGCGCGATGGACACCATCTCGACCTTGGAGAACTGGTGCTGGCGGATCAGCCCGCGCGTATCACGTCCCGCCGACCCCGCCTCGGCCCGGAAGCAAGGCGTCAACGCCGTCATCCGCATCGGCGTCGCCAGGTCGTCCTCGGGCAGGATGCTCTCGCGCACCAGATTGGTCAGAGAGACTTCGGCGGTGGGGATGAGGTAGCGACGCTCATCAACATACTCTGCATCGAGAGCAGCAAGGAAGTAATCCCTGGATTGAGTGACCGCATCAAACTCAAAGACGCCAAGCGGACTTCCCAGGAACTCAGGGCGCAGCGGCGCTCCGACGTTGTTCCAATCAACGCTACCCACAGTGCTGGTTGCAAAGAACAGATCGTCGGCAAACTTCGGCAACTGCCCCGTGCCGAACATAGCGTCCTTGCGCACCAGCAGCGGCGGGTTCACCTCCAGATACCCATGCTGGTCCGTCTGCAGGTCCAGCATGAACTGACCCACGGCACGTTCCAGCCGCGCCAGCTGCCCCTTCAGCACCGCGAACCGCGCGCCCGACATCTTCGCCGCCGCCTCGAAGTCCAGCATCCCCAGGGCCTCGCCCAGGTCGGCGTGGTCCTTGGCCGGACCGGTGCGACGCGGTTCGCCCCAGGTCGAGACCTCGACATTGCCCGCCTCGTCCTCGCCGTCCGGCACGTCCTCGGCCGCCAGGTTCTTCTGCGCCGCCAGCAGGTCGCGCAGCGCCTTGCCGACACGCGCCTCGACCTCGGCCGCCGCCGCGATATCGCCTTTCAGCGCCTCGACCTCGGCCTTCAGTCGGTCGGCCTCGGCCATGTCCTTCTTGCCCATGGCGGCGCCGATCAGCTTGGAGGCCGCATTGCGCTTGGCCAGGGCGTCCTGCCCCGTCGTCTGGGCGTGACGCAGTTCGCCGTCCAGCCGCAGGATGTCCGCCACCAGCCCGTCCGGCTCGTCCACCCCGCGCGACGACCAGCCCGCCACGTAAACCTGCGGGTTCTCGCGAATGGCTCTGATGTCGTGCATGGTCTGAAACTTCGGCTGGGCGGGAGAAGCCGAACGCTCTACCCGCCCGCGCCGTCACGGGCAACGCGGGAAGGTGCGGATGCATCGTCTCCCGACGAGCAAAAAGATGCTTCTTCTTTCGTCATTCTCCGGCGAGCGTAGCGAGACCGGGGAACCCAGCGGCGCGCGCGAGCGCGAACCTGTCGCAGATTCGGCTTTTAGGTCGGTTCAGCGGACGCATCGCCTTCGGCGCCGCTGGGTCCCCCGGTCGCTTTGAGCCGGAGGATGACGAAAGCAAGAGATGCCGCCCCAGCCATCGCAATGCCGCTGGCGCCTCCACAATGATTTCAACCGCTTGTCGATTTATGTCCCCCGTCTCCCATCCACGGGTGAAACGGCCCCATAATGCACCCGTTTCGTCGCATGGAGGGCTCGCCTGGCCTGCGACCTTGCGGCGACAGGAGCGGTGGTGAGATTCCATCGCGGCGCCGGGGCTGATCGGTCGGGGAATCGCCCCGGCGTCCGCAGTCGCGTCGCAGGGTCGAGGGGGATACTCGGCCGCACCGGGGATCGGGGATCGCTGCTCCGACCCGCCCGTCGCAGGCTTATGGGGTTAGGCGATAAGACCGCCACCGCTCGACGCCCCGAGCTTGCAGGCCAACCACCCGCGCGGAGCGTCATACCCTTCGTCGAAACGGTACTTGTAAACTCACACTCCGGGCGAAGGCCCGGCGCTCCGCCCAGCCCTCCAAACTTCGCTGCGATTGCGCGAAGGCGCCGTCGCACGTCCAAACACCCAATTCACCCGCCTCAGAATCGCGCCTACAACCGGATCATGGCCACGCTTCGCCCCGACACGCTGGCGACCTCGCTCGCGCGCATCTTCGAAGGTCGCATGGTCGACCGGGCCAGCTGGTTTGCGCTGACCGGCGGCGAGCCGCTGTTCACCGAGGGCGATCCGGCCGACACCCTGTATCTGGTCCGCTCCGGTCGTCTGGGCGTGTTTCGGATGGAGGCGGATCAACCGCCGCACATGCTGGGCGTGGTCAAGACGGGCGAGCCGGTGGGCGAAATGGCCATGCTGGCCGGCACGCCCCACACCGCAACCGTCGTCGCCCTGAGGGACAGCGAGATCCTGGCCCTGCCGCGCGAAGCCTTCTTCGAGGCCGCCCGGACCGAACCGGACCTGATGGTCGAACTGTCGCGCCTGATGATCCACCGCGCCCGCGAGCGCACGGCCGGCGCGTCGGAGCCCAGCGTCTTCGGCTTCGTCTCGGCCCGGCCGCGGCCGATCCGCGCCTTCGTCGAACGCATCGGCGCCGCCATCCAGGCCATGGGCTTCACCTGTCAGGTCATCGACCAGTCGGCCCTGGCCTCGGCGTCCGAATGGTTCAGCCGGGTGGAGGGCGACCACGACTACGTCCTCTATGTCGCCGAACAGGATCAGCCCGCCTGGGCCAGCCTGTGCGCGCGGCAGGTGGACCGGATGTTCATCGTCGGCAGCGGGCTTCTGGCGCCCCCGTCCGCCGTGCCGCGTCGCCAGGGCTTCGGCGAGGGCCGCCGTCTGACCGACCTGATCCTGCTGCGCGATCCGCGCATGCATCATCCGGCCAACACGCGCGTCTGGCTGGATGCGCTACAGCCCGACCGCTGGTTCCACTGCGTCGAAGGACTGGCCGCCGACGCCGAGCGCATCGCCCGCGTCGTGACCGGGACCGCCATCGGCCTGGTCCTGTCGGGCGGCGGGGCGCGCGCCTACTGCCACATCGGCGCGGTCAAGGCGCTGCAAGAGGCCAAGGTGCCCATCGACTTCGCCGGCGGGTCGTCCATGGGCGCGGTCGTCGCCGCCGGCCCCGCCCTGGGCTGGAGCCATGAGCGGCTGGATTTCGAGATCCGCCGCGCCTTCGTGGAGTCCAATCCCCTGTCGGACCTCGCCGTGCCGATCATCGCCATGACCCGGGCGCGCAAGGTCGCCGGCCTGTTGCAGCGGGCCTATGGCGACATCGACCTGGCGGACCTGGCTCTGCCCTTCTTCGCCGTCTCGTCCAACCTGACCTCCGGCCGGATCGAGGTGCATCGCAGCGGCCTGATGCGCCGCGCCATGCGCGCCTCCATCGCCATTCCCGGCGTCCTGCCGCCCGTCGTCATCGACGGCCAGGTGCTGGTCGACGGCGCCGTGCTGAAGAACTTCCCCACCAGCGTGATGCGCCAGCTGAACAGCGGTCCCATCATCGGCGTGGACATGTCCCAGACGCGCGGCGTCGATCCCCAGGCGCTGGAGAACCCGCCGTCCTGGTGGAAATGGGTGCTGTCGGGCGCCTGGAAGGCCGGTCCGCCCATCGTCTCGATCCTGATGCGCGCGGCCACCATCACCACAGACACGGAGATGGAACATTCGCGCGCCGGAGCCGACGTGCTGGTCCTGCCTCAGATCACCAGCACCGACATCCGCGACTGGAAGACCTACGACGGTCCCGTCGCCACCGGCTACGAGGCGATGAACGCCGCGCTGGCCGAACTGACAGAACCCGTCACCCACCTGAGGCGACGGGTTCCGGCCCTCTAAAATCTAAAGCGGCGCGCAGGCCCGCTTAAGCCAGTCCAGCGCCTCGCCGTCCATCAACGGCCCGACCTTGGCCAGCGTCTCGGCGTGATAGGCGTCGACATAGGCCCGCTCGTCCGGCGTCAGCATCTCCACCGCGATCAGCCTGCGGTCGATCGGCGCGAAGGTCAGCTGCTCGAACCCGTGCATCGGCCGCTCGCCGCCCTCCGGAACCACGGCCGGCGTCACCACCTGCAGCGTCTCGATGCGAATGCCCCAATGGCCTTCGCGATAATAGCCCGGCTCGTTGGACAGGATCATGCCTTCCAGCAGCGGCTGGGACGTACCCCATTTCGCGATCCGCTGCGGCCCCTCGTGGACGCCCAGATAGCTGCCGACGCCGTGACCCGTGCCGTGATCGTAATCCAGCCCCGCCGCCCACATCGGGGCCCGCGCGATGGCGTCCAGCGCCATGCCGCTGGTCCCGGCGGGGAAGCGGATCGTCGCCATGGCGACGTGCGCCTTCAGAACCAGGGTGAACTTGTGGCGCTGGTCCTCGCTCGGCTCGCCGATGGCCATGGTGCGGGTCACGTCGGTCGTGCCGTCCAGATACTGACCGCCGCCGTCCACCAGCAGCAGCGAACCCTTCTCGACCTTGCGGATCGTGGCGCCGACCGGCTTGTAATGCGGCAGGGCGCCGTTCGGCCCGGCCCCGGCGATGGTGTCGAAGCTCAGGTCCTTCAGCGCGCCGGTCGCCTCGCGGAACCGCTCCAGCGTCTCGACCACCTCGCGCTCGTCCGGCAGCGTCTCCTGCGCCACCGTATCGACCCAGTGCAGGAACCGGCTCAGCGCCGCCCCGTCGCGGATATGGGCCTGACGGCTGCCTTCGATTTCGACCGCATTCTTGACGGCGCGCGGCACGGCGCAGGGGTCCGTCGCCCGCACCACCGTCGCCCCCGCCTGCTCCAGCCGGTCGAAATACCAGGCCGAGGACAGCGCCGGATCGATCATCACCTTCTGGCCCGACAGCCCGTCCAGCGCGGCCGAAAGCTGCTCGGTCGCCTCGATGCGAACATCGTCGCCCAGCCAGCCCGGCAACGCATTCGTCGCCTTGGCCGGGTCCAGGAACAGCCGCGCCTTGCCGTCCGCCGCCAGGATGGCTTGCCCGATCGGCAGAGGCGACCGGATCACGTCTCCGCCGCGCACATTGAACAGCCAGGCGATGGACATCGGCGCCGTCAGCACGACCGCGTCGGCGCCCGCATCCGCCACCGCCCTGCCGATCCGCGCCCGCTTCGCCGCATGGCTTTCGCCGGAATAGGCGTCCTCGTGCGGCACGACCGGCGCCGTCGGCTGGGCCGGGCGATCCGCGCCCCAGGCCAGGTCCAGCGGATTGGCGTCCACGGGCTTCAGCGTCGCCCCCGCCTTCTCGGCCGCCGCCTTGAAGCCGACCAGGGCGTCGGGGCTGTGCAGACGCGGATCGTAACCGATCACCGCCCCCTTGGCCGCCGTCTCCAGATAGGCGGCGACGTCGTTCAGGTCGCGCCGTTCGAACAGGGCCGGATCGGTCTGGGCCTTCACCTGAACGGTGTAGCGGCCGTCGGTGAACATGCTGGCCCGGTCCTGGAACACGACCGCCGCCCCGGCCGAGCCGGTAAAGCCCGTCGCCCAGGCCAGACGCTCGTTCGCGTCCGGCAGATATTCGTTCTGATGCTCGTCCTCGTGCGGGATCAGGAAACCGTCCAGCCCCTGCCTGGCCATCTCTGCGCGCAGCAGCGGCAGGTGCTTGGCCCCAAAGGACGGATCGGTCGTCTCGTCGAACGTCTGGCGCATGGCTTTTCCTTACCCGGCCTTGCGCAGTTGCAGCGCGCTCCAGGCGTCATGATGAATGGTCTGCTCGACGACAAAGCCCAGCGACAGATAGGCTTCCAGCACCCGTTCCTCCTGCGTCCGCAACAGGCCGGACAGGATGGCGACACCGCCCGGCTTCAACGCCGCCCCGATCTCGGGCGCCAGCTCCACCAGCGGCGCGGCCAGGATGTTGGCGAACACCAGATCATACGGCAGGTGCTGGGCGATGCGCGGATCGCTCAGGCCGTCTGCGAAATAGAAGTCGCATTCGGCGTCGTTGATCTCGGCGTTCTCGTTGGCGATCCGGGCCGACGGCTCGTCGATGTCGGTGCCGACCGCGATGGGCGTGCCGGTCTTGGCCGCCGCAATGGCCAGAACGCCCGTGCCGCAGCCGACGTCCAGCACCTTCTCGAACGTCTCGGTCTTCAACAGATTATCGAACGCCTCCAGGCAGCCGACCGTCGTGCCGTGGTGGCCGGTTCCAAAGGCGGCGCCGGCGTCGATCTTCAGCGTCACCCGCCCCTGCGGCACCTTTCCCTGATCGTGCGCGCCATAGACGAAGAACCGCCCGGCCTCGACCGGCGGCAGGCCCGACAGCGACATGGCCAGCCAGTCGGCGTCGGCCAGCTTTTCGACCATGACCTCCAGCCCGTCGTGCGCCCGCAGGGTCGCGGCGATCCCTTCGGCCTCTTCTTCCGTGGTCGGAAAGGCGTCGATGCGCCAGACGCCCTTGTCCTCGTCCTCCTCAAGGATCGAATAGGTCGCGCCTTCCAGCAGGGGGTCTGCATCTATGGCGGCGGCGGCGGTCTCGGCCGGGACGCGCGGACCCCGCGCGATTATCTGAAGAGCGGACTCGGACATTTCTCAAACACCGGTAATATGGCGAATCGTAGCGATCCGGTGCTGAACGCCCGTCGCCGCCGCGTTTTTATCAAACCGAGGGGTCGGGGAATACATGGCCAAGTCACCAACTACGTCTAAACCTGCGTCGCCAAAGCCGGCGACCGCCGCTTCCAAGCCGAAAGCCGCGCCGAAGTCGAGCGCCGTGAAGCCCGCGACGGCGAAAACCGTCGAACCGAAGACCGCCAAGGCTGCCGCCCCCAAGGCGGCGAAGACACCCGCCCCGGCCAAGGCTGCGCCGGCGAAGACCGCAACCGCGAAGCCTGCGGCGCCAAAGGTCGCCGCCAAAGCGACGGCCGCCAAGGCTCCTGCCGCCAAACCCGCTGCAAAGACCGCTGCGGCGAAGCCTGCCGTCCCCAAGGCCGCACCCAAGCCCAAGGCTGCGCCCAAGGCCGCCGCCGCTCCGGTCGAAGCGCCCAAGCCGACGGTGGCCGCCGCGGCTGCTGCTCCCGCGGCGGCTCCGGCCCCCGCGCCCGCAGAAACGCCCAAGCCGGTCGAAACCCCGGCCGCCGCGCCAAAGGCCGAAGAAAGCAAAGGCTTCTTCGCTAAGCTGGGCGACCTGATCTTCGGCAAGCGTTAAGCGCCGATCCATCGCCTATCGGATCGCCGGGCGGGGCTCGTTCGCCCGGCGATTTGCGTTTGCGCTCACGCCACGCGGCCTCGAAAACCATAAATACTTGACTTTGGCGCAGGGGCTTCTATATGCGCCCCAGCCTCGGGACAGGTCTGCGATCCGCGCCGCCCGCTCGCCCAAGAGGGGCGGTTCCGTCGCTTAGACGCACGCAGACGCTTTCTTTCCCTAGGATTCATGACCGAATTTTCCCAACTGGGCCTCTCGCCCACGCTTCTTCAGGCCGTCGCCGAGACAGGCTACACCACCGCCACGCCGATCCAGGCCCAAGCCATTCCCGTCGCCCTGGTCGGCCGCGACGTCCTTGGCATCGCCCAGACCGGCACCGGCAAGACCGCCGCCTTCACCCTGCCCCTGATCGAGCGCCTTTCCACCGGGCGCGCCCGCGCTCGCATGCCGCGCGCCATCGTTCTGGCTCCGACGCGCGAACTGGCCGATCAGGTCGCCGAGAGCTTCGCCAAATACGCCAAGGGCGCCAAGCTGAGCTGGGTCCTGCTGATCGGCGGCGTCTCCATGGGCGACCAGGTCGCGGCCCTGAACAAGGGCGTGGACGTTCTGATCGCCACCCCCGGCCGTCTGCTGGACCTGTTCGAACGCGGCAAGATGCTGCTGACGGGCGTAGAGATCATGGTCGTCGACGAAGCCGACCGCATGCTGGACATGGGCTTCATTCCCGACATCGAGCGCATCTTTAAACTGACGCCGCCGCGCCGCCAGACCCTGTTCTTCTCGGCCACCATGCCACCCGAGATCACGCGCCTGACGACCCAGTTCCTGAAGGATCCGACCCGGATCGAGGTCTCGCGCCCGGCACAGACCGCCGACACCATCACCCAGTATCTGGTGCGCATCCCCACCAGCGATCCCAAGGCCAAGCGCACGGCGCTGCGCGCCCTGATCGAACGGGCCGACGTCAAGAACGGCATCGTCTTCTGCAACCGCAAGTCCGAAGTCGATATCGTAGCCAAGTCGCTTCAGAAGCACGGCATCGACGCCGCCGCCATTCACGGCGATCTGGACCAGTCGCACCGGATGAAGACCCTGGCCGACTTCCGCGCCGGCAATCTGAAGATTCTGGTCGCCTCCGACGTCGCCGCACGCGGCCTGGACATCCCCGACGTCAGCCACGTCTTCAACTACGACGTCTCGCACCACGCCGACGACTATGTGCACCGCATCGGTCGCACGGGCCGCGCGGGCAAGCTGGGGCAGGCTTTCATGATCGTCACCCCCGCCGACGACAAGTCGCTGGATAAGGTGCTGAAACTGATCAAGAAGGACCCGGAAGAGCTGGTCCTGGACATCGACTTCGCCGCCATCAAGGACGGCCCGCGTCGGGACGACAGGCGCGGCGGCCGCGACCGCGCGTCGGGGCGCGAACGGGACCGTTCGGCCGACCCGATCAAGGCTCCGGCGCTCGCGGCCCCTGCCGAAACCGCCAAGGCCGACCCCGCCGAGGTTGAGGTCCCCGCGCGTTCGCGCAGCCGCCGCAAGGCCAAGCCCGAAGCGATCGTCGAAACCGCGCCCGAAGTCGTCGTTTCCTCAGCCGAAACGGTCGAAAAGCCCATCCCGGTCCGCGCGGATCAGGAACCGCGCCTGCGTCAGTCCGACCGTCGCGGCGAGCGCCGCCCCGAGGAGCGCGAGCGTTCGGGCGTCAGAGGCTTTGGCGAAGACATACCCGCCTTCATGCGTCGCCCGGTGGTAATTTCGGCCTGATTCCCTTGGTCGTTTACCGGACATTACGGATCACGCCCTAGTCTTCCTCCCGACGGTTTCGACATGAGGCCAGGGGGAGAGACGCATGGCGGTAAAGGTTGAGTTGGCGGTTCGGGGTCCCGAAGCCTATTCTCTCGCCCGCAATGTCATCGCCGAGATGGAGAAGGTCGGCGTCTGGCCGACGCCTCTGAACTTTGAACTCTGGATGTATTACCTCGGCGATCCCGAAGGGGCGCTGGGCGACGAAATTCGACGGCTGTTGAAGGAACGCACCGTCATCTCGGACGAAACATCCGAGATGCTGGCCGCCGAATACCTGCCGCGCGGCCGACTTTCAGAAGAAATCCGCGACGCCGGCGCCGTGCTGGACCGCGAACTGGCCAGCATCCAGACCGCCATCGCCAAGGCGCACAAGACCCAGGCCGACTATGGCGTCACCCTGGCCGGCGCGTCCGAGTCCATGGACTCCACGCGCGGCGCCGCCGCCATAAAGGATCTGGTCGGCGGACTGTCGCACGCCACCCGCCGCGTCCGGCGCGAAACCGCCATTCTCGAAGAGCGTCTGGAAAGCTCGAACAAGGAGATCGCCCGTCTGCAGCGCCACCTGGAGCAGGTACGGCGCGAGGCGATGACCGACGCCCTGACCAATCTGTCGAACCGCAAGGCGTTCGACGAGCGCCTGGCCGAGCTGTGCAGTGAGACGGAGACCGCCCCCCTGGCGCTGGCCCTGCTCGATATCGACCATTTCAAACGGTTCAACGACACCTGGGGCCATCAAACCGGCGACCAGGTCCTGCGCTATGTGGCCACCGTCCTGTCGCGTCTTTGCGTCGGCGACCGATTCGCCGCCCGCTTCGGCGGGGAGGAATTCGCCGTCATCTTCCCGGGCGAAAAGACCGGCTCGGTCACGGCCGTGCTGGAAACCATCCGCAAGGAAGTCGCCGCCCGTTCGCTGCGTCGGCGCTCCACCAACGACGACCTGGGCACAGTGACCATTTCGGCCGGCTTCGCCCTGCGCGAACCGGGCGAGACGGCGGCCTCCCTGCTGGGCCGCGCAGATGTGGCGCTGTACGATTCCAAACGCGCGGGCCGCAACTGCGTAACCGGCGCCGGCGCCCTGACCAGGGCCGCCTGATCCGGGTCTTCGGCCCCACCTGACACGGCGACGCTTTCGTCTCATAGTCGGCCCATGCGCAGCCTCGCCTTCAACATCGCCTATTGGATTCTGTCGGTCGGCTACGGCCTGACCGCCGCCTTCGCCGCCCTGGCGCCCGGTCGCGGCCCGGCCGGCTGGGTCATACGTCGCTATGTGAAGCGAATGGTGCAGGCCATGGCGATCTTCGCCGGCATTCGACTGCGGGTGGTCGGAAAGGACCGCCTGCCCGACGGCGCCTTCATCGTCGCCTCCAAGCACCAGAGCTGGGGCGACGGCTTCGCCGCCTACGACCAGTTCGACGACCTGGCCTTCGTCACCGGCGACCACCTGGAGAAGTTCCCCCTGCTGGGCGGGGTGCTGAAAAAGCTGGGCGCCATCGTCGTAAACTCCTGCGGCGGACATGAGGCGCGAAAGGCCCTGGCCCTGCGCGCCGCCGAAGCTCGCGCCGAGAACCGCAAGATCCTGATCTATCCGGAGGGCCATCTAGCCCCGATCGGAAGCAAATACCGTTACCGCACAGGCGTCTGGCACATGTATCGGGACTTTCAGATGCCGGTCGTGCCCCTGGCCACCAACCTCGGCCTGTTCTGGCCCGAGGAGAAGTACGAGAAGCACCCCGGCACGGCGACGCTGGAGTTCCTGGACCCTATTCCCGTGGGTCTGGACAAGACCACCTTCATGACGCGGTTGGAAGCGGTGATCGAGGCCCGCACGGCCGAATTGATCGCCGAGGCGACGGGCGCCCCCGTCACCCCCGCGGTCCTGATCGACACACCGACCAAATAGGTCTCAGCGCAGCACGACTCGGCGCGCATCGCCGGGAATCTTCAACTCGTCGCCCGCCCAGGCGGCCGCGCGCCCGTCGATGGCCGCCGTGCGGGGCCGTCCCTCGCCCGCCGGCCATTGCAGGACGAAGCCGCCCGGCGGCGCGGCGCCCGGCTGGATCGTCAGCACATGGTCCCGCCCCTGTCTGCGATAGGCGTAGGTCAAGGGCCCATAGGCCGTTCGCAGGTTCCGCACGCCCACGCCCTGCGGCGTGTCCAGCCACGCTTCGGGCACGCCTGCGGCCAGGACCAGGGCATGATCCCGGTCTCGCTCGTAGGCGAACAGGTCAAGCGCAGAGCGGATGTAGTCCGAGCTGATCCAGGCGTGGGGCATGTCGCCGATGAAGCGTGGCTCGCGCTTCTCGCGCCCCACCACTTCGGCCCAGCCGTTCCACGCCTCGGGTCGCCGGTCGGCCATCAGGAAGTCCAGCACCGCCAGCGCCCGATCCTTCTGGCCCAACCGCACGAAGGCCCCGACCAGCCGCCATTCGTAGGGGGTGTAGTCCTTCCACGCCGTGCGGTTGGTCAGACGGTTCTGGAAGTTTTCCCAATACCGGTCGAAGGTTCGCGCCAGCAGTTCGGGCGGAAGATCATCCTTTTCGCCGGCGGGCGACAAGGCGATGGTGGTCGAGGTGGCGTCGAAATCCCCCCGATCCGCCGCCCCGGCGATCCAGTCGATGCCGTGATGTCGCGCGCTGGCCGTGATGGAGGCGCGGATGTCGGCGGCGAACTGATCGCGCGCGGCGGCGTAACGCGCGGCGGCCTCGGGGTCGCCCAGCGTCTCGGCGATGAAGACCGCGTCCTTGTAACCCAACAGGCCCCAGAAATCGTCCCAGTAGGAATAGGCCGCCTTGTCCGAATAGCCTTCATGACTGATCGTCGGCGGCAACAGGCCGTACAGATGCCGCTGATCCGTCGCCTGGAACGCCGTCGTCCGGGTGGAGGCGCGCAGCTCGTCCATATAGGCTACGGCCTTCTGCACCTGGGGCCAGACCTGACGCAGCAGGGCCTCGTCCTTGGTGTAGCGATAGGTCTCGGCGGCCAGGAAGACGAACTCCCCATGGCTGTCGTTCTCGGGCACCGGGTCGGCGCCGCGCGCATCGACGCAGCACGGGACCTTGCCGTTCTCGAACACATAGGGGGCGTACCAGCGCAGATAATCAGCGGAATGTTCGGCCATGCCCAGCCGGTTCAGCCCCTCGGCCATCATGGCCCCGTCGCGTATCCAGGAACGGTTGTAGCTGCGGGTGCCGGGCTGCAGGATCGGCCCCTGACGCGACATCAGCATATGGGCCAGGGAGGACTTCAGCGCGTCCTCGATCCGCTGGGCGGCGGGCGGCACGATCAGGTCCACCCGGTCCAGCTTGGCCCGCCATTCGGCCGCCAGCCGCGTCTCGACGGTGTCCAGCACAGCCGCCGCCTGCCCCACCGGCTCGGGCGCCAGGTCCTCGCCGGACAGTTGCGAAACCCAGCCGACCGTGCGCGTCTCGCCGGGCTGCAGCGTCACCTGATAGGTCAGGGCGCCGGCGGCCAGACCCGTGGCGTCGGTGGTCGTCGCCGCCTCGGCCGCCTGTCGCTGCGCCGACGGCAGGATCAGGGATTGCGGGTCGGCGCCCGCATCGAAGGTCGCCAGCGCCACATGATCGGGCGTCGCCAGCGGCTGGACGCGAACCGCGTCGTTCAACCTCAGTTCGGCGCCGTCCCAGGCGATCGTCTCGACCGGACTGACCCCGCCGGGAATGGCCAGGAACTGACGCGGCGCATTCACCTGCATCGGCCGCGCGGCCAGGGCCAGGGTCAGGGTGCGGGGCCGGCTGCTCGTATTGGTCAGATCGTACCGCCCCCAAAGCTGCGCCTGATCGGGCGGGCCGTCCGCAAAAGCGGTGATCTTCAACGTCCAGTCGTCGGCGCGCCACGTCACCGACGGGATCGGCAGGTCGCCGTCCTTCAGCCCTTGTTCGATATTGACGTCGGCCCAGGTGATCAGCCGCCCGTTGTCGACCACGAAGGGTTCGATGCTCGGTCCCGCGCGACGCAATTCGATGGCGCCGTCCTCGCCGATCAGGCCGCTCTCCCCGCCCCCGTCGACCCCCACCAAGGTCCAGTAGGATTGCTCGCCCGTGAAGCCGCGCGGATAGAGACCGCGCCGGTTCTCCCTGGCCACCGCCTCGACAAAGGCCGTGGCGTCCGCGCCGAACGCCAGAGGCTCGACCTCGATCTCGTCCAGCGCAAAGGTCGTGGCCTGGCCCGCGCCCAACCTCTGCCCCGCGCCGGACGAGCCGACCACGTCCGACGCCGCCAGCGGCTTCAACGGTTCGAGCCGCAGCCAGCGCGCCGTCGCCTCTGGCGTCCTCAGCCAGTCGACGCCGCCGTTTCCGCCCGTCACGGTCGCCAGCGGCCGCCAGTCGCGTCCGTCCAGCGAGGCCGAGACGCGATAGTCGCTCGCCGCGCCGCGTTCGCCCCAGCGCAGGGTCAGGCCGCCGAACTCCCGCTCGTACCCCAGGTCCAGCGTCAGGACCGGCGCGCCCGTGACCGGCGGGGTCCAGGCGGTCTTGACGTCCCGATCCACGGCGCGGGGGGCGGTCGAGGGCGACCGCCCGTCGCTGGCGATGGGCTGGGGCGGCACGGCGGGATCGACGGGCAGTTCGCGGATCGACAGCTGGTCGATGTCGATGAAGCCGCGCCCGCCTTCGGCCGCCACCACGACGAACTCGACCCGCTCGGCGCGGCGCAGTTCGGTCTCGGGGCTGGGGCCCCAGGCCTTGGACACCTGACGCCGCTTGATGACGAACCGGGTCCAGCCGTCAGGGAAGTCATAGCGGGCCGTCTGCTTCCACCAGACGTTCTCGGCCGAGGCGTCGGTGAACTTGACCTCCAAGGTGTTCGTCGGCCCCTCGCCGCGCACCCAGAAGCTGATCTCGTAGTTGTCGGGCAGGTCGAACGGCAGGGCGCGCGCCGCGAAGGCGTAGCCCGCCTTGCCGTTGAAGTCATAGGTCAGCCGCACCGCCCGCCCGTCATGCCCGACGACCGAGGACACGGTCGAGGAGACGTCGGTGGAGGCGTCCGCCTTCCACGCGGCGGCGTCCTCCATCGGGTCCAGAACCCGCGTCGCCTGGGCGAAGGCGGGCGTCGAGATCGCCACAGCGATGGCGAATACAGAGGCGGCAAGGCGCATGAGGGCCTGTTCCTTGTCGTCGTCCCAAAGGGACAGGGGAAAACTCAGCCCTTCACGCTGCCCGCGAGCATGCCGCGGATGTAGTAGCGTTGCAGGGCCAGGAAGAGGATCAGTACGGGCGCGACCGTAACGACCGCCCCGGCCATCATCAGTTCGACGTCCTGCACATGCTCGCGCGACAGGGACGCCAGCGCGACCGGCAGGGTGTAGTTCGACTGGTCCGTCAGGATGATCAGCGGCCACAGGAAGTCGTTCCAACTGCCCAGGAAGACGAACAGGCCCAGGGTCACGATGATCGGCTGCAGCGTGGGCAGGACCACACGGCGGAAAATCTGTCCCTCGCCGGCGCCGTCGATGCGGGCGGCCTCCAGCATTTCGTCGGGAATGCTCAGCGCATACTGGCGCACCAGAAACAGGCCGAAGATCGACGCCAGCCAGGGCACAAGCGCCCCGGCGTAGGTGTTCACCAGCCCCATTCCCTTCAGCATCAGAAACAGCGGCAGGGTGCCGATCTGCGCCGGCACCACCAGGGCGCCGACCAGCAGTTGGAACAGCCGCTCTCGCCCCCGGAACCTCAGCTTGGCGAAGGCGTAGCCCGCCGGCACGGTGAACCCCAGCGCCAGAAGGGTCGCCAGGGTCGCCAGGGCGAAACTGTTCCACATATAGCGGCCCATTCCCTGGTTCACGAACAGGTCGCGATAATGCTCCAGCGTCCATGTCCTGGGCCACAGCGGCGGCGGAAAGGTCGCCGCCTCGCCCGTCGCCATGAAGCTGACCGCCGCCATCCAGACCAGCGGGAACAGGACGATCAGGGCGATCAGGGCCACGGCGAGGTTCAGCAGGATCGCGCGAATTTTCACTGATACGCCCCCACCCTCTTCGCCACCGCCAACTGCACCAGGGTGATGGCCAGAATGCACAGAAACAGGATGAAGGCGACCGCGCTGGCGGACCCCAGGTTCCACCATTTGAAGCCTTCCTCGTACATGAAATACAGCACCGTCACCGTGCTCTGGGCCGGCCCGCCCTGCGTCATCACATAGGGTTCGGCGAACAGCTGGAAGAAGCTGGCGACCGAGATGATCGAGACCAGCAGCAGGGTCGGCGCTATGGCCGGCAGGGTGACATGGCGGAACTGCTTCCACGGCCCGGCCCCGTCGATGCGCGCGGCCTCGTACAGGTCGTCCGGCACGGTCTGAAGCACCGCCAGGAAGATCAGCATATTGTAACCGAATATCTTCCAGACCACGAACATCAGGATGGCGGGAATGGAGGTCGACGGATCGCCCAGCCAGTCCACGGCGGGCAGGCCAATGCTCGTTAGACCCCAGTTGATGACGCCGTACCGGGTGTGCAGCAGATAGCGCCACACCACCGCCGTCGCGACCAGGGTGGTGACATAGGGGGCGAAGAACATGACCCGCCAGATCGGCCGCCACCTCACCACCCGCGCGTTCAGGATCACAGCGGCCAGCAAGGACGCCGCGATGGACACCTGCACGCCCAGAACCGCAAAGGTCAGGGTGTTCTTCATCGCCCCCCAGAACAGGGGATTGGTCAGCAGCCGCTCATAGTTCTGCAGGCCGACGAAACGCAGATTGTCCAGGTTCGCCAGCGCGTAGATGTCGAAGTCGGTCAGGCTGAGCAGCAGGGCGGCGATCACCGGGATGGCGAAGAACAGGCCGATGGCGATCAGGGCCGGGGCGACGAAGGCCCAGGCGGCCCGCTCGCGGGCGCCGCTTCCGCGCGACGGCCTGACCTTCGCCCTCGCCTTGGCCAGAGTGGGATCGGCGACGGTCATACGGCCCTGCCTTGTTCCAGCATCCAGCGGCGTTTCTCCAGCAGCCGATCGACACGGCGGTCGATCTCGGCGGCGGCGGTCTCGGGCGTGTATTCCCCACGCACCATCCGTTCGGCGACGATCTGCATCTCGGTCACGATCCGCTCCCATTCGGGCGCCTTGGGCACGGCCTTGGCGCGCGCCAGTTGCCCCCGGAACGGCGCCAGCATCGGGTCGCGTTCGACGCCCGCGATGTCCCAGGCGCTCTGGCGCGCCGGCAGATCGCCCACGATCTGGTTGAACCGCGCCTGGACCTGCGGCTCGGACAGATAGCGCACCAGGGCCCAGGCCGCCTCCTGATGGGGCGATGACCGGAACACCGCCAGACTGGACCCGCCGGGCGCAGAGGCCCCCAGACCGTTCGGCCCCGGCACGCCCGCCGTGGCCCAGTTCGGCTGGAAGGAGGCCGGCAGCTTGCTGCGGAAGTCCCCCACGCTCCACGGACCGGAAAAGTAGAAGCTGAAATAGCCGTTGGCGAACTCGGTCCAGACGTTCGAAATCTGCGTGGACGAGGCGACGGGCGCCAACTGCTCGTCGAACAGACTCTTGTAGAAGGCCAGGGCCGCGACGAAGCCCGGACTGGAGAAGTTTCCCCTCGTGTCCTGGTCCCTCAGCAGGGGCGCGTCGATCTGAAGCCCGAAGGTCAGAAGCTGCTCGAACTCGTTCAGCGGCAGCAGAATGGCGAAATTGCCGGCGCCCACCGCCCGCTTCGCCCCGTGCATGGCGCGCTTCCACTCGGCCCAGGTCTCGGGCGGCGCCTCGAACCCGGCCCGCGCCAGCAGGTCCCTGCGATAGAACAGCAGCCGCGTGTCCACATACCAGGGCGTCGTCATGGCCCGGCCGCCGATCTCGTTGGTTTCCAGCACGGCCGGAAACTGGTCGGTCAGCAGGTCGGCGGCCTGGGGCGGCGTGGGCGACAGGGCGCCGATGGCCGTCAGTTCGGCCACCCAGGTGTTGCCGATCTGGCTGACGTCCGGCAGGGAGGCCCCGGCATAGGCGGTCAGCAGCTTCTCATGCGCCGCCGTCCACGGCAGGGGCTGGACCTGGACCCGAACGCCGGGATTGCGCCGCTCGAACTCGGGCGTCAGCTGGCCGACGGTCCCGCCCTCGTTGCCCATGGCCCAGAAGCGCAGCACGATCTCGCCGGACCGGCGCGGGGTGCAGGCCGCCGTCGCCCCGCCCGCCAGCAGGGCCAGCGCCCCCCTTCTGTGCGGGCCTGAATTCATCCGTTCAACCAGCCGCCGGTGAAGCCCGCGATCTCCAGCGCCCGGCGCAGGTTCGGCTCGCCCCGCATATGGCGCCAGACGAACTCGGACCTGTGGTTCTCGGTCATGATGACGATCGGCCCCTGGTCGATGCCCAGATAGTCGCCGTCGACCCAGCCCAGGCCCTCCACGATCCGGCCGTGCTGCAACGGTCCGTCGCGCACCGTCAGCGTCGGATTGAAACTGTCGAGGAATCCCCACTCGGTATAGACGCTCGCGCCGTACTTCCGCTTCATCGCCTTGACGCAGGGCACGACGATCTCGGGCGCGAAGGCGATGGAGCTGGCGGCCGCCGTGGGGGCGATGGTGCCGTCGTCGCGGTCGCCGGGCCCGCGCGCCGAATAGCTGAAGAACTCGCGTTCCCGGCCGTCGACGACCTGTCTGAAATCGCCCGGCCCGTCGCAGGCCGTCAGCCCCCAGACTTCGGACGAATAGCCCGCCCAGCCGCCCGGATTGTCGTGGGCGTATTTCTGCTGGGCGTACACCGCGCGGCGGCTGTTCTCGAAATAGTCCAGATACTCGCCCAGTTGCGCCGTCTGCCCGCGCATCCAGGCGTCCTGAACGCCGCGGAAGTCGATGAACATATGGCTGTACTGGTGCCCGAAGATGGGCGCGAAATTCAGATGCCAGCTGCCCCAGCGGTCGGTCCAGCTGGCGTCGTAGCTGGCGGCCCATTCGTGCCAGACATTGACCGAGACCGGATGGGTCGGGCTGCCGATGGCCAGCAGCAGCACCAGCATCCCCTCGTTATAGACGTGCCAGTCCGAGGGGATGAAGCCGCTCTCGGGATGCCAGCCCATGGTGATGCGATTGTCGCGGATGACCGCCCAGGGCCATTCGATCCGTTCGTACAGGGCCTGGGCCTTCTGCCGGATTTCGACCTCGTCCGGGTGTTCGCCGCTGAAATAGCGCGCGGCGAACAGGATGCCGCCCATCAGCAGCGCCGTGTCCACGGTCGACAGTTCGTTGGTCCGGTAACGAAGCCCCGTCTCCATATCCAGGAAATGATAGAAGAAGCCCTTGTAGCCCGCCGTGCCCGTGGGCTCCGGCCCCTGCGGCAGGTCGGAGAAGAAGCGGATGGTGGTCAGGGTCCGCTCGCGCGCCTCGTCCCGGCTCATCCAGCCGCGCTCGACCCCCACGGGCCAGCAGGTCAGGGCGAAACCCACCGCCGCCACCGAGCAGAAGGACGGCGTCGGCCACCGATCCGGCGTCAGACCCGTGCGCCGATCCGTGACCTTCTCGAACCAGCGGAAGGTCCGCTCCTGCAACTCCTCGATCTCGCGGTCCAGCCTCAGCGGCCGCCGCTGCGTTCCATTGACCGCCCCCGTCGCCCTCTGCTGCGCCGCCGCCATCACCGGAAATCCAGCGGCCAGAGCCGCCGCGCCGGTGGTTGTCCGCATCAGAAAGCTTCGACGATTCATGGGCGCACTCTACTGCAATCACGACAAAAAGAAGGGCCGCCCCACGACAAGCGCAAGGCGGCCCAGGCTCAGGTGTTAGAAGGCGTAACGCGCGCCGATCTGGAACGTCCGCGTGGGGAACAACACCGCGCTAGGACGACCAAAGTTCGGGTTCGGATTTGCCGCCGAACCTGTGCCGCCGTCGAAGTTCGTGTAGTTGCTGAAGTTGAACACGTTGATCGCATCCAGATAGACCGACAGCTCACCCGCGCCCGGAACGTCGAAGTTCTTCGTCAGACGAAGATCCAGGTTCCGGTAGGCGAAGGCGTTGGGCAGGAAGAACTGCTCCCGCTCCGGACGACCGCCGTAGGGACGGTAGACGAAGTTCGCGCCGCGATCATCATACACATCGAAGGGTGTGCCAGACCCCAGGGTCAGAATGCCCGACAGCTGGAAATCGAACGGCAAATCGACGATCCCGTTGGCGACGATGCGATGACGCTCGTCGTTGCCCGACGGACGAACCGGAGACGACGCCACCGAGAAGCAGTCGAAGCAGAAGTTGTCGTTGCCCCCGTTCTGCTCGGCCTTGGACAGGGTGTAGGCGACGTTCAGGCCCCAGCCGGCGTCACGGGTGTAAGGCTTGTCCAGCTTGACGTAGAGAGCGGTGAACTCGCGTTCCTTGCTGTGATCCGACACCAGGTAGGAGCGGTACGGGTTGCTGCCGCCGGGGCCGCAGAAGCCGCCGTTGTCGCCGAAGCCGCCGCCGTCGTTGCCGCGCGTAGGTTCGCGGCAGCGGTTCAGATACTGCCAGGTGAATTCGTTCTCGGTCTTGCCGTAGGCCAAGGTGAACTCGGTCTGCCAATCGCCGATCCGCTGACGAACACCCAGGTTGAACTGATCCGTGCGCGGCGGCTCGAAGTCGTTCTTCAGCAGGAAGGCTTCGCCCTTGGCCGGAATATTGGCCAGCAGAGCGTCCAGACCCGCCGTCGTATTATAGTTGGCGTTCCACTGGACGGGGTCCTCAGGCGCGCCGCTGGCGACGCCCGCCGGACGACCCGTCGTGGAGAAGAAGACGTTCTGCGTAAAGTCGAACGGCTTGGCCAGTTCGTCGAAGGCGAAGTTGAACTGAACCCGGTCGTAATACCGACCGGCGCCGCCGAAGATGACCGTGCTTCGGTCCCCGAAGATGTCGTAGGAGAAGCCGATCCGCGGCTGGAAGGCGTTCTTGAACGGATCGCGATTGTCGCCCGTCGAGATGTAGTCGTTGATGTTGAACCAGCTGGGCGCATAGCCGGCCGGCTTGCCGCCGTCCGTCGAGGCGACCCACTGGTTCAGGCCGGCGACGACCGAAGCGGGGGTGACATACTTCTTGTTGTCGGCGTTGGTCTCGTAGTCCCAACGGATGCCCAGATTAAGCTCCAGCTTGTCCGTAACTTCCCAGTCATCCTGAACATACAGGCCGATGACGTTGTTGGTCAGATCGACGGTCGGGAACTCGTTGCCCAACTGGACGCGGTACGGCACGGAGGCGCTGCCACTGCCGTGCCGTCCAGGTCGTAGAAGAACTCGGGATTACGGCCGAACTCCTTGACCACGTTATAGTTCTGGTGGCTGTACTTCGCACCGACCTTGATCGTGTGGAAGCCCTTGAACGCGATGTTGTTGAAGGTCAGGTCGTTGCGGAACGTCAAGGCGTTGTCGCTGATGTCCTGACGGCTGCCCGATCCGCCGATGTTCAGAATCGTCACCCCGCCGTAGGGATCGTAACCGTTCTCGAAGATACGATAGCTGCGCCCGACCTGATCGAAGTTGGCGGCGGTCGGATTGTAGTTGTAGTTGCGGTAGTCCACCGCAAACTCGTTCAGGAATCCATCGCCCTGCCACTGATAGCGCAGGTTGGCGCTCTTGGTCGTCTGCTCCAGGCCATTGGCGCGCTCGATGGAATTGGCCTCTCCGACATCCCGAACGTCGCCTTCGTTTCTATAGGTGACGCTCAGGTCGATCAAATGACCTTCGGCGGGCTGGAAGCTCAGCTTGCCGAAGTAGAGATCCTCTTCAAAAGGCGTGGCGAAGGTGCCGATATACTGCCCGAACTGGCTCACATAGGCAGGATTCTGACGGCCCAGCGTGACCGCAGCCGCGCGGTTTTCCTGCTTGTGCTCGTAGCTGCCGAAGAAATGCAGCTTATCCTGAATGATCGGACCGCCCAGAGCCGCACCATACTGCTGGACTTCCAAGTCTGGCTTTTCTTGGCCGTTTCGTTTTGCGAATTCATCCTGCGCCACGAAGCTTTGATCGCGGTAGGTGCCAAAGACTTCGCCGTGGAATTCATTGGTGCCCGACCGCGTCACGGCGGTGATGATCGCCGAGGAGGCCTGCTCGTACTCCGCCTTGAAGTTCTGGCTGACGATGCGGAATTCCTGAACAGCGGCTTGCGGGAACGGATTGCCGCGGCTGTCATCCTGGCCGACGATCCCGCCCGCGATGATGTTCGACTTCAGGCTGGCCCCGTCGATGAAGGCGTTGACGGATTCCGCGCGCTGGCCGCCGGCGGTGATCTGAACCTCCTGATCGTTCGTGCCAATCCGCACGCCCGGCGCCAAGGCGGCGAAGTTGAGGAAGTTGCGATTGATCTGCGGCAGCGTCTGGATCTGCTGCGTCGTCACGTTGGTCGCGTTCTCGGGCGTGCGCACCTCGACCAGACGGCGGCCCGTCACGACGATCTCGCCGAGATTGGTCGCGCCCGGCGTTGCAGCGGCGGTCGCCGCAACCGCCAGATCCAGATTGCCGACCTGGCCGACGCCGATCGACACCGTGTCCGACGCCGTCTCGTTCTCGGACGTCGTCGCAGTGATCTCATAAGTGCCGGGACGAAGACCCGACAGCGTATAGCCGCCCTGGGCGTTCGCCGTGGTTCGGCTGGTGAAGCCCGAGGCGACGTTGCGGGCGACGACGGTGGCGCCGGGCTCGACGGCCGCGCCGTCGGTCACATTGCCGCGAATGGTCGAGGTCGCCACCTGCGCCGAGGCGGCGCCGGCGAAACTCATGCCGATGGCCAGGGCCGAGGCGGCGGCCAGGGCGACTTGGCGTGTCGCGGCCTTGCGCGTATTGAACGGTTTCATCTTGGTGTCTCCCTCCTGATGGGATCGGTCTCCCGCGATATGCGGCGCCTCACCCGTTGTTGAACCTGGCGGCGGTCGAGGCCGCGGTTGACTGACGCTCGACCAGGATCGGCCGAACGATTTCGCAGGCGACGTCCGAGGGCGCTCCGGCCGCATCGGCTCTGACCAGGCCGATCAGGCGTTCGACGCCCCGGCGGCCGATCTCCGCAATATTGACGCGCATGGTCGTCAGCGCCGGGCGCATCAGACTGGCGATGGGCACGTCGTCGAAACCGACGACGGCGATATCCTCGGGGCAGCGGACGCCCGCCTCCTGAAAGGCCAGAAGGGCGCCGACCGCCATCATGTCGTTGGCGGCGAAGACGGCGTCCGGCCGCTGCTGCAGCGTCAGAAGGGCCGTGGCCGCCCGATGGCCCGAGACCTGGGAGAAGTCGCCCTCCACCACGATCGGCGTCTGCCCCTCCAGGGCCGAGGCGTAGCCGGCGGCGCGTTGATCGGCCTCGACGTTGCCTTGCGGTCCGCGAATGTGGGCGATGCGCTGACGGCCCGAGGCGATCACATGCCGGATCGCCGCCACCGCCCCGCCGTGGTTGTCGATGACGATGGAGGCGCGACCCGCCTCCTCCGCCACGCCGTTCATCAAGAGGACCGGCATCCGGCCGGCGACGTCGGCCGCCAGACTGGCCGCGCGGACATGCGGCGACAGCACGATCATGCCGTCCACCCGGCCGCGCATCGACCGCACCGCCGTCAGCGTGTCCTCGGCGTCGTCGTGAGAACTGGAAACGATCAGGTGTTTGCCATGGGCGCGCGCGGCCAGGTCCATGCCCCGGATCAGCTCCGAGAAGAACTCACCGAACAGGTCCGGCAGAATGACGCCGATGGTGTCGGTGCGGCTGGTCGACAGGCTACGGGCGCCGACATGGGGGACGTAACGAAGCTGGGCCACGGCGTCCAGCACCCTCTGGCGCGTCGATTCGGTGATCGCGCCAGAGCCGTTCAGAACGCGGGAGACGGAGGCGACGGAGACCTGGGCATGCTCGGCCACATCGCGGATCGTCGCGGCCTTGGCGGCGCGCGAACGGTCGTGGGCGGCGGACGGCGACGCGATGTCCAACGGCTTCCTCTCCTGCAGATCGTCGTGCCAGCCCTCTTGGCGAGGGTCCGTCGACGGCTCATGTAATCGGTTACATGGCACAACCGCGGAACGGGCCGCAAGCCCCACATGGCCGGAATGTCATAACTGTGTTCGGATTGCGACGCCCCGCCGATCTAAGGAATCGGCTTTCGAGTGGCCAATACGTCTCTGTTTATAGACATCTTTCTTTCGGCCGGGAGACGACGAAGGCAGGAAGGAGGAAACGAGAGGCGGGACGATTTGGCGCGGCGACCTTCAGAACGCGGGGTCCAGGCGGTAGCCGACGCCGCGAACGTTCACCACCGCCTCCTCCGCGCCTGATTCTGTCAGCTTGCGGCGCAGGTGGCTGACGTGACTGTCCAGGGTGCGGGCCTCCGAGGCGCCGTTCGGCCGGCACGCCTGCGCCAGTTCGGCCCGCGAAAAGACCCGTGAAGGCGCATGAGCCAGATGCGCCAGAATACGGAACTCCGTCAGGGTCAGACCCAGTTTTCGGCGCCCCTCCGGCGTGACGACGGCGGCCTGATAGCCGGCCGGATCGACCTCCAGCCCGCCGACCTTCAGCAGCCCTGCGCCCGACGCGCCCGCCAGGCGTCTCAGGATGGCCCGGGTCCGCGTCGCGGCCTCCAGGGCGTCGAACGGCCGGACCAGAAAGTCGTCCGCTCCGATCCGCAGCGCCTGGACCCGGCTGACGCCATGGTCGATCGGGGCGCTCATGACCACCGGCGTCGGACCGCGACGACGCACCTCGCCCAGCACGTCCCAGCCGTCACGTCCCGACAAACCGGCGTCGAGCAGGATCAGGTCGGGCCGCAGCCGGCCGTGCAGGTCCAGGGCGCACTGCCCGTCCGCCGCGCCGACCGTGCGGAAGCCCTCCCGACGCAGATGAAGGTCCAGCCTTTCGCCCGCCTCGGCGTCGCTGTCCGCGATCAGGATCAAATGGCTCATGTCCGCGCCAATTCCTGCGTTGCGCGCCCTGATCCAGCGAAATCCGTCGCCGCCGAAGAAAATTCACGCAAGCGGCACAGGCCCGACACAAAACCTGCGCCGAAACGTCAAACACCCCTCCCGCCGGCGGCGAGAGGGGTGTTCTTCTTCGACCGGGACGGTCGATCAGTAGGTGGCGCGCAGTTCGATGCCGAAGGTGCGCGGGGCGTTGAAGTTGCCGTAGTCGCCCAGCGTGTTCCGGTTCGACGGGTCACGACGATAGACATAGGCTTCGTCGAGCAGGTTGCGCGACCACAGGGCCAGTTCCAGCTCCGGGCCGCCAGGGGCGGTCTGGATGTCGGCGACCGACAGGCGGCCGTTGACGATGAACGAGGAGTCGTTCTTCAACTCGAACTGGTCGAAGGCTTGGGTGGCGTCGGCGTAGTTGGCGTCGACGTGGGCCTTGAAGGTCGCGCCCATGAAAGGCGAGGTCCAGTCGGCGGCCACGCTGGCGGCGTTCGGCGGGGTGAAGGCGATGAACACCTTCTGCACCTGGTTGTTGAACGGGTTCACCGTGTCCGGGATCTTGGCGTCGGTATAGGCGTAAGAGGCGGACAGGCGCAGGTTCTCGTTGACCTGGAACTGACCTTCCAGCTCCAGACCGCGGATCTTGGTCGTGCCGGGGGCGTTGATCGTCTCCAGCGTGTTCCGGGTCGAGGCGCCGGTGACAGTGACCAGGCTGAAGTCGATCTGGCTGTCGGTGCGATCCATGGCGTAGATCGCCGCGTTTACACGGACGCGGTTGTCGAACCAGTCGCTCTTCAGGCCCAGTTCATAGGCCTTGACCTCTTCCGGCGCGAACGAACGATACGTCAGCGAGCGCGAAGAGGCGCCGCCGGCGCGATAGCCGGTCGAGTATTTGGCATAGACGTTGACCTTGTCGGTCAGGTCGTAGGCCAGCGTGACCAACGGATCGAAACGCTTGACCGAGCTCTTGAAGGTGAAGTTCGTCGGCTGATTGTTGACGGTGTAGAGAAGACCGTCCTTGGCGTCCCAGGTGTAGCGGCCGCCGACCGTCAGGTGCAGAGCGTCCATCGTCGCCGGCGTCCAGGTGCCCTGACCATAGACGGCCTTCGATTCCGCATGGGCGGTCGAGGCGCGGTCGATCGAGCGGAAGCCCCGGATGGTCGGCGTCGGGTCCAGAATGGTGTAGCCCGTGCCGTCGCTGTTCCACTGGTTGGTCGAGGGCGTGGCGGCGTCGTCCGACACGGTCTCCTTGAAGTAGAACAGGCCCCCGACGTAGTCGATGCTGTCGCCCAGCGAACCGACCGCCTGGACTTCCTGGCTGAACTGGTGCTGCCAGAATCCGGCCAGCGAATAGCGCGAGAACTTGCCGTTCGGACCCGTAACCGGCGGGCGGTGGGCGCCGGCGATGTTGTCGTACTGTTGAACGTCGAGATCGCGATAGGCGGTGATCGACCGCAGTTCCAGGCTATCGGTCGGACGGTACGACAGGTGCAGATCGACGCCGCGCGTGTCGTCGACGCTCCATTGCTGCGGCACACCGATGTCCGCCTGGGTCATCCGCTTGGAGCCCTCGACCTGAACCAGCGGCGACAGGTCACGGATCGAACCGCTCGGCACGGTCGCCGAGGTCCACGGCACGACCGGCAGGCCGTTCGGGTTGAAGTTCAGCAGTTGGCTGTAGAAGGGGGTGTTCTTGTCCTTGCCGACGTCGGCGGCCAGGTCGGCGGTGAAGTTGTCGGCCGGGGTCCAGCGCGTCTGGAAGCGCAGGCCGCGACGGTCATAGGCGCCGAAGCCTTCTTCGCCAGGCAGGCTGTTCTGCGTCACAGGCCCTTGAACGGCGATCACGCCGTCGACCTTGAAGGCGAAGTCGCCCAGGGCCGGGAAGTTGACGTGCAGTTCGGAGTTGTAGGAATCCAGGTTGCCGACGCCGGCGACGGCGCGCATGCCGAACTCGCCCGTCGGCTTCTTGGTGACCAGCGACAGGGCGCCGCCTTCGGTGTTGCGGCCGAACAGGGTGCCTTGCGGGCCCTTCAGGACCTCGACCCGTTCGATGTCCAGCAGGGCGGCTGCTAGGCCATGCTGGCGGGCCAGATAGACGCCGTCGACATAGACGCCGACGCCCTGCTCGCGGGCGGGCTGGTTGGCGTCGTTCGGCACGATGCCGCGGATGCCGATGGTCAGGGCCGACTGACGGGCTTCGAAGGTGGCGACGCGCAGGGAGGGCACCGCGCCGTCGGCCAGGTCCATCAGCGACTGGACGTGACGGTCTTGCAGAGCCTCGGCGTTGACGACCGAGATCGAGATCGGCGTGTCCTGAAGGTTGGTTTCACGCTTGGTGGCCGTCACCACGATGTCGGCCAGGCCGGTGGGCTGTTGATCGGCCGCCTCTGCCGCGGGCTGGGCCGCCGGCGCGTCGGCGACGGGCTGGGCCATGGCCGACAGCGGCGCAGCGACCAGCGCGGTGCCGAGCAGAAGCTGAAGACGAAGTTTGGTGCGAGAGCGCATTATTATCCCCTGGTTTGAGGCTCCGGGGGATAGGGCAGTTATGCGTCCGGCAATTCACAGTCCGACGACGGACATATGCAATATTGATGTCGATGGCCTGTAAAAAATCTACAGTCATTATCCAGTTAATCTACACACGGTCTCCACATATTGTCACAAAGCGGAAACGAAGGACGGGAAACGCCCCAGCTTCCCAATCCGCCCCCCTTTCGCTAGGGTTTCGGCCGAGCGATCCGGGCGACCGATCGGTCTGAATGGCGCCGAACGCATCCGTTCTCGCCGTCCCGCCAGACGGCGAACGAGGGTCATGGTCAAAAGCACCAACAAGCTGGGACACCGGATCGGCGCGCGAGGCGGCCGCACCCGCCAGGCCATACTGGACGCCACGCGCGGCCTGCTGAACACCCGCAACTACGGCGACATCCGCGTGTCGGACCTGGCCTCCGCAGCCGGCGTCTCGCCTTCGAACTTCTATACCTACTTCAAGACGGTGGAGGAGCCGGTCCTGGCGTTGTGCGAAGGCGCCGCCGAGGACTTCCAACCCCTGGCCGCTCATTTTCAGGCCGACTGGCCCGGCGACCGGGCCTTTGGAGTCGCGCGCGCCTTCATCCTGGACGTCATGTCCATCTGGCGTGACCACGGCCAGGTCCTGCGGGTCGAGCATATGCTGGCCGACAACGGCGAGGCCGCCTTTGTCGAAAGCCGCGTGCGCCGCCTGCGCCGTCTGCACCTGGCCATCGAACGGCGCGTCGCCCAGGCCCACGCCACCGGCCTGCATCCCAAGGATTACAATCCGCGATTGGCGTCCTACCAGATCGCCTCCATCGCCGAATCGACGGCCGCCAGCTTTGACCTTCTGCGACGCGCCGACACGCCCGAAGCCATCCTGGACACCGCCGCCATCATCATCGTGAAGCTGACGACCGGACGCTAAAGCGCCAGCGGGCCATACAGCCAGGTCAGCCAGACGCCGACGGCCAGGAAAACCCCGAACGGCAGTTTCGTCGTCGCCTGGATCGACCGGCGCACCGCCAGCAGGCCGAACACCAGGCCGAGCGCCGCCGCGCAGGCCCACAGCAGCACGCTGGGCAGGCCGATCCAGCCGACCCAGGCCCCTGCTCCGGCGAACAGGATCGGATCGCCGCCACCCAGCCCCTGACGCTTGCGCGCCGCCCGGTACAGCCAGCCTACCAGCCAAAGCCCCGCGAACCCCGCAACCGCTCCGACCAGATTCGACAAGGCGACGGTCCATCCCTGAGCGAGAGCGACCGCCAAGCCCGTTCCGATCAGCGGCAGGGTCAGACGGTCCGGCAGCCAGAAATGCTCGCCGTCCAAAAGGGCGATGAGCAACAGTTGCCAGCCCAACAGAGCGGTCGCGGCCATGAGGAAGATGGAGACGCCCGCCCAAGCCCCCCAAACCGCCGCCCAGACCCCGATCGCAGCGGCGCCGAACTCGATCAACGGATAACGGGGCGAGACCCGCGTTCCGCAGCGGGCGCATCGCCCCCGCAAGACCAGCCAACTGAAAACCGGAACCCGTTCCCACGGGCGCAGGCGGCGTTCGCATCCCCGACAACGCGACGGCGCCGACACGATGTCTTCGTCCAGAGGCAGTCGCACGCTGAGGGCCGCCAGGAAGCTCCCGACGATCAGGCCCAGTCCGCCCAGGGCGACCGAATTGATCAGGGAGTTCATCAAGGACGTCCAGGCCAGCCGCGAGGACGTCTGGCTTAGCCTCCGCCCAGCGCCACGGCTATATGATAGGTCACGAAGGACGCCAGATAGGCCAAGCCGAACATGTAGCCGATCATGGTCCAGGTCCAACGCAACGAGTTGGTCTCGCGCCGCACCACGCCCAGGGTCGCCACGCACTGGGGCGCGAAGATGTACCAGGCCAGGAAGGACAGGGCCGTCGCCAACGACCAGTGCTGGGCCAATGTCGAGGCCAGAAGGCCCGTCGCATTTTCCGCATCCGCAATGGCGTAAGTGGTGCCCAGGGCCGCCACGGCGACCTCGCGCGCCGCCATGCCGGGGATCAGGGCGATCACCATCTGCCAGTTGAAGCCGATGGGGGCGAAGATCGGCTCAAGCGCCCGCCCGATCATGCCCGCGAACGAATAGTCGATGGCCGGCAGGGTCGCGTTCTGGGGCGGATAGGGGAAGGTCGCCAACACCCACAGGATGACCACGGCGGGCAGGATGATTCGCCCCGCCCGGTTCAGGAAGATCTTGGCCCGGAGCCACAGGTTGAAGCCGACGCTCTTGGGATCGGGAACCTTGTAGGTCGGAAGCTCCATCATGAAAGGCTCCACCGCGCCGCGCCAGAACACCTTGCGGATCACCAGCGACACGGCCAGGGCGGACAGAATGCCGGCGGCGTAGAGGCCGAACATCACCAGCCCCTGCAGATTGGCGAAGCCCCACACTCGCTCGTTCGGAATGAAGGCCGCAATGATCAGCGTATAGACCGGGATACGCGCCGAGCAGGTCATCAACGGCGCGACCAGAATGGTGGTCATGCGGTCGCGCTTGGAATCGATCACCCGGGCCGCCATCACGCCGGGGATGGCGCAGGCGAAGCTGGACAACAGGGGAATGAAGGCGCGGCCGTGCAGCCCCGCCCCGCCCATGATCCTGTCCATCAGGAAGGCCGCGCGGGCCATGTAGCCGAAGTCTTCCAGGGCGATGATGAACAGGAACAGGATCAAAATCTGCGGCAGGAAGACCAGCACGCTGCCGACCCCGGATATGACCCCGTCCACGATCAGGCTTCGCAGCAAGCCGTCAGGCAAGACCGTGGCGACGAATGCGCCCAGCCAGGCGATGCCCCCCTCGATACCGTCCATCAGCGGCTTGGCCCAGGTGAAGACGGCCTGGAACATGACGAACAGCAGCGCCAGCAGGATCAGCAGACCGCCGACCGGGTGCAGCAGGACGGAATCGATCTTGCCGGTCAGGGTGTCGGGCCGTTCTGGCGGCCGGACGCAGGCCCTCATGATCCGCTCGGCCTCGCGCGCGGCGCTTCGCAGTTCGGCGGCGTCGGGCGTATGCCAGCGGTTTTCACCCAGCGCGGCGGCGTCGGCCTGGGTCTCGACAGCGGCGATCAGCTCGTCGATCCCGCGCTTGCGCGTGGCGACCGTGGTGATGATCGGCACGCCCAGTTCGGCGCGCAGCCGCTCCAGATCGATCCGCAGACCCTGACGCTGGGCGATGTCGTACATATTCAGCGCCAGAACCATCGGCCGCCCCACAGCCTTCAGCTCCAGGATCAACCGCAGCACCAGCCGCAGATTGGTGGCGTCGGCGACGCAGACCACCACGTCCGGCGGCGTCTCTCCGGCCAGCCGACCCAGCACGGCGTCGCGCGTCACCTCCTCGTCCGGGCTGCGCGCGCGCAGGGAATAGGTGCCGGGCAGGTCCAGCACCGACATCGTGCGGCCCGGGGCGCTGCGGATCAGCCCTTCCTTCCGCTCCACCGTCACGCCGGCGTAGTTGGCGACCTTCTGGTGCGCGCCGGTCAGGGCGTTGAACAGGGCGGTCTTGCCGCTGTTCGGATTGCCGACCAGGGCGACGCGGGCGGCTTTCAGAACAACATCCATCAGGCGACGCCCCGCTCGTCGGCGTCCAGCCTGATCGTCAGGCTGGCGGCTTCGTGGCGACGCAGGGCCACGCGCATATCGTCCACCTTCAGGGCGATGGGATCGCGCCCGAACAATCCTTCGTGCAGCAGTTCGACCTGGGCGCCTTCGACGAAACCCAGCTCCAGCAGACGACGCTCCAGCTCCACGGCCTCGCCTTGGTGATGACAGTGGGCGCCCACCTGGACGATGACGCCGCGATCGCCGCGTCGGGCCTGGCTCAGCTTTATGGTGTCGGTCAAAGTCTACGCTCGCACGGGCGAGGCCGCTCCCCGGCGGCTCCGCGTTTCATTGACAGTGATTATCAGGTGCGCGCCCCCCGCGTCCAGCGGGACAGCTTGACCAATTGCCGCGCGGTCGCATTGCGCTATCAGACGCCGAACAGGAGCCCTTCATGTCCCGCTTCGCCCTCGCCGCCCCGCTTCTTCTGGCCCCGATCGTGGCCCTTTCGGCCTGTGGTCAGGACGCGCCGTCTCCCACGGCGCCGGCCAAGCCCGCGCGCGTGCTGACCGACACAGAAAAGGCCAGCCTGCTGGCCGCCCTGCCGGCCCCCTACAACGCCGGCGATCTGAACAACGGACGCCGCGCCTTCGCGCGCTGCCGGTCGTGCCACACCGTCGGCGAGGGTGGCGCGGACATGGCCGGGCCGAACCTGCATGGCGTGTTCGGGCGAAAGGCGGGCGATCGGCCGCGCTACAACTATTCCAACGCCCTCAGGACCGCCGACTTCGTGTGGGACGCCGAGCGGCTGGATCACTGGCTGCAAAGCCCGCGCACCTTCCTGCCGGGCAACAAGATGACCTTCCCCGGCCTGCCGGACGCCAAGGATCGCCGCGACGTCATCGCCTTCCTGAAGGTGGAGACCGGCTATCAGCCCCCGGTCCCGACGCCGGCCAAGGACCTGGCCCAGCCCGCCTCCTGATCCGTCAGGCTTCCGAGATCGGCTTTTCGCCGCCCTCGCGGATTTCCTGGGCTTCCCATTCCTCGATCTTGCGGGCGGTCCATTCCGGCGACTTGGTGAAGCGCGCCAGAACGCCATAGATCACCGGCACCACGAACAGGGTCAGGACGGTGGCGAAGATGGCGCCGGTGAAGATGACCACCCCGATCGTCTGACGGCTGCCCGCCCCCGCCCCATGCCATAGCACCAGGGGCAAGGCGCCGAAGGCCGTGGCGATGGAGGTCATGATGATGGGCCGCAGACGCAGCGACGACGACTCGATGATCGCCTCCCGGATCGACCGGCCCTGGTCGCGCAGCTGGTTGGCGAACTCCACGATCAGAATGCCGTTCTTGGCCGCCACCCCGATCAGGATGATCAGGCCGATCTGGCTGTAGATGTTCAGGCTGGACCCGGCCATCAGCAGGCCGAACAGCCCCCCGGCCGCCGCCAGCGGCACGGTCAGCATGATGACGGCGGGGGTGATCCAGCTTTCGAACTGGGCCGCCAGCACCAGGAAGACCAGGAGCAACGCCAGGCCGAAGGCGGCGAACACCGCCCCGCCCGCCTCCTGCTGGTCGCGCGCGGCGCCGCCCCACTGGACGATCACGCCGCCCTGGGGCTGTTTCGCCGCCTCGGCCCGCAGAAACTGCACTGCGTCGTCGATGGTCGTGCCGGGGTTCAGGTCGGCCTGCAGCGAGATGGACCGCTGGCGGTCCAGACGCCGCCGGTCCGGCGTATCGCCGCTGGTCTTGGTCGTGACGACCGCAGACAGCGGCACCAGCTGGCCCGCGCCGGTGGCGACATACAGGGCTTCCAGGTCCGCCACCTCGCGCCGGTTCTGGCGATCCGTCTGCAGGATGACATCGTACTCCTGCCCGCCCTTGATGTAGGTGGTGGCGCGGCGGGAACCGAACATGGTCTCCAGCGTGCGGCCGATGGACTGGGACGAGACGCCCAGGGCCGCCGCCTTCTGCGGATCGACATCGACCAGCAGGCGGGGCGCGTTCGGCTCATAGTTCAGGCGCGGCCGCGAGAAGCCGGGATTGGCCTGGGCCGCCGCCAGCAGCGGCTGAAGCCAGTTGTAGATCTGCTGATAGTCCGTACCCGTGGCGATCAGTTCGATCGAGTTGGAATTGCCGCCGCCGCGCTGGAAGGCGCCGGGCGTCGAGGCGTTGACCTGGGCGCCGGTCTGGCTGCGCAGCTTGCCGTTCACCTCCTGGGCGATCTCGGCGGCCGACCGCTCGCGCTTCGACCAGTCCGCCAGGGTCAGGACCGCATTGCCGGAGTTGTAGCTGCCCCCGCCGAAGCCGGGCGCGGAAACCAGATAGCTGTCCGCCTCCCCATTGGCCTTGTACTCGGCCAGCAGGGGCTCCAGCCCCATCATGATGTTGCGGGTGTAGTCGTAGCCCGCGCCCTCCGGACCGGCGACGCGGATCTGGACCCGGCCGCGATCCTCGTCGGGCACCAGTTCGTTGGGCAGCAGCATGAAGATGCCGCCCGCCCCCGCCGCGACCAGGGCGATCAGGGCGCCGACGCCGATCACCGCGATGCGCCGCCCCAGCAGCACGTCCAGCGATCGGGCGTAGGAGGTCTTCAACCGATCCATGGCCCAATCGACCCGGCGCGCGACCCAGCCGCCGCCCTCGGCCGGACGCAAAATTTTGGACGCCAGCATCGGCGACAGGCTCAGCGCCAGGAAGGCCGAAAAGGCCACGGCGGCGGCGATGGCGGCCGCCAACTCCACGAACAGCCGCCCGACATAGCCCGGCAGGAACAACAGGGGCGCGAAAACCGACAACAGCACGATGGTCGTCGCCACGACGGCGAAGAAGACCTGGCGTGCGCCACGCTCGGCCGCGACCAGGGGCGGCTCTCCATGGTCCAGGCGGCGCTGGATGTTCTCGACCACCACGATGGCGTCGTCCACCACCAGGCCGATGGCCAGCACCAGGGCCAGCAGCGTCAGAAGATTCAGCGAAAAACCCAGCGGCGCCAGGACGATGAAGGTCGCCAGGATGCAGATCGGCGCGACGATGGACGGGATCAGCGCCGCCCGCAGGCTGCCCAGGAAGATGAAGTTCACCAAGGCCACCAGGGCCATGGAAATGCCGATGGTGATCCACACCTCGTCGATGGCGTGGGAGGTGAAGACCGAATTGTCCGATCCGATCTCCAGCGTCACGCCGGGCGGCAGGCTGGGCCTTATCTCTTCGATCATCTTGCGAACGCCGTCGGAGATGGCCAGGTCGTTCGACTGGGCCTGGCGCGTCACCGCCAGGCCGATCTGATCCAGGCCGTTGCCCCGGAACAGGCGACGCGCCTCCTCCGGCGCCTCCTCGACGCGCGCGATGTCGCCCAGTCGCGTCACATAGTTGGGCTGACCCTGGATGATGGCCGAGGCGCCGCCGACGGTTCCTCCGGCCGACGCCGCCGTGCTTGCGGTCTGGACGGTGGAAGCCGCGCCGCGCGTGCCGATGGGCAGCTGTCGGAAGTCCTCCGGCCGCGCATAGGTGCGCGCCACCCGAACCGTATAATCCTTGTCGGTCGATTCCAGCGAGCCGGCGGGCAGTTCGACGTTCTGGTTGGTCAAGGCCGTCTCGACGTCCGTGACCGTCAGGCCGCGCGCCGCCATGGCCGCCGGATCCAGCCAGATGCGCATGGAATAGCGCTGCTCGCCGTAGATATTGACCTGGGCCACGCCCGGCACGGTCGCCAGCCGGTCCACCAGATACCGATCGGCGTAGTCGGTCAGTTGCAGCCGGTTCATCGTGGTCGAACGCAGGAAGACGATGATGATGGGTTGGCTGTCGGAATCGGCCTTGGCCACCTCGGGCGGATCGGCCTGATCCGGCAGGCGGCCGACTACGCGGCTGACCCGGTCGCGCACGTCGTTGGCGGCGTCGTCGATGTTGCGGTCCAGCGAGAACTCAATGTTCACGTTCGACCGGCCGTCCCGGCTGGTCGAGTTGATCCGCTCGACGCCTTGGATGCCTGCGATCTGCTGCTCGATAGGCTCGGTGATGCGGCTCTCGATCACCTCGGCGGAGGCGCCGGCGTAGGTGGTGTTGACCGAAACGATGGGCGGATCGACGTCCGGCAACTCGCGCACCGGCAGGAAGAAGAAGGCGGCCGCGCCGATCACGCACAGCACGATGGCCGCGACGGCCGCAAAGACCGGCCGCCGGACCGAAACATCGGACAACATCATTGGGCGGGACCTGCACGGCCCTGACGACCGCCCTTGGCGCCCGCCACCGTCACCGGCGCGCCAGGCTGAATACGGTTCAGGCCCGAGCCCACGATATGTTCGCCCACCTCGATCCCGGACAGGATTTCGACAAAGCCGTTCTCCACCGCGCCGGTCTCGACCTCGACCCTCTGGGCGGTCGTGCCGTTCTGGCCGGGCGCGATGCGATAGACGAAGGCGCCCGCGCCTTCATACTGGACGGCGGCCTCGGGCACGGCCGGCGCCTGGCGCTGCCCCTGCTGAACCGCAACGCGCAACAGCATTCCGGGACGGATGCGGCCCCCGGGGTTGGGGAATTCGGCGCGGGCGGTGGCCGCGCGGGTCGTCTCGTTCACCCGGGTGTCTATCCGGGCGATGCGGCCTTGAAAGGGCTCCTGCCCATAGGCGTCGGCCGTGGCCGTGATCAGCGCGCCGGGCCTCAGCACATTCAAGTATCGCTCGGGCAGGGGAAAATCGACGCGCACCGACGAGACGTCGTCCAGGGTCGCAATGACCGCGCCGGGGTTGATCAGGGTGCCCGGTGTTATGGTGGTCAGACCCAGGGTGCCGTTGAAGGGCGCGCGGATCACGCGATCGCCGCGTCGCGCCTGCGCCGCCTCCAGGCCCGCCCGCGCCGTCTCCAGGGTCGTCTCGGCCTGTTCCAACAGCACGCGCGGCGCCACGCCGCGATCCGCCAGGGTCTTGTAGCGGTCATATTCACGCTGGGCCTGGGCGACATTGGCGCGGGCCTGAATGATGTCGGCGTCTTCCTCGCGCGCCTGAAGCTCCACCAGGGGCGCGCCGGCCGTCACGGTCTGCCCGTCCGAGAACAGCACCCGCGTGACCAGTTCCGTCGTGGAGGACGTGATATTCACTGACTTGAGCCCGCGTGCCACACCCAGCACCCGAATCTGGTCCGAGAACTGGCGCTGGCCCACTACGACCTGCGACACTTCCTGGCCGCCCCGACGGCCGCCTCCGGGCGGGCCGGCTGTCTTTTCGTCCTTGAACGCGATCTTCAGAACGGCGGCTAACACCATCAGCGCCAACAGAACACCGGCGGCGATGATGAAAAAGTGGCGTTTGATCACGCGGAGTCTCTCGATCAGGGGGACGCCGCACGCATAGCGCCTAACGCCGCGCGCGCAACCTTATCGTCCTCCAACGCGCGAAAACGGATAGTCCGTCGCCGCCCGATTCAAAATCGTCGTTCAAAAACGTCGCCACACGGCCAAAACCGCGCCCCCCGCGACGGGCGTTTCACGGCCTGCGATGGTTTGTCGCCACCCGGCCTGAGCGCTCCAGGCCCCGAAGTCGCGAACAAGCGAGGTCTCCACCGACAGCCAGCGCGCGCCGCCGTCCGCCGCCCCGCCAAAGGCCTGGCCCAACACCATCCAGTCTCCGTTGAAACGCGCGCCGACCGTCGCATCCAACCGCGTCTCGTCCGGCAGGCCGTCGCGAAAGCGCCGCGCCGCCTGAACCTCCATGAACGGCCGCCCCAGACCCAGTTGTCGCCCCGCCTCGCTGAAATCTCGACCGGCGGAGGCGCGCACCTCCCAGTCATGCTCGCCGACACCAGGCGCCGCATAGCCGGCGTTCCGCCCCTGACCGCCGTTGGCGTAGCCGCCGTACAGGCTGACGGCGACGCGATCGTCGCGCCAGACCCGCCAGACGGCGCCGACTTCTATCGGCCCTCGCCCCTGATAATCGACGAAGGCGTCTTCGCCGTCCTGCCAGTCGGCCTTCAACTGCAGGCTCAGTCGATCCGTGACGCCGTATTCGGCGAACAGGCCCAGGGCCGAGTCCCGCCGTTCCGCCGGCAGGGGCCGGCGTTCCCCCTGGGGGGCGAACCCCTCCGTGGCGCGCAGAGTCTCATATTTGACGATGACCTGGCCCTGCCCCTTCGGCTGGGTCCAGGCGCCCGCCCAGGCCGGGCCGGCGGAGGCGGCGACGGCGAACGCCGCGCCGGCCGCCGTCAGGCGTCGTAGCCGGGCGACTTCCGATCCAGCTGACGCAGGGCGCCCGGCCAGGCCAGGGCCGAGATGAAGCCGATGCCCCGCCCCTGCTCCTTGGTTTCCGCCTGTGCCTCGTCCGGCGCGATCAGCACGTTCGGCGCGCCGGCCGACAGGGCCGCCACCTGTTGGGCGCAGGCCCGCTCCAGGAAAAAGATGCCGATCCATGCCTGCGCCGCCGTCTCCCCGACCGCCAGCGTACCGTGATTTCTCAACAGCATGAGCGGCTTGTCCCCCAGGTCGGCGACCAGACGTTCGCGTTCGTCATGGTTCAGGGCCAACCCTTCATACCCATGATACGCAACCTGGTGCTGCAGTAAACAGGCGTTCTGGCTGATGGGCAGCAACCCATCCCTCTGAGCCGCCACGCCCACCCCGTTCACCGTGTGCAGGTGAATGACGAACTTGGCGTCGTCACGCGCCGCATGGACCGCCGAATGGATGGTGAACCCCGCCGGATTGATGAAGTTCGTCGTCTCCTGGACGATGTTTCCGTCCAGATCGACCTTCACCAGGGACGAGGCCGTGATCTCGTCGAAATAGAAGCCGTAAGGGTTGATCAGGAAATGATGGTCCGGGCCCGGCACACGCGCCGAAATATGGGTGAAGATCATGTCGTCCCACCCCTGCAGCGCGACCAAGCGATAGAGCGCCGCCAGTTCGACGCGCACCGCCCACTCGGCGTCGGACACTCGGGACTTCAAAGAGGGACTTGTTCCGTCGGCCATAGATTTCCTCCTGCCTCTAACGGGCTCTAGCCCCGAACGTCCCTCCTCGGCGTTTCACCGTCAAGGCATGACGTCGCCGCAGCCGCGGCATTCCCACGCCCATTCAGGTTTGGTTAACTGCGTATTTACACCCAGTCCCCATGGTGAAGATGTTCGATCTCGCCTTAGGAGACGTCGTGTCCGCTGTCGTTCAGATGAGGCCACAGGCCCAACCCGAGGCTGACTCCGCGACTGCCGTTCTCGTCGAGCTCACCCGCAAGCGATCCCCCGATGATCGCCAGCGCCTGCTGATGGGCGTGGCGGCTCTTTGCGAATCGACCGCAGGCAATCGGGCGGCTCCGGCGCTGGGCCAGATCTTCGTGGCCTTGGCGGCCCAGGCCGAACGCGAGATCCGCCTGACCCTGTCCGAGCGCCTGGCCGAAGCGGCCTGGGCGCCGCCCGCGCTGATCAATATGCTCGCGCTGGACGAAATCGAGATCGCGCGCCCCGTCATCACCTCCAGTCCGGTCTTGCAGGACGCCGATCTAATGCGGCTTCTGATCGAGGCCACGCTGGAACATCAGATCGCCGTGGCGCGGCGTCCTGGCCTCTCGCGGCGCGTCGCCGACGCCATCGTCGAACGGGGCGAGTCCGTCACCATGACGGCCCTGGCCTCCAACCGCACCGCCGACATCAGCGAAGCGGCCTTGACCCGTTTGATCGAACAGTCTCGACGTCTGGCGGGGTTGCGCGCGCCGCTGACCCGCCACCCCCGTCTGAACGAGGCCCTGGCGCGGGAACTGTATCAATGGGTCGGCCAGGCTCTCCGCCAGTCGATCGGCGAGCGGTTCAAGATCGACGACGCCCTGCTGGACACCGCCGTGAAGGACGCCGGCGATCAGGCGGTCCGCAGCGGCGGTTGGCGCGCCGTGCCCATATCGCCCCGCGAAGACGGCGACCGCCGCGACATGGAGGCTCGCCTGGTCGAGAAGCTGAAGACCGCCGGCCAACTGCGGCCCGGTCTCCTGATCCGGGCCCTGCGCGAGCATCGTCTGGCCCTGTTCGAACAGACCCTGGCCGGCCTGGGCGGGTTCACCGAAGCCCACACCCATGCCGCTGTGCGCGCGCCGACGGCCGAACCCCTCTATCTGGCCTGTATCGCCGTGGGCGTGGATCGGGCGGTTTTCCCGTCCTTGCTGGTGGAGTTGCGCAAGCTGACCGGCGGCTATCCGGGAGACGGCGGCTGGACCGCCAGCACCCTGAACCCGCCGGCGGCGGCGCGCGCCTTCCTTCACATAATGGAAAAGTCCGCAGAGGTTTGACTCCGAGGCCAAGCTCGGCTCACGTCCACCCGTGTCCCAGCAGTCCCCCGCCCCTGCCCCCGCCCTGGCCTTCGTCGCCAGCGACCGTCCTGAAGCGCAGTTCGCCCGCGCGGCCCTGGCCGCACGGTACGGCGCCGTGCCCGAGGCCGACGCCGACGTCATCGTGGCCTTGGGCGGGGACGGCCAGATGCTGGAGACCCTGCACGCCAATCTGCGCCGCCGCACGCCCGTCTATGGAATGAACCGCGGCTCGGTCGGCTTCCTGATGAACGACTACGACGAGGAAGACCTTCTGGAACGCATCGCCACGGCCGAACGCACCGTCATCCACCCGCTTCAGATGGACGCCTGGACCGAAACCGGCGAGGTGCAAACCGGCCTGGCCATCAACGAGGTCTCCCTGCTGCGCCAGACGCGCCAGAGCGCCAAGCTGAAGATCACGGTGGATGGCCGCATGCGGCTGGACGAACTGTCCTGCGACGGCTGTTTGGTGGCGACGCCGGCCGGATCGACGGCCTACAATCTGTCGGCCCATGGCCCGATCATTCCGCTCGACGCCCATATCCTGGCCCTGACGCCGATCAGCGCCTTCCGCCCACGACGCTGGCGCGGCGCGCTTCTGTCCCATCAGGCGCGGGTGCGTTTCGACGTTCTGGAGCCCGACAAACGGCCCGTTTCCGCGACCGCCGACAATTTCGAGGTTCGTCGCGTCGCCGCCGTCGAGGTGCGCGAACGCCGCGACATCGCCCTGACCATGCTGTTCGACGCCGGCCGAACATTCGGCGAGCGCGTGATGGCCGAGCAATTCGCCAACTGAGCGAGTCACCGCTTCTTAACAGCGGCACCCTTATCGTCGATGCAAACTCAGTGGAGCCCGCGATGAGCGACCCGGCGCAATTCATCCGTCCCCCGAACACGCTTCGCGCCAAGGTCGGCGGCGGCCTCGGCATCAATGCCGACGCCATCGCCAAGGCTGAAGAGGCTTTGAAGGCCATGTCCGCCCAGTTCAGCCAGTGGCTGGCCGACGAGATCGTCAAGCTGGACAAGGCACAGGCCGACATACGCGAACAGGGCTACACCCCCGCCACCGCCGAGGCCCTGTATTTTCGCGCTCACGACCTGAAGGGCCTGGGCACAACCTACGAATACCCCCTCGTGACCCGGATCGCCGGCTCGCTGTGCCGCCTGCTGGACGATGTCGAGGCGCGCATGGCGGCGCCGGTGGTGATCCTGGACGCCCACATCGACGCCATCCGCGCCGTGGTGCGCGACCAGATCAAGACGGACGAACATCCGACAGGCCGCGCCCTGGCCGAAACCCTGGAAGCTCGTGTCGCCGAACATCGACGCGGCTGACGGATTCAGCCTCAACGCACCAAGACCCGCCGATCCGGCGGGTCTTTTCATCGTCAGGCGGCGTTGGCGGCCGCCAACGAACTGTGACTGGGCTGGTCCAGCCGTTCCATCAGATAGGCCAGATCGTCGCGCTGAACATTGGGGCGCTGGGTCAGGAACCGTTCCAGCATCTGCTGGCGGAACGTCTCGGGCGACGCCGCCCCGCCCTCGACCGTCAGGGCGCGCCAGGTGTCCACGCCCGCGCGGAAAGCCGCGAACAGACGCGGCGGCAGGCCCGCACGATCATAAATGGCCTTCAACCCCAGGGGCCCCGCATCGTGCACCATCAGCCAGGCGCGCTGATGCGGCGTCTGGGCCAGTTCGGCCAGCCCGTGCTCGAACAGCGCCATATGCCCACGGGCCAGGGCTCGCAGCAACAGAGAGGCGGTCAGCGCCTTGCGCTGGTTCAACTGCGCCATGAACATCGACAGATCGGCGCTGGCGGCCGCCTGGTCGACCAGGTCCACCGTCGCCCGTTCCCGCGCATGCTGGGCCAGACGGATCGCCGTTTCCGGCGCGACGGCATGACGGCTGATCAGATGCTCGCGCACCGCCTCGCTGGCCAGTGCGATCAATTGCTCGGTGACGTGCAGCGGCAGAACCTGGCGATAGGCGACGGCGGTTAACACCTCGGGCGTCTCGGCGAAACGCTCCACCACCACGCCCAGCGCCTCTTCCGACAGATCGGCGTTGTCGTTGGCGGCCAGGGCGCGAACCGCGGGCGCGCAGCCCTCCTTGGCCAGGACAGTTGCGACGTCGCGCGGCACGCGGGCGCGGCTGGCCACGGCCGTCTGCCGCACGGCCGATCCGGCGCGCACGATCTCGATCAGGTCGTCGTCGCTGAACGCCGGCGACGAAAGGATGACCGGCAGGGCGATGCTGTCCAGATCGCCCGCCAGCTTGCGCGCTACGTCGTGGGGAATGAGGGGCGACGCCTTGAGCGTCACAGCCATGGCCCGGCGCACCATCTCGGCCGCGTCCTGGGCCAGCAGGCGAACGATCTTCTGAGCGGCGGCGCGTTCGGCCTCGTCCAGTTCGGCCCGGTCCATGTTGCGGCACAGCTTGTAGGCCGCCTCGGCCCGCTCATCCTCGTCCGTCGCCTTGATCAGGCGTCGGATATCCATTTCGGTCAGTCGGGCGCGATAGGCGGTCATTAGCGGCTCAACAGGGAATCGAACGTGACCCTGACGATGAGCCTGCCATGCTTAACACCCGGTTTACCATCGACGCCCGAAGGGTCAGGTCGTTTCTTTTCCATCGGGCGAAAAGACGCCGCCGAAGCCGCCGCCGGACCCGTCCTGACCCAGCAACAGCGCCAGCAGGCCCTGATCCTGCTTCAACCGATCTAGCCGGGCCGCCAGCATCTGATCCCGTTCGCTGAGAGACGGCGGCGACAGCCGGCTGTCGATGGCGCCGGACGCCGGCGCGCCCTCCCCGGCCGTGCGTTGCAAATTGGCGTGCAATTCCGCGACCGTGGCCGCCCGTCCTTCGCGGTAGAAGATGGTCCGGTTCGCCCGCGCCGCCTCGGGAAAAAGCGACGCCGCGCTCGCGCCCGGATAGCGGTCCATCGCCTCCATCAGATTGGCCGCGCCGGCCGGCCCCAGGAAGTGGGCGGCGTACAGGTCGCCGGCGCCCGGCTCCTTGCCCGTCCGGCCCCGCAGATAGGCCGCGTTCGACGCCGTCAACTCCGCCGCCATGGTCGAAGCCGCTTGGGGGTCAAAGCGCAAATCCAGGACCACGTTGCGCGCCGAACCGTCGACGCGCCAGCGCCCGTCGGACCCGCGCCGGATCAGATCGGCGTACTGACCATAGCCGTGCTGGGCGCCATGCTTCTTGACCGTGCCCAGCCAAGTCTGTTCGACGAACTGGAACAGGCCCGCCGCCGACGAGGTGGGCGCCTTGGCCGACGGATTCAGCGCGCTTTCGCGGCGCGCCGTCTTCATCAGGAAGTCGAAATCGACGCCCACGGCGTGCGAGGCGCGCCGGATGGCCGCCTCTACCCCGCCTGACGATGGAATCGGACCCACGCTCATGACAGGTCGAGGGTCGCTGAACGTGGTTAATCAATCCCTAATTCTTAACGCAGAAATTAACGACTTGCTGTGGAAGAACGCTCGCAGACGCCGCCGCAAAGCCGCCACAACCTGGGCGCTCACTACCGTTCAGGGCGCTGCCGGGGGGCGGTGAACGAGGGAAGTGCAGACATGATGATCCGTGCCGCCGGCGGCCCTGGCGCCGTCAATCCCATCGACTACGGGGAACGCCGCAAACCCATCCCGCGCTGGCTGTGGGCCGCCATCGGCGTCTCCGCCCTGGCCCATGTGGCCGCGGGCGTGGCGCTCTATAATCAAAGGTTCGAGTTGAACGCGCCGGACGCGCCGCACGTGGACGGCCCGCCCGTCGATGTGACCATGTTCCGGCGGCCCGAGCCGAAGCCGCTTCCGTCCACCGTGACCCCGGCGCCGCCGACGCCCATTCACAAACCGCTCCTGACCGTGCCGACCACCCTGCCGACCGTGCCGGTCGCGCCGCCGGAAGACGGCGTCGTCACCGCCCTGCCCGGCCAGGTCGTGGTCAGCACAGCGCCAGCCGGCGTCGAGGGCGGCAAGGCGACGATCGAGGCCCCGCCTCGGCCCGTCTCGGTCATCAACAATCCGACCTGGGCCAGTCGCCCCTCGGCCGCGCAGATGGCGCGCGCCTATCCGATCCGGGCGGCCGAGAACGGCGTGTCGGGTTCGGCCAGCCTGTCGTGCACCGTGCGGGTCGATGGCGGCCTGGCCGGCTGCCGCGTCACTGGCGAGACGCCGAGCGGACAAGGCTTCGGCCGAGCCGCGCAGAGCCTGTCGCGCGACTTCCGCATGAACCCTCGCACCGTGGACGGCCGCCCGGTGGACGGGGCGACGGTCAACTTCACCGTCCGCTTCGCCATGGAGGGCTAGAAACGTCGGGGATCGAGGGCGCGGGCGTCCGGCGACGGCGTCCGCCCCTCGATCCAGTCCGCCACCGCCGATCCGACCAACGGTCCCAGCAGCCAACCGTTGCGACGCGGCGCCAGGGCCAGGAACAGCCGCTCGCCGTCGGGCGCCGGACCCGCCAGCGGCAGGCCGTCGGCCGTCGCGCCCCGCACCCCCGCACGCCAATCGACCTCCAGCGGCTGCGGCGACCGCCCCAGCACCCGCCAGGCCGCCTCCAGCAGACGCCGGCCGGTTTGCGTATCCGGCGCCGTATCGCGCCGTCCCGGCTCCATCGTGGCCCCGACCACGGCCCCCGAGCCCATCGGCGCGACATAGGCGCCGGGACCGCGCTTCACCTGGTCGGTCAGAGCCGCGCGCGCCACCCCGATCTGTCCCCGAATCGGCTGAATGGCGTCGATCTGCGCGCGCGTGGCCGGCGGCAGTCCTTCGAACGCCGGCGCCGCGCCCGTCGCCACGACCAGGCCCGACGCCGCGATCCATCGCTCGCCGACCCTCAGCCGCCAGGCCCCTGCTGCCCCCGCCTCGACCTCTGCGGCTTCACCCGCGATCAACGCCTCGCCCAGAGCCGCCTTTAGAGCCGCCATCGCCTGACCCGGTTCGACCTGCCAGTCGTCCGTCGTGATCACGCGGTCGCCGTCCCGCGTCAGGTCGAACCCCAGGGCCGCCAGCCGCGCGCCGATCCGATCCGCCTCCCCGCCCCGCCATTCCGCCGGTCGTCGCATCAGAACGATGCCGGATTCCCGGGCGAAGGCCGGCCACAGATCACGCCCGTCCTTCAGCAGCCGCGCCTGATCCGGCGACAGGTCGTCGATGGCCGATTCCATCGCCGGGGCGATCATGCCGGCCGCGACGACCGAGGCGTTCGGCCTGCCCGGATCGACCAGGCGCACCGCATGGCCTCGCTGCTTCAGCGCGAAGGCGGTGCAAAGCCCCAGCACACCGGCGCCGACGATCATAATGGGAGGAGAAGACGTCACGGACCGTCTGATCGACCCGCGACGCCCGGATTGCAAGACGTCGAAAACGCCTGGGTCCGCCTATTCGGCGGCGATGACCGCGGCCCGGCGGCGGTCCAGACGTTCGGTCAGGGCCGTGTGCTGATCCCATAGCGCCCGGGGCAGACGATCCCCGAACCGAGCGTAGAATTCCGGGATCAGCGCGGCCTCTTCGCGCCAGACCGCGTCGTCCACATCCAGCAGGATCGACAACTGCGTCTCCGACAGGTCCAGCCCGTCGAGATTCAGCGCCGACGCCGTCGGCACACGGCCGACCGGCGTGTCCACCGCTTCGGACTCGCCGTCGATCCGCTCGGCGATCCATTTCAGAACGCGGACGTTGTCGCCGAATCCGGGCCAGACGAACGTCCCGTCCCGATCTTTCCTGAACCAGTTGACGAAGAAGATACGCGGCAGTTTCGCGGCGTCGCGCCCCTGCCCCATCTTCAGCCAGTGGGCGAAATAATCGCCCATGTTGTAGCCGCAGAAGGGCAGCATGGCGAACGGGTCGCGGCGCAGTTCGCCGACCTTGTTCTCGGCCGCCGCCGTGCCTTCCGACGCCACGGTCGAGCCCATGAAGACCCCATGCTCCCAGTCGAACGCTTCCGTCACCAGCGGCACCGCGCTGGCCCGGCGTCCGCCGAACAGGATGGCGTCGATGGGCACGCCTTTCGGGTCTTCCCACTCCGGCGCGATGGCCGGGCACTGGCGGGCGGGCGAGGCGAAACGCGCGTTCGCATGGGCCGCCGGTTCGCCCGACGCCGGATCGTGCGGCTGGCCCTTCCAATTGGTCAGACCCTCGGGCGCGGTCTTGGTCATCCCCTCCCACCACACGTCCCCGTCGGCGGTCAGGGCGGTGTTGGTGAAGATGGTGTTGGTCGCCAGGGTCTCCAGCGCATTGTGATTTGTGTCGCGGCTGGTGCCGGGCGCCACGCCGAAGAAGCCCGCCTCCGGATTCACGGCGTACAGCCGCCCGTCCTCGCCAAAGCGCATCCAGGCGATGTCGTCGCCGATGGTTTCCGCCTTCCAGCCCGGCAGGCTGGGTTGCAACATGGCCAGATTGGTCTTGCCGCAGGCGCTCGGGAAGGCGGCGGCGACATATTTGGCCCGGCCTTTCGGATCCGTCAGTTTCAGGATCAGCATATGCTCGGCCAGCCAGCCCTCGTCCCTGGCCATGACCGAGGCGATCCGCAGCGCGTAGCATTTCTTGCCCAACAGGGCGTTGCCGCCATAGCCCGAGCCGTAGGACCAGATTTCGCGCGTCTCGGGGAAATGCACGATCCATTTGTCGTCGTTGCAGGGCCAGGCCACGTCCGCCTGACCGTCAGCCAACGGCGCGCCCAGGGTGTGGACAGCCGGCACGAACACGCCCCTGTCGCCCAACTGATCCAGCGCCGGCTTGCCCATCCGGGTCATCACCCCCATCGACAGGGCGACATAGCCGCTATCGGTGATCTCGACGCCCAGAGCGCTGATCTCGGACCCCAGCGGTCCCATGCAGAAGGGCGCGACATACATGGTCCGGCCGGCCATGCAGCCGTCGAACAGCCCCGCCAGACGCTCGCGCATCTCGATCGGATCGGCCCAGTTGTTGGTCGGTCCGGCGTCCGCCTCGTCCTCGGAACAGATGAAGGTCCGGCTTTCGACCCGCGCCACGTCGCGCGGGTCCGACGCCGCATAATAGCAGCCGGGCCGCTTGGTCTGGTCCAATTCCTTCAGCGTGCCCTTGGCCAAGAGATCGGCGACGATGGCCTGTTTCTCGGCCTCCGATCCGTCGCACCAGTGGACGCGGGCCGGACGGGTCAGGGCGGCGATCTGCTCGACCCATTCGATCAATCCGGCATGGGCGGTGGGCGCCGGACGCAATCCGGGCGTGGTGGAAATGGACAAGGGCGTCTCCTGAGCGAAACAGGACCCGCCGATCTGACGCCGCCGTGGCCCGACAAAACGATCACGCAATGTTACAGCCGGTCATGCGCCTGTCCTTGCGGCGCGTCAAACCGCGCATGACGGCGCCGCGCCCACGGGACGATGCGGCAAAAGATTGCGAGTGCCTGTGTTCGCATCGCCCGCTAGAAACACAGCCTATGCAGACCCTTGATTCCCTCGACGCCCTGCCCGACGGCGCCCTGTCTTCGCCGGCTGCGGCGCGCAACAGCGCAGCCATACTGGAGGTTCTGCGCGCCCATCTGCCGGCGCGCGGCGCGGTGCTGGAGATCGCCGCCGGATCGGGCCAGCACGCCGTCGCCTTCGCCGCGGCCCTGCCTGACGTCGACTGGACGCCCAGCGACCCCAGCGCCGAGGCCCGCGCCAGCATCGCCGCCTGGACCCGACACGCCGGATCGCCCAATCTTCGGCCGCCGCTGGTGCTGGACGCAACGGATGAGGCGACCTGGCCCGACCCTCGCTTCGACGCCGTCTTCTGCGCCAACATGATCCACATCAGTCCCTGGGCCGCGACCGAGGGTCTGATGCGTCTGGCGGGCCGAACCCTGCGCCACCCTGGCGGTCTTCTGGCGCTCTACGGCCCGTTCCTTGAAGCGGACCAGCCTCTGGCCCCGTCAAACGCCGCCTTCGGCGCCAGCCTGAAGGACCGCGACCCCGCCTGGGGACTGCGCGACCGCGACGCCGTCACGACCCTGGCCCGCACCCACGGCCTGATCCTGACGCGGCGCGTCGCCATGCCGGCCAACAATCTTATGCTGCTGTTCCGCCGCGAAGCCTGAGCCCGCCTTGCTCCGGGTCCACGCCCGCCCTAGACAGCCGCCATGCCCTTCACCCGCACCTATGACGGCGACGCGCCCGTTCGCATCAACAAATGGCTGGGCCAGACGGGCGTTTGTTCGCGCCGCGAGGCCGAAGAGCTGATCGCCGACGGCCTGGTCTCCATCGACGGCGCGGTCGTGCGCGACGCGGGCCGAAAGATCGAGCCGGGCCAGACCCTGACCCTGAACGACACGGCCCAGGCGGCGCTTGCGTCGGGCGTGACCATCGTTCTTCACAAGCCGGTCGGCTATGTTTCAGGCCAGCCAGAGCCGGGTAAGGTTCCCGCCGTCCGCCTCCTGAAATCCGCCAACCAGGTCGGAGACGGTGAAACGCCCGCCCGAGACGCCTCCCTGCCCCCCATCGGCCGCCTGGACGAGGATTCGCGCGGCCTCTTGCTGCTGTCCTCGGACGGCGTGGTCGCCAAGGCCGTGATCGGCCCCCAGTCCGAACTGGACAAGGAGTATGTCGTCGTCGTCGAAGGCGCGGTGACGGAGGCCAAGCTGAGCCGCCTGCGTCACGGGCTGTCGCTGAACGACAAGCCGCTGAAACCCGCGCGCGTCACCCAGATCGCGCCCCAGCAGCTTCGCTTCATCCTTACCGAGGGCAAATACCGCCAGATCCGGCGGATGTGCGAACTGGTCGCTCTGGAGGTCGTGGATCTTCACCGCATCCGTATCGGCCCCCTGCTGTTGAGCGACCTGCCCGAGGGCCGCTGGCGTCACCTGACCGACCGGGAACGCGACGCGCTTATCGCCGCTTCTACGGCCTCTGCCTGACGCCTAGTTCAATCGACTTTCTTGGATAGTCGTCGCGTTTCCTCATTCCGAGGCTGAGCGGAGCGAAGAACCCGAAACCCAGGAGGCGCGCTTCAATCTCCACCTGCACATAGCCGCGCACCTGCGGCCCTGGGTTGCGGGTTCGTCCTTTGGACGCTCCGGAATGACGTTATCCGGCTGAATGTCGTTTGGCCCTAATCAAGCGCCCTGAACCACCGATCCAGCAGTTCTGCCTCGGCCCGACGCGCCTGGGTGCGCTCCTCGGCCTCGGCGTCCACGCCCCACTGATCCTCCTGGAACGCCTCGTCGATCCGCGACAGGTCGAACGCCTCGCCGCCGCCCAGCGCGCCGCGTTCGACCGCCAGCGCCAGCACCGCCGACCCCAGCAGCGGTACGGCCGTCGCCAGGCCGGTCAGGCGAAAGTCATCCAGCGTCAGGGCATGGGCCTTCACCCGGGCGATGGCTTCGGGCGACTGGGGCTGGTGAACGATGCCACGGGTCGGCGCCAGCGCCACCCCCATCTCGCGCGCGGCCCAGTCGCGCCACGGCCCCCATTCGCGGGCCTGCCGCTCGACCAGGGCGGTCGGATGCTCGGCCAGATAACAGACCACGTCCGACCCGGCATAGGCGGCGATCTCGTCGGCCACCGCCTCGCGCGCCCCGCCGATCCGGTCGATGGCGGTCGAGGCCAGCCGCGTCGCCGGCATGGTCGACGGATCGAGAAACTGCTCTTGCGCCGCCCACTCCTCCGCCGCCATCCGCGCCGCCGCCTCGGTCGGCAGCACCAGCGGCGCCTTGTCCGGCGTCTTCGGCGTCCGCCCATCCAGCAGCACGGCCCAGCCGCCGTCAGGGTGCGGACCGACCGCCGCCTCTTTCCAGAAACGGGCGATACGATCCGGCGAAAGCTCCACGAAACGCGGACGGTGCGAGGCGGGCTGGTCGGTCATGAAAACTCCGTCGAAGATCAATCCGGCACGACATCGAACGCCAGCGTCAGGCGCGACGCCTCGCCGCCGAACGGCTGTGTGCCGTGCCACATATAGGAGGGGAACAGCACCAGCGTCCCCGGCTGCGGCTGCACATGATGCTGGGCTTCAAGCTGAAGCAGGCCTGGCGACGCCCCGAACCGCAACCAGCCCTCGCGCCCTTGCCCCCTAACCGCGGCCGGCAATTCGATATGGCAGGCCGACGACAGCCAGCCATCAGAATGGATATGGTCGGCGTGAAATCCGTGGGGCCGCAGCCGCACGGACCAACTGCCCTTGATGCGGTATCGCCCTGTATTGCGCGCCCGCAGCGGATCGTCTCCCTGGCCCAGCGCCGTCATATAGGCGCGGATCGGAGCGTCGATGGCGATGAAGAAGGCGCGTATCGCCGGATCGTCACTCTGCGCCAGGGACGCCGTCGTCTGCGATCCGCCACGCAACGACTGACCCACCGGATGGGTGTTCAGCGTGTGCAACCCGTTCAGCGCCGCCGCCAGATCGACCAGATAGGCATCCAGCGTCGCCCACCCCGGCGGCGTCTCCAGCCGATAAGGCCGCACGAAGGCGTCGTAGTCGTAAAGCCGCTCATAACGCGAGTCGCCCAACATCCGCCACGCCGTCGCCTGATGCGCCAGGACGTGCTGATTCAAGGGCTCACGGGCTCTCAGCACCGTAATGGGGCCGAGCGCCTCCTCGGCCCGCCCGAGCGCCAGCAGACATTCCGCCTGCGTCACCATTACAGCCGGCACGCCCTGCCCCGCCAGAGTCGCCGCCCGGTTCGCATGATCCAACGCCCGTCGCGGGTCCAGCGTCAGACAGACCTGCGCCGCCGCCAACTCGCCCGGCCCATCCAGCGACCCGGTGGTCAAGGTGCGATACGCGTCGTCGGCGTCGCCCGCATATTCCAAGAGCCGCGCCTTGATCCGCCGCAGCCCCGAATCGCCCGGCGCCGCTGCGATGGCGGCGTCCAACGGCGCGCTGGCGGCCGCGATGTCGGCATCGCGCATCCAGATCAGCTGGGTCAGATCTCGCAGAACCTCGACATAACCGGGGCGACGGGACAGGGCCTGGCGGTAGGCCTCCTCGGCCGCCGCGAACCGGCTTTGGGACTGCAAGGCCCTGGCCAGCACCAGCCAGGTTTCCGGCGCGTCACCGCCGATGGCTATGGTCTCGCGGCAAACGGTCTCGGCGTCCACCGCTCGGCCCAAATCGCCCAAGGTGGAGGCCAGATTGTGCCGCGCCGGCACGCTCTGGGGCCGCACGGCCACCAAACGGCGCGATGTCGCCGCACTGTCTTCCAATCGCCCCGCCCGCTTCAACAGGTCGGCCTGGACCGACAGCGCTTGCCACGGCGCGTCCTGGCGCCCCGCGAGCGGGGTCAGCAGGGTCAAGGCGTCGTCCAGTCGCCCGGCGTTGGCAAGGCCCTTGGCTTGTTCGACCAAAGCGGCCGGATTCACCGCACCCTCTTCACGCCCAGGAAAGGATCGTCCTCGGCCTCGTCTTCGGTGAAGCCGAAGTGGGCGAAGCCGGCCTTCATTTCGGGGCTCAGGGGCGCCGTGACCTTCAGAACGCCGCCGCGCGGGTGATCCAGTTCGATGCTGCGGGCATGGAGCTGCAGCTTCAGCGGGCCGGACAGCTCCCTGGATTTCTCATCGCCGTATTTGGGATCGCCCAGGATCGGATGGCCGATCCCCGCCATATGGGCGCGAAGCTGGTGCGTCCGCCCGGTGAAGGGGCGCAGCGCCATCCACGCCGCCCGGTGCGAGGCGCGGCTGATGGTCGAAAACGCCGTCTCGGCCGGTTCGGCGCGCGGGTCCTTGCGCTCGGCCGGACGCATCATCTCGAAGTCGTTGATGCCCGTCTTCTTCAGCGGCATGTCGATCTGGCCCGAATAGGGTTTCGGGTTGCCGATCACGATGGCCCAATAGGTCTTCTTGGCCTGACGCCGCGCGAAGGCGCCCGCCAGCCGCTTGGCCGCCTCCGGCCCCTTGCCCAGCAGCAGGACGCCGGAGGTGTCGCGGTCCAGCCGGTGAACCAGACGCGGGCGATCCATTCCCTCGCCCCAGGCCGACAGCAGACGGTCCACGTGCCGACTGGTCTTGGTGCCGCCCTGCACCGCCAGACCGTGCGGCTTGTTCAGGGCGATGACCATGTCGTCCTCATAGAGGACCAGCGACTTGGCGAAGGCGATGTCCCGTTCCGACAGCACATGGGCGTCACCTGCCTGGCGCGAGGTGTCGTCGGGGATCGGGGGCACGCGCACGGCGGCCCCGGCGGTCAGGCGGCCTTCTGGCTTGATGCGGGCGCCGTCGACGCGGATCTGGCCGCTGCGGGCCATCTTCTGCACCTGGATGTTGGACAGGTGCGGCCAGCGCCTGCGGAACCAGCGATCCAGGCGGATGCCGTCCTCGTCCTCGGCGACATAAAGCGTCAGGACTTCGCGCTTGGGGGCGTCGGCTGCGGGCGGCTGGTCGGTCAAACGGAAACTCCCAGTGCGCGGCGGGCGATCATCAGGCCGACGAACAGGGCGCCGATGGCCAGGACCACCGAGCCGATCACATAGGCGGCCGCGAGGCCCAGCTGACGCCGCTCGATCATCTGCACGGCTTCCAGCGAATAGGACGAAAAGGTCGTAAAGCCCCCCAGTACGCCCACCGCCGCGAACAGGCGCACCATCTCCTGCTGGGCCCCGCCCCGAAACGCCAGCCAGCCCACCAGCAGGCCCATCAACAGGCCGCCGATCACATTGGCCGCAAAGGTGCCCACCGGCCACACGGCGTTGGGCTGAAGCCGGCCGGCCGCCAGCCCCAGGCCATAACGCGCCATCGACCCCAGGGCCCCGCCGGCGGCGACAAGAAGAAACCGTGTCATTCGCGGCCTTCTATACGCCGTTCGCGCCGAAAGCGACGGTCAGCGCGGAATGGAGGCCTGGACCGAACGCGCGTCATAGGCGTTGGGGCGATCCGGCTTGGCGCCACGGCCCATTACGATCTCCAGGGTGGTGGAGGTCGGCTCCGGCCCGCTGAAGTTCAGGCCCAGTCCGACACCGACGCCTGAGGCCGAATAGCCGCCGTAACGGCTGCTGCCGCCGCCGATGGAGACGCTGGGCCGCACCCCGCCGCCGCCGTCCAGACGCCCGTCGGTCCAGCTTTGCGTCACCTCGAACCAGTCATAGCCCTGGTCGGTCGTCAGGTCGGCGGCGCGGACCAGGGCCCAGTCGGCGACGCGCCCCGCCGGTCCGACGCCATTATAGGTCACGCGATAGCGGTTGGATTCGATCCGCTGCTCGGCATAGCCCTGCCCGCCCGGCCCTCGCTGGGCGCCGTAGGGAGCCAGGCTGGCGCAGGCCGTCAAGGCCAGGGCGGACAGGCCGGTCAGAACCAAGGCGAAACGCTTCATGCTAGATTTCCTTTCAACGACATAGCGCCGAATTCCGCGCGCCGTTCCCTCACAGGCCCAGCAGCGGGCCGTCCAGGGCCAGCACCGCCGGAACCGCCTGGATCACCAACAGCTTGCTGTTGACGGTCGCGCCCATCAAGACCTCTCCACATTTCAGGCGCGCACTCGATCACGGCCCGCCAAAGCCCGCAAGACTACAACCCAAGCGCCGCCCGCAGCGTGGCGAAATCCTCGGGCGGCGGGGCTTCGACTGTCACAGTCCCGCCCTCGGGATGCGGAAAGCTCAGTTTCACCGCGTGCAGCATCAGGCGCGGCGCGGCCCCGACCGGCGTGGTCAGGGCCCCGCCATAGCGCACATCGCCGATCAGCGGCCGACCCAGATGCGCCATATGCACCCGCAGTTGATGCATCCGCCCGGTCAGCGGCTCCAACTCCACCACCGCCCCGTGATCGCTGGAGGCTAGGGTGCGGTATCGGCTCTGCGAGCCTTGCGCGCCCGGCGCGTCGAAGGCCACGACCCGCATATAGGATTCGCGCCCGATCTCCTCGCGACGCAGGGGCGCGTCGACCGTGCCGGATCGCGGCTCGGGCGCCGCCGACAGCAGGGCCAGATAGGATTTCCTGAACCGCCGCATCTGCATCGCCTTGCCCAGAAAGCCCGCCGCCGGCTTGGTCTTGGCCGCCAGGATCACGCCCGAGGTATCGCGGTCCAGCCGATGCACCAGTTCCGGCCGCTTGCCGTTCGACCGCGCGAAGGCCCACAGCAGGTCGTCCAGCGTATGCGCCTTGATCCGCCCGCCCTGGCTGGACAGGCCGCTGGGCTTGGAGAAGGCGAGGATATGGGCGTCCTCCTGGATCACCCACGACCGGACGGCGGCGATCTCATCCTCGGACAGGGCGACGGGCTGGCGTTCGGACATCGGGCGCTTCTAGAGGTCAGTCGCCCGCCGCGTCCACAGGGCCGTCCGCCGCCATCCGCGCCCGCATCGCGGCCCAGCGTTCCAGCCGCGCCTTGACCTTCTCCTCATGCCCCTCGCCCTTTGGCTGGTAGAAGGTGCGGCGTTCCATCTCGTCGGGGAAGAAGTTCGCGCCTGAAAACCCTTCGGGCGTTTCCGGGTCGTACTGATAGCCCTTGCCGTAGCCCAGCTGTTTCATCAGCTTGGTCGGAGCGTTGCGGATATGGGCGGGCGGCATCAGCGAGCCGGTCTCATAGGCCGCCTTCTTGGCCGCCTTGAACGCCTCATAGACCCCGACCGACTTGGGCGCCGTCGCCAGATGCACCACCGCCTGCGCCAGCGCCAGTTCGCCCTCGGGGCTGCCCAGGAAGTCGTAAGTGTCCTTGGCCGCATTGGCGACCAGGATCGACAGGGGGTCCGCCTCGCCGATGTCCTCCACCGCCATCCGCACGATCCGCCGGGCCAGATACAGCGGATCTTCGCCCCCGTTCAGCATGCGCGCCAGCCAGTACAGCGCCGCGTCAGGGTCCGACCCCCGCACCGATTTATGCAGGGCGGATATGAGATTGTAGTGTTCTTCTCTACTCTTGTCGTAAGCGGGCGCCCGGCGCTGCAGCACGCCCGCCAGCCCCTGCACGTCCAGCCGCTCGTCCCCTGACAGGTCGAACAGCACCTCCGACATGGTCAGCAGATACCGCCCATCCCCGTCGGCCAGGGCCAGCATCGCCTGGCGCGCCTCGGGCGTCAGCGGCAGGGCCCTGTCCATATGAGCCTCGGCCCGGCTCAGCAGTTGATCCAGCGCCACGTCGTCCAGCCGCTTCAGCACATAGACCTGGCTGCGCGACAGCAGGGCGCCGTTCAGCTCGAAGCTGGGATTCTCGGTCGTGGCCCCGACCAGGGTGACGACCCCCGCTTCCACGAAGGGCAGAAATCCGTCCTGCTGGGCGCGGTTGAAGCGGTGGATTTCGTCTACGAACAACAGGGTCGACTGCCCCGCCGCCCGCCGCATCCGCGCCGCCTCGAACGCCTTTTTCAGGTCCGCGACGCCCGAGAAGACCGCGCTGATCGCCTGATATTCGTAGCCCGCGGCCTGGGCCAGCAGCCGCGCAATCGTGGTCTTGCCGGTGCCCGGCGGCCCCCACAGGATCATCGACCCCAGGCGCCCGGCCTCGATCATGCGCCGGATCGGCCCGCCTGGCCCCAGCAGATGATCCTGGCCCACGACCTCGTCCAGCGTGCGCGGGCGCAGGCGGTCGGCCAAAGGGGCGTCGGGGGGCAGAATGCCGGAAGCTTCGAAGAGGTCGGTCATGCGTGCGACCTATGTAGTCATTCGCCCGGCGCTTTTCACGCGCTAGTATAAGGACCCACCACGGAGACCGCCTTCATGACCACCGCCAATCCGAACCAAGGTCTGATAGCAGGTCTGACTCCCCATCTGACCATCCCGTCGCGCGGCGCCTCGGCGGCGGTGGACTTCTACATCATCGCCTTCGGGGCCGAGGTTCTGGATCGGCGTCCGGCCGACGACGGCGAGCGGCTGATCCACGCCCATCTGAAGATCAACGGCGCCAGCGTCATGCTGAACGACGAGTTTCCCGAATACAGCGGCGTTCAGGGCGTGCGCCCCGCCGGCGTGAGCCTGCATCTTCAGGTCGCCGACCCCGACGCCTGGTGGACCCGCGCCATGACCGTCGGCGGCGCCGAGCCGGTCATGGACATGGCCGACCAGTTCTGGGGCGACCGCTACGGCGTCCTGCGCGACCCCTTTGGCCACACCTGGTCCATCGGCGGGCCCAAGCCTGCCTGAATCCTTCGCCTTAGCGCAGAACGCCGGTGATCTGGCGGCCGCCGCGGTTGATCGTCACCTGCCAGGGGCCGCGGCTGGCGCTGGCGACCTCAAGATCGCGCACGCTGTTGATGCGTTGGCCATTGACCGCCACGACCAAGTCGTTCTGTCGGAAGACGCTGGCCGCATAGCCCCGGCCCGAGACACCCAGAACCACCACGCCCGTAGCGAAGGGATCGCCGCCCAGCCGGTCGGCCAAGGCCGGGCTCAGCGCCGCGACCGCCGCGCCCTGGAACGGCCCCTGCTGGATCACCGTCCCCTGTTTCGGATCGGCCTCGCCCGGCAGGGTCTGGACGCGCGCCGTCAGGGTCTGGGGCCGGCCATCGCGCAATATGGCGATCTGCACCTGATCGTTCGGATTGCGCGAGCCGACGCGATAGTTCAGCCCGCCCTGGTCGTTGATTTCCTGGCCGTCGACGGCGGTGATGACATCGCCTTGACGGAGGCCGGCGCGCGCGGCCGGACCATTGGCGTAGACATCAGTGACGACCAGCCCCTGCGGCCGGCTCAGGCCCAGGCTGCCGGCGATGTCGCCAGTCACAGTGTCGCCCTTCACCCCCAGCCAGGGGCGCACAACGGCGCGGGCGCCGCCCAGGGCCGAATCCACCACCCGCTTCACCATGGCCGCCGGCACCGCGAAGCCGACCCCGGCCGAGGAGCCGGAACGCGAGAAGATGGCCGTGTTGATGCCGATCAGGTCGCCGTCCATGTCCACCAACGCCCCGCCCGAGTTGCCGGGGTTGATGGCCGCGTCGGTCTGGATGAAGGAGCCGCTGTCGGAAATCCCCGTCTCTGTCCGGTTCAGGGCCGAGATGATGCCGTTCGTCACCGTTTGGCCCACGCCGAACGGATTGCCGATGGCCAAAACCAGATCGCCGACCTGCTGCTCTTCCTGATCGTCGATCGCCAGAACCGGCAGGCGGTCGGTCACGTTCTCCAGCCGCAGCACGGCGATGTCGCTGCGTTCGTCGGCCAGGATGACGGTGGCCGGAAACTCGCGCCGGTCGTTCAGCACCACCTTGATCTGCTGGGCGCCGTCGATGACGTGATTGTTCGTCACCACGATCCCGTCAGAGCGGACGATGACGCCCGACCCCACCGATTCGGCCACCCGCGCCTGGGGAATGCCGCCGCCGAAGAACTGGAAGAACGGGTCGGCCTGAACCCGCTGCACGCTGCGCGCCGAGATGTTGACCACGGCCGGGGCGGCCGCGCGCACCACGGGGGCGAAGCTGGACTTCATCCCCGCTGCGTCGGAGGGCGGACGGCGCGTCGGCTGGGCGAATTCGCCTTCCTGCGCCTTTGAGCTTTGGGGATTGCCGCAGGCCGACAGGGCCAGGACGGCGGCGAGCACGATCGATCGGGTCTTCATGGGCGTCCGAGACAGATGGCTACAAGCCACGCCATTCCGCACCCGTTTTCGGGCCGGATCAAGGCGCAGGCGGCTGTTGAACGGACAAGCTTTCCGCCCGTTCCGCCCGCCGTGCGGTGATCCAGCCGATCACCGCCGCCAGCAGCAGCACCAGGGCCGAGATATAGAAGCTGAGCCCCGACGAATGGACCACAGCGTCGATCAACCCCAGACCCTGTCGATCCAACCAGCCCGTCAGCGGCTCGAACCCGCCGCCGACCGACAGGGAGTAGACCCAGCCGAAGAACAGGGGCGAAGCGACCCCGGCGATGGAGGCGACGCTCATGGTCGCGCCCTGAAGCTGGCCCTGCTCGCTTTCGGACACCTGGCGCGTCATTAGGGATTGCAGCGTCGGCATGGCCAGGCCCCACAGCGCATTAGGCAGCATGGCCGCCACGAACGCCCAGCCCGTCGGAGCCCAGCCCATCAGGGCGATGCCGATCGTGCCGCCGACCAGCCCCAGCAGCATGGTCTTGCGGTCGCCCAGCGCCTTCGTGACCGGACCGACAACCAGGCCCTGCATCGTCATGTCCAGCACGCCGACCATGGCCAGCAGCAGCCCCACCTCGCGCGGCCCCCAGCCATAGCGATACTGGGCATACAGCACGAACACCGCCGAAAAGACGTGATGGGCGAAGTGCAGCAGGAAGGTCACGCCCGCCAGGCCGGTCAGTTCCGGATGACGCCCCAACAGCACCATGGCCCCGACCGGATTGGCCCGCCGCCAGCTGAACCGCATCCGTTTCTCGACCGCCAGGCTTTCGGGCAGGATGATCAGGCCGTACAGGAAGGCGAGGCCCGACATGACGGCGGAGGCCCAGAAGGGCGCGCGCGGGCCGACCTCGCCCAGAAACCCGCCGAGCACCGGCCCCAGAACGAACCCGCCCGAGAAGGCCGCCCCGATCAGCCCATAGGCTTTGGCTCGCCCCTCCGGCGGCGTCACGTCGGCCATATAGGCGTAGATGGTCGTGAAGCTGGACGAGGTGACGCCGGCCACGATCCGCCCCAGCGCCAGCCACCACAGGTTCGGCGCCAGGGCCATCAGCACATAGTCGATGGCCAATCCCGCACAGCTCAACAAGATGACCGGACGCCGCCCATACTGGTCCGACAGCGATCCGATGATCGGCGAGGCGACGAACTGCATCCCCGCCCACAGGGCGACGAACACGCCGTTGATGACGCCTGCCTGGGCGTTGGAGCCGACAAAGTCCTCGATCAACCGCGGCAGGACGGGAATGATGATCCCCATCGCCACGATGTCGAGCACCGCCGTCACGAAGATGAAGCCGATGGCCGCCTTGAGCCGTTTTTTCGGAATGATCGACATGGCCGCCCGACGCGAAGGAAACCGCGCCTTCTAACCTCGGATCGGGCTGTCGGACAGGTGTGTCGTCAAATCAGGCCGGCCAGGGGCGAGGACGGATCGGCGTACATCCGCCTGGGCATGCGTCCGGCCAGATAGGCGTCGCGTCCGGCGACGACGGCATGCTTCATGGCGCGGGCCATGCGGATCGGGTCCTTCGCCCCGGCGATGGCGGTGTTCATCAGCACGGCGTCGCAGCCCAGTTCCATCGCGCGCGTCGCGTCCGAGGCCGTGCCGACGCCCGCGTCCACCAGAACCGGCACCTTGGACTGCTCGACGATCAGGCGGACATTGACCTCGTTCTGGATGCCCAGGCCCGAGCCGATCGGGGCGGCGGCCGGCATGATGGCCGCGGCGCCAGCGTCCTCCAGACGCTTGGCCATCACCACGTCGTCGGTGCAATACACCATGACGTCGAACCCGTCCTTGATCAGCAGGTCCAGCGCTCGCAGCGTCTCGATCATGTCGGGATAGAGGTGGGCGGTGTTGGACAGCACCTCCAGCTTGACCAGGCTCCAGCCGCCGGCCTCGCGCGCCAGGCGCAAGGTCCGCACAGCATCCTCGCCGGTGAAACAGCCGGCTGTGTTGGGCAGGAAGGTGAACCGATCCGGCTTCACATAATCGACCAGCATCGGCTGGTTCGGGTCGGTCAGGTTCACGCGGCGCACCGCCACGGTCACGATCTCCGCGCCGGCGGCCTCGGCGGCGGCGGCGTTCTGGGCGTAGTCGGCGTATTTGCCGGTGCCCACGATCAGGCGCGAGGTGAAGGTGCGGCCCGCAACGGACCAAGTTTCAGCGGCGGCGTTATCGGTCATGGCCCTGACCTAAGCCTCCCGCCGCCGATGTCAAAGGTCGCATCGATCACGCCGCGTTGCGCCCCGCCGCAGATGGGCCAAATTAAGTAGACCAAGTTTATTCGGAGGCCACGCCTGGAAACGGTCAATGTCCACCAGCTTCTCGGGCTCAGGCTTTTCAGGTCGATGCGAGACGATTGCGTGCGATGTTGCTGGCCGCCCGATACGAAGACGTCGAGGTTTCAGGCGATCACGCTCTCGCCCTCGGGCGGCTCGAAGCGATCCACAGGGATCCGTTCGACCGGCTCCTGCTGGCTCAGGCTATGGTCGAAGAAGCGACGCTTCTGACCCCGGATCTTCTCGGCCGCTACCCCGGCCCATCCTCAAGGTTGATCACCCGCCCCCGACGAACTGGACCAGTTCGATGCGGTCTCCCTCCAGGACCGGCGTGGCGCCGTGAAGGGACTTGGGCACGATTTCCAGATTGCGCTCCACTGCCACCTTGCGCGGGTCCAGCGACACCTCTTCGACCAGGGCCAGGATGGTCTGCGCCTGAACCTGGCGCGGTTCGCCGTTCAACAGGATCTGAGGCATGAGGGGCTCCCGACGCTTGCGCCGCCGGGACATAGAGGCTGCGACGCCTGCGCGCCAGCCGTCAGCCGATCTCCAGCACGAAGGCGCCGATCGCGACCGCCAGGGCGGCGCAGGCGGCGATCGCCGCGCGAAGAAGCAGTTTGCCGTTCTGGACCATCGCGCCCTCCCTGGCCCCGTCCCTACGAGGGACGGATGCGGCGCACGTTGCGAAATCCGGGCCAGCCGCACCGGCCTGACCATGCCGCCGGGGAAACTTCCCCATTTGGACCGTTTGACCCGCGCCTCGCGTCCGCTAAAAGGCCCCTCTTGTGCTGCAGCCGCCGCCGATTCCGGAGATCATGGCCGAAACGCCCGCGATCCATGTGCTGAACGGTCCCAACCTGAACCTGCTCGGGGTTCGGGAGCCGCACATCTATGGCCGTGAGACCCTGGCGGACATTGAGGCGCGCTGCGTGGCCGTGGCCGACGGCGCCAAGGTGACGTTTCGCCAGACCAACCACGAGGGTGTGCTGATCGACTGGATTCAGGAGGCGCGTGAAAACGCCGACGCCCTGATCCTGAACCCCGCCGCCTACGGCCACACCTCGGTGGCCCTGCACGACGCGCTGAAGACGCTGACGATTCCGGTGATCGAGCTGCATCTGTCCAATCCGGCGGCGCGCGAGGCGTTTCGCCATCACTCCTATGTGTCGTCCGCGGCGACCGGCGTCATCGCCGGTTTCGGCGCGCACGGCTATGAATTGGCCGTCCAGGCCGCCCTCCACCGCATTCGGGAACGCGGCTGATCGCCGCCCCCGTTTCTTCACAGACGAAAGACAAGGCGCATTCCAATGGCCGATGACAAGAAACACGCCGAGATCGACGCCGCCCTGGTTCGCCAGCTGGCCGAAATCCTGAACGAGACCGACCTGACCGAGGTCGAGGTCGAACGCGGCGAACTTCGCATCCGCGTCGCCCGCGAAATCACCGTCAACGCCGCCCCGGTCCAGTACGCCGCCGCGCCGGCGCCTGTGGCCGCCGCGGCGCCCGCGACTGCGGCCGCCATGCCAAGCGATCCGGCCACCATCGTCGCCCGCGCCGGCGAAGAGGTGAAGTCGCCGATGGTCGGCACCGCCTATCTGCAGCCTTCGCCCGAGGCCGCGCCGTTCGTCCAGCCGGGAGACAAGGTCAAGAAGGGCCAGACCCTGCTGATCGTCGAAGCCATGAAGACCATGAACCCGATCCAGGCGCCGCGCGACGGCGTGGTGGCCGACATCCTGGTCGGCGACGCCCAGCCGGTCGAATTCGGCGAACCGCTCGTCCTGCTGGAAGCCTAAGGCGCCCTGATGTTCACCAAGGTCCTGATCGCCAACCGGGGCGAGATCGCGCTGCGGGTCCACCGGGCCTGCAAGGAGATGGGCATCTCCACCGTCGCCGTGCACTCCGAAGCCGACCGCGGCGCCATGTGGGTGCGGCTGGCGGACGAGAGCGTCTGCATCGGCCCCGCCTCGGCCGCCAAGTCGTATCTGAACATCCCGTCGATCATCGCGGCCGCCGAGATCACCGGCGCCCAGGCGATCCACCCCGGCTATGGCTTCCTGTCCGAGAACGCCCGCTTCGCCGAGATCGTCGAGGCCCACGGCATGACCTTCATCGGTCCCAAGCCCGAGCATATCCGGGTCATGGGTGACAAGATCAGCGCCAAACAGACGGTGAAGGACGCAGGGATTCCCGTCGTTCCCGGTTCGGACGGCGAGGTCGAGACCGTCGAGGCCGCCATCGAGGCGTCCAGGTCCATCGGCTTTCCCCTGATCGTCAAGGCGGCGGCGGGCGGCGGCGGGCGCGGCATGAAGGTCGCCCTGACGCCTGACGATCTGGTCGAGGCGGTCCAGACCGCCCAGTCGGAGGCCAAGGCCGCCTTCGGCAACGGCGCCGTCTATATGGAGCGCTATCTCCAGAAGCCGCGCCACATCGAAATTCAGGTCATCGCCGACAGCCACGGCAATGTCGTCCACCTGGGCGAACGCGACTGCTCGCTGCAACGCCGTCACCAGAAGGTGCTGGAAGAGGCCCCCTCGCCCGCCCTGTCGGCCGAGGGTCGCAAGAAGATCGGCGAGACGGTCAACAAGGCCATCGCCGCCATCGGCTATCTGGGCGTCGGCACCATCGAGTTCCTGTGGGAGGACGGCGAGTTCTTCTTCATCGAGATGAACACCCGCCTGCAGGTCGAACACCCGGTCACGGAAATGATCACGGGCGTCGATCTGGTGCGCGAGCAGGTGCGAATCGCCGCCGGCCTGCCGCTGTCGTTCACCCAGGACGACATCGAGTTCAAGGGCCACGCCATCGAGGTGCGTATCAACGCCGAGAACCCGGAGACCTTCACCCCCTCGCCGGGCAAGATCACCGACTTCCACGCGCCGGGCGGCCTGGGCGTGCGTCTGGATAGCGCCATCTACGCCGGCTATTCGATCCCGCCCTATTACGACAGCCTGATCGGCAAGCTGATCGTCCACGGCCGCGACCGCGAAGAGGCCATCGCGCGCCTGAAGCGGTCGTTGAACGAGGTCGTCATCGGCGGCGTCGACACCACCATCCCGCTGTTCCAGAAACTGCTGGCCGAGCCGGACATCCTGTCGGGCGACTACGACATCCACTGGCTGGAGAAATGGGCGGCCCGTCAGAAGGGCGAGAGCTGACCGACCCCGATTTCAGCGCCAGCGGGCCGTTCGGCGGTTTCGGCCCCGAGGACCTGCTGGCCTGTTACGCCCGGGGCGTGTTTCCGATGGCCGAGGCGCGCGACGATCCGCGCGTCTTCATCATCGAACCGGACCAGCGCGGCGTCATTCCGCTGGACGCCTTCCACATCCCCAGCCGCCTGCGTCGCACCGTGCGGAGCGAGCCCTTCGACATCCGCGTCGACACCGCCTTCGAGGCGGTGCTGGACGGCTGCGCGGCGGCGCAAGGGAAGGACCGCCAGGATACCTGGATCAACGCTCCGATCCGCCGTCTGTACGCAGCCCTGTTCGCCATGGGCCATGTCCATTCCATCGAATGCTGGCGGGACGAGCGGCTGGTCGGCGGCCTGTACGGCGTGTCGCTGGGTGGCGCCTTCTTCGGCGAGAGCATGTTCAGCCGTGTGCGCGACGCCTCCAAGGTCGCCCTTGTCCATCTGGTCGCGCGATTGAGACGGGGCGGCTGGACCCTGCTGGACGCCCAGTTCCTGACCGAACACCTCAGCCAGTTCGGGGCGGTCGAAACGCCTCAGGCGGTCTATCTGCGCCGACTGAAACCGGCGCTCGGCGTCCAGCCGAACCTTGCGGCCCTGACCGCACCCCTGACCGGCGCAGAGGCGGTCGAACTGGCCTTGGCGCCCGCCTGAGCGTCTGTCCGGACACGATTGGCGGCCCGTCCGGACAGGGTTCCGCTGGCGTTTCGCCGCCTCGGGCCGGCATTGCGGCGCATGACCCAAGCTCCAGCCCAAGCCCCCGCCCGACCGCAAGTCCAATCTTCGACGCGCCCGTCCCTGTGGCGTGACATCGTGGAGAACGCCGTCACCCTGGCCGTCGCCCTGATCGTCGCCGTCCTGCTGCGGATCGTCCTGGTCCAGCCCTTCACCATCCCCTCCTCTTCCATGGAGCCGGGGCTGATCACCGGCGACTACATCGTGGTGTCGCAATTCGCCTATGGCTGGAGCCCCGCCTCCCTGCCGCTGAACACCCGTATGTCGAAGCGTCGGCTGTTCGGCCATGGGCCGGCGCGGGGCGACGTCGTAGTCTTCCGCCGGCCCCACGACCCCGCCCAGGTCTGGATCAAGCGCGTCATCGGCCTGCCGGGCGATACGGTTCAGGTTCGCCGGGGCGTGGTCTATGTCAATGGACAACCCATCCTCCACACGCCCCTGCGCCTCACCCATGACAAGGACGCGCCGCAACGGCCGGTGCTGGAAACAAGAGAAACCCTGGCCGACGGCCCCGCCTATCTGACCTATGACGGGGGCGAAGGGCTGCCCGGCGACGACACCCCGGTCTATCGAGTACCGCAGGGCCAGTATTTCATGATGGGCGACAACCGCGACAACTCGTTGGACAGCCGCTGGCCTGCGGACCTGGGCGTCGGCTTCCTGCCGGCCGGGAACATCATCGGTCGCGCCGAATGGATTCTGCTGTCGTGGAATCCCGGCGCCAGCCTGTTCAAGCCCTGGACCTGGCTGGACCTGCGCCCGGACAGATTCCTGGTCCGTATCCGTTAGCGGGCCAGATATTCGTCGCGGCTCAGAACGCCGTCGTGGTTGCGGTCCAGACGCGCGAACCGTTCGGCGTCCGCCCCCTTGGACTGGTACGACGAGTGGACCAGAGACGACTGGGCCAAAGACGACTGGGCCAGAGACGGCGCGGCCACCGCCCCCAGTGCCAGCCCCGCCCCGGCGGCGGCGATCAGGGCGCGCCAGCCGCTGAGGGTCTTCGTCGGCCTGCGCGCGGCGCCGTCCAGTTCGGCCTCGATGAATTGACGGATGGCGTCGCTGGCCGTCCGACCTTCGGCCCGGCATCGCGCCATGAAGGCGGTCTTGATCGGATGCGACAGCCGAATCTCGACCGTCTCGCTCTTTTTCGGGGCTCGTGGACGTCTCATCGCGGCATCCTTCGGCGCGCGCCGGTCAGTTCTTACAACCGACCACCCAAGCGTCGTAGTTGGGGTTCTGAAGGCCGCTGACGGCCGGGGAAGAGGCGAACATCCAGCCGCGGAAAATCTGGCGCGGATCGGCCGGGCCGTTCACCCGCGACGACTGCAGGGTGACATCGACATAGGCGATGGCGTCTTCCGTCAATTCGTCGGGCGTCGACACCTCGCAGGCCCGAACGGCGAAGATCAGATTGCGGTTGAAGCGCACCGGGCGTCCGCCCACCTCGACCTCGAACTTCATCGTCTCGGCCGTCGTCTTGTCGATGGCCTGGATGATCGCGAACTTGCGGCGTTGGCGGCGGGCGGGCGTCGCCGGCTGGTCGATGGCCTTTTCGACCACTGGGGTTTCGGCCTTGAGCTCCGCGTCGGCCTTTTCCTCGACCGCCTCGTCCTCGGCGATCACCACGGTCGGCGGCGGGGTGACGGCGACGGGGCTTCTGGGCGCTGGCCCGCCGGCCGGCGGGCTTTCCGTCGGCGCCTCGGAGGCGGTGGTCTTCTTGGTCCGCAGAATGTCGCCGATCGGATCCTGTACCGGGCGGGCGTCTCTTGGCGCGTCCTGAAGCACGCTGGCGGTCACGGCCCCGGCGCTAAGCACGCCCAGCACCGCCGCCACGCCCATCAGCAGGCGCGCGCGTCTCACTCGGGCGTCCAGGCCTGATAATCGCCGGTGGCGGCGGGGCGCTTCGCCTCTGCGGCCAGGGAGCCTTGCGGCCTCCACGCCATCGGCGTTCCGGTGAAGTTGGGCAGGTGGTCCTTCTCCCACGCCCGGCGCGGCAGGGGCGCCTCCGTCGGCGGCTGGTCGAAGGTGTAGCGCAGCCAGCCGTGCCAATCCGGCGGCACCTTGGAGGCGTCGGCGTAACCTTCGTAGATCACCCAGCGGCGACGGCGGCCGTCATAGCTCGTGTTGTCGCGGGATTCGTAATATTTGTTGCCGAACTGATCGGTCCCGACATAGCGGCCACGCTTGGCGATCGTGAAGAGGGTGCCGATCGTGGCCCCGTTCCACCAAGCGAAAATCTTGTTCAGCACGTCTTCACCCACACGAAATCCGCCGCGAGGGGAGGCTCGCCGGCTGCGCGCGATCATAGAAACCCGCAGCGCCTTCGTCCAGCACCGAGGCGATGAGGTCAAAATCGATATCTTGTGGGAAACCCGGCTCCGCCCCACCATATCTATTGGATCACGCTCCGCCTGGCCCTAGGCTCGTCCCAAACCTCGGGGAGACGCCGCCATGCGCTTTCAATCCGGCTTCGCCGCCCTTGCGGATCGAGTCGCGATGGAGCTGCGCGCCGTCGAACGCGCGGCGACGGTGCAGACGGTCCTGGCGCCCGCCGGCTGGTCCGACGCCCAGATCGAGGCCTGGCTGGACTGGCTGGAAGCCGAGGGCGCCGACGCCGATCCGACCGGCGACTGGCTGGACGGCGGCCCCGACGCCTGGTGCGCGGCTCTGGCGGCGCGCGGGCTGGTCTTGGGCGTCTTGGCCGACCGCGCCGAGGCGGATCGCTTTTGCGCCGAACTGGCGGCCACCTTCAAACTGGGTCTGGCGGCGCCGGTCGGCGCACCCGCGCCGACCCTCGACATCGTCGATCTGACCGATCCGACCGCCGCCGCCCGTCTGCAGGCCCGGCGCGGAGACGAGTTCGCCGCGCGTCTGGGCGCCCAGGCGGCCCAGGCCCTGGCCGAGGCCCTGTCGGCCGTCGCCGATGCGGTGGATCGGTGCGAGGGGCCGCGCGGCGACTGCGGCGACCCGGCGCGCAACCCGGCCCTGGGGCGCGTTGCGGCGACGGCTCGGCGCTGCGGCGCTTCGGACGCCGACATTCTGCGCGCCATCGACGGCGAGCGGCCGACCCTGTCGCCCCAGCCCGTGGTCGACTTGCCGCCCCTGGTCGCCCTGGCCGACCGCACCCAGATCGCGGCCGGCGCGCCCGAAACCCTGACGGCGGCCGAGGCGGCGCTGGACGGCGGCCTGATCCTGACCTTCAGCCGGCGCGACGCCGAGACGGCCGCCGTCCCTGCGCCGGCCGGTGTCGTCCTGAACCTCGCCGCCGCCCTTGCGCTGGACGCCGACACCCTTCCCCCTCTGCTCCCCCTGGCCGCCTTGGCCCGCCTTTGGACCTTCGCCCTGGACCTGGTCTCGGACAAGGCCGCGCCCATCGCCCTGGGGCTGGAGGGTCTGCTGGAGGCCGTCGTCCCGGCCGGCGGCGACCTTGCCGCGCGGGCGCAAGCCCTGGCAGGCGTGGTTGCGGCCTCTACCGCCCAAGCCTCCGTGGAACTGGCCGCCCTGCGCGGCCCCTGCCCCGATTGGGACGATCACAAGGCCGCGACGGCGGACGCCGCCCGGTCGCGGCTCGCCGGCCTCAAGGCCAATCCAGACCCGCTGGCCGCCGTCGCCGCCAAGCTGTTTCCCAAGCCCTCCGCCCAACGTCGACACGCGACGATCGGCCTGTTCGTGGACGACGTCGAGGCGCGACTGCGCCTGGGGCTGGGGCAGCCCTCTCTCATAGACCTGTTCCAGACGGCGGACGGCGAGATCGGCCGCCGCCTGAATCCCCCCCTGGCCGCCGCCCTGAAATCCGCCGGCGGCGATGTGGCAGCGGCCGAGCGTCACCTGTTCGGCCGTCGCACTCTGGTCGAAGCGCCGGGTCTGGACCATGCGGGGCTGCGCGTCCTGGGCTTCACAGACATCGAACTGGCCGCCGTCGAAACCGCCTTGTCCGCCGCCGACAGTTTCGACGCCGTCTTCACCGCCCCGGTGCTGGACTCCGGCTTCATCCGCGACGTCTTGGGCATCGAGGACGGAGACGGCCCGCTTCTGACGCTGTTGGGCGTATCGGAAGAGGCCGAGGCTCTGGCCGCGCGCTGGGTCTTCGGCCATGGCGACCTCTCAAGCTGGGCGGGCGCGCCCGCCGCCCCGTCGGACTTTCTCGCCGACCTCCTGGCCGATCCGTCCCGGACAACGGCGACCCTGCGCGCCGCTGTCGAGCCGTTCAGCGACGTCCCCGATCCGACCGTCCAGGCGATGGACTGGCGCGCCGGGCCGACCCAGGCCGCGCGCCTGCTCGGCCAGGCGGCTCTGGACGGGCGCCGCGCCATCCGACTGGCGCGCGCCGCCCCGCCGGCGACGCCGCTCCTGGACCTGCCGTCCGCCGAAGCCCCTGCCCGCGTCGAGTCCGCCCGCCCCTCGCCCGCCCCGCCGCAGGAGCGCGTGGTCGAACGGGTCGTCGAACGCGCCCCCGCCCGCCGCAAGCTGCCCGACCGCCGCAAGGGCTATATCCAGAAGGCCGCCGTCGGGGGTCACAAGGTCTATATTCACACCGGCGAGTACGAAGACGGCGAACTGGGCGAGATATTCATCGACATGCACAAGGAAGGCGCCGCCTTCCGCAGCCTGATGAACAACTTCGCCATCGCCATCTCCATCGGCCTGCAATACGGCGTGCCGCTGGACGAGTTCGTGGACGCCTTCGTCTTCACCCGGTTCGAGCCGGCGGGCCGCGTCACCGGCAATGACTCCATTCGCTCGGCCACCTCGATCCTGGACTATATCTTCCGCGAGCTGGGTGTTTCCTATCTGGACCGGCACGAACTGGCCAACGCCGCGCCCGAGACGGGCGCCGACGGCCTGGACGAAAAGCCGGAAGGCGAGGCCGTTCCCGCCGCCCGCTTCATCTCCAAAGGTTTCGCTCGCGGCTCGGCGCCCGACAATCTGGTCGTCCTGCCCTTCGGCAAGAAGGCCGAGCCCGAGGCCCGGCCCGTCGCCGCGACCGAGGCCGTCGCCTGCCCGGCCTGCGGCGATTTCAGCCTGCAGCGACGCGGCGGAACCTGGGTCTGCGACACCTGCGGCGCCGCGCCGGCCCTGCAGGGCGGCGATCAGGTTTAAATTAAGGGATGTGGCCTAGGGCTTGCTTGAGACGATCGAACGTCGGAGCCCGGTCCATGAAACGCACAATCCGCCTCGGCCTGGCCGCAGCCGCCGTCCTGGCCTTCGCCGCGCCCGCCTGGGCTCAGAACGCGGGCCAGATCGCCAGCGTCCGTCGCGGCGCCTCCTGCAGCGGCTGCAACCTGTTCCAGGCTGACTTCTCCGGTCTTGACGCGCGCGGGCTGAACCTTTCACGCTCACGCCTGCGCCAGGCGGACCTCAGCCTCAGCATCATGAACCGCACCCGCTTCAACGGGGCCGATCTGCGCGATGTCGAGGCCTATGGCGGCGTCTTCTCGGGCTCCAGCTTCGCCGGCACCAACCTGACCAACGCCAGTTTCGTGGGCGCCTATCTGGAAGGGGCCAACTTCTCGGGCGCGACCCTGTCTGGAACCAATCTGTCCGGCGCACAACTGGCCCGCGCCACGGGCCTGACCCAGAGCCAGCTGAACCGGGCCTGCGGCGACGCCTCCACGATTCTGCCGGGTTCCCTGCGCATTCGCGCCTGCTGAGGAACACGCCGATTGCCGCGATTTAACGAAGTTACCTCGATTTAAGTAGGTCTGACGGGGCTTTCGAGGCATTCAGATCGCGTGAAACAGATCGCTGCACATATCCGCCGTCGCTCCTCCACCCTGATGGCGCTGGGTGTGGGGCTGGGCCTGGGGTTGGGCCTGACGCTCGGCGCCGCACCCGCCTTCGCGGGCGTGGAGCTGAGTCTCCAGGATCGTGATGTCGCCCGTTCGGTCTCGCTGGGCGGCTCTTGCAACCGTTGCGAGCTGTCCGGACGCAATCTGTCCGGCGCAACCTTCACCGGCGCCAGCTTCGCCAACGCCACCCTGGTCGGCGCCAATCTGCGCGGCGCCGAGATGGTCGGCTCCAACTTCACCGGCAGCGACTTTTCCCGCGCGAACCTGACGGGCGTTCAAATCGTCGGCGCCAACTTCTCCTCGACCAATTTCACCGGCGCGTCGATGAGCGGCGTGGAAGCCCAGGGCGCCGCCTTCATCCGCAGCAATCTGAACGGCGCGGACCTGTCGGGCGGCGAACTGCACGGCGCCAACTTCAACGGCGCGGTTCTGACCCGCACCAACCTTTCGGGCGGCGAGCTTTTCGGGGCGACCCTGGCCAATGTCCGCGCGGCGGGGGCCAACTTCTCCGGTTCTGAGCTGAACGCCGCCAACCTGTCGAACGGCGACTTCACCGGCGCCATCTTCGTCGGCGCCAGCTTGGACGGCGCGCGGCTCAGCGGCGGCACCTTCGCCCGCGCGGACTTCAGCGACGCCTCTTTGCGCCGCGCAGACATTCGCGGCGCGGACCTATCGGGCGCCCGCAACCTGACCCAGGACCAGATCCAGGAGGCCTGCGGCGACGGCTCGACTCGCCTGCCGGGTCGCCTGACGGCCCAGGCCTGCCGCAGCACCCGCATTATACGGGTGTCGCCCACGCCGCCGGTTCCGCCCGTGCCGCCGAACGTGCGGAACTTCGTCGGCACCTCGCACTACTGACACGAAAAAGGGGACGCCCAGGCGTCCCCTTCGACGTTTCCAGGTGCGGCGGCCCCCGATCAGACCTTGATCGGCGGGGCGGTTCGGATGTGCAGCTCCTTCAGCTGCCTGTCCTGCACCGGCGACGGCGCGCTCATCAGCAGGTCTTCGCCCTGCTGGTTCAGCGGGAAGGCGATCACCTCGCGGATGGCGGTCTGGCCGGCCAGCAGCATGACGATCCGGTCGATGCCGGGCGCCAAACCGCCGTGCGGCGGGGCGCCGAAGCGGAAGGCGTTCAGCATGCCGCCGAACTGCTCCTCGACCACCGAGGCGTCGTAGCCGGCGATATCGAAGGCCTTCAGCATGATCTCTGCCTTGTGGTTCCGGATCGCGCCCGAGCACAGCTCATAGCCGTTGCAGACGATGTCGTACTGATAGGCGCGGATGGTCAGCGGGTCCTGGGTCTCCAGCGCCTCCAGCCCGCCCTGCGGCATCGAGAAGGGGTTGTGGCTGAAGTCGATCTTCTTCTCCTCCTCCGACCATTCGAACATGGGGAAGTCGACGATCCAGCAGAACTTGAACTGGTCCTCGTCCACCAGCTTCAGTTCCGTGCCGACGCGGGTGCGGGCCAGGCCGGCGAACTTGGCGAAACCGGCGGGGTCGCCGGCGACGAAGAAGGCGGCGTCGCCCTGGCCCAGGCCCAGCGACGACATCAGGGCCTCGGTCGGCTCCTGACCCAGGTTCTTGGCGATGGGGCCGCCCCAGGCGCCCTGATCCTCGGACCAGAAGATATAGCCCAGGCCCGGCTGGCCCTCGCCCTGCGCCCAGCTGTTCATGCGGTCGCAGAAGGCGCGGCTGCCCCCGGTCGGGGCCGGGATGGCCCAGACGGCGTTCTTGTCGTCGGCGCCCAGAATCTTGGCGAACAGGCCGAACCCGCCGTCGCGGAAGTGGTCCGACACCACCTGCATCTTGATCGGGTTGCGCAGGTCCGGCTTGTCCGATCCGTACCAGGCCATCGACTGGGCGTAGGTCAGGCGCTCGAAGCCCTTGTGTTCGAACGTCTCGCCGAAGTCGTTGGTGAAGGTGTGGACGCCGTCGATGGCCGAGACGGGCTTGCCCTCGCCGAACTCCTCGAACACCCCGTGCATGACGGGCTCGATAGCGGCGAAGACGTCCTCCTGGGTGACGAAGCTCATCTCGACGTCCAGCTGGTAGAATTCCAGCGAACGGTCGGCGCGCAGGTCTTCGTCCCGGAAGCAGGGCGCGATCTGGAAGTAGCGGTCGAAGCCCGAGACCATCAGCAGCTGCTTGAACTGCTGCGGGGCCTGCGGCAGCGCATAGAATTTCTCGGGATGCAGGCGGCTGGGCACCAGGAAGTCGCGCGCGCCCTCGGGCGAGGACGCCGTCAGGATCGGCGTCTGATATTCCAGAAAGCCCTGCTGAACCATGCGATTGCGGATCGACTGGATCACCCGCGACCGCAGCACGATGTTCTTGTGCAGGGTCTCGCGGCGCAGATCCAGGAAACGGTTCTTCAGGCGGATTTCCTCGGGGTATTCGGGTTCGCCGAAGACCGGCAGCGGCAGTTCGGCGGCTTCCGACAGGACTTCGACGCCCTGGACCCGCACCTCGATCTCGCCGGTCGGCAGGTTGGGGTTCACCACCGAGGCGTCGCGCGACACGACCTCGCCGTCCACCTTGATAACGCTTTCGGCGCGCAGGCGTTCGACGGCGGCGAAGCCGGGCGTCTCGGGGTGCAGCACCAACTGCGTCAGGCCGTAGTGGTCGCGCAGGTCGATGAACAGCAGGCCGCCGTGGTCGCGCTTGCGGTGGACCCAGCCCGACAGCCGGACGTTCGCGCCCGCGTCCGTCGAACGGAGGGCGCCGCAGGTATGGGTGCGATAGGCGTGCATGAGAATCGTCTGGACTGAGCCGCGCGCGCGGCGAAAATCGGAAGCGGCGTAGGGCGCATCATCCCCCCCGAAAGTCAAGGTTTACGCCGTTGCAAAGCCTGCTTAAGCGCGCGATAGCCAAGGGCTGCTTCGCTGAAAAGGCCGTCCCCATGTTCGTCGTCACCATCACCTACACCCAGCCGATCGAAGCCATCGAGGCCCGAACGGTCGAGCATCGGGCCTGGGTGGATCAGCAGGTCGCCGACGGCCTGATCATCGCGGCAGGGCCGATGGTGCCGCGCACCGGCGGCATCCTGATCGTGCGCAGCGGCGTGACCAAGGACGAACTGGAGACGCTGCTGAAGGCTGATCCGTTCCAGGTTCACGGCCTGGCCGACTATGCCGTGACCGAGTTCAACGCGGGCAAGCGCAACGCCGCCTTGGAACCCTTCGTCTGAATTTCATCCACAGGCCGCGCCGACGCTCCCCGGAACCAACAGCGCGGGACGGACGCGGTTAACGCCCCCGTCTGCTAGACACGCCCCATGTCCGCGCCCGACGTCAGGATCAGGGAGCAGCTCCGTCTGCCGTTGGAACGTCCCGTCGCGGACGCCGCCTTCGTTGTGTCCGACAGCAACGCCGAGGCCGTGCGGACCCTGGCCGCCTGGCCCGACGGGGCGGGGGCCGTCATGGCCCTCCACGGCCCGGCCGGCACGGGCAAGAGCCGTCTGGCCGCCCTCTGGGCCGAACGGGTCGGCGCCCTGCCCCTTCACGGCGGCGAGGCCGCCCTGATCGATCCGCTGGAGCTGGAGGGTCGGCTTGTCCTCCTGGACTGCGCCGACGAGGCGGACGACGAGACCCTGTTTCACCTGATCAATCTGGCCCATGCGGCGGGCGGCGCCTTGTTGCTGGTCGCCCGTGCGGCGCCGCGCGACTGGATCGTGGGCCTGCCCGACCTCCGGTCTCGCCTGAACGCGGTGCGCGCCGTGACTCTGGCGGCGCCGGACGATGCGGTTCTTTCGGCCATCCTGCGCGCGCGTTTCGCCGAGCGCAGCATCACCCCTTCGGACGACCTGATAGACTATCTGGTGCGCCGTCTGGACCGTTCGGCCGAGGCCGCCGCCCGCCTCGTCGCACGACTGGACGCCCTGCACCGCCCCGTCACCCGCGCCCTGGCCCGCGAAGTCCTGGAGAAGCTGGACGAGGCCGAATAGAGATCGACGACGCCACATTTTGTCGCTCCGCGCTTGCGGCCGTCACAGACGCGCGCGAGAACCGTCGCATGACCGACGCCGCGATCCACGACGCCACCCGAGGTGAAGAAGTTCCCGCCTCGCGCGCCCCCCAACTGGCGCTGAACGAGGAGTTGATCGCCTCTCCCGCGCGCTTCTTCAACCGCGAGACATCGTGGCTGGCCTTCAACGAGCGCGTGCTGGAGGAGGCGGCCAATTCCAACCATCCGCTGCTGGAGCGGCTGCGCTTCCTGTCGATCTCGGCCAATAATCTGGACGAGTTCTTCATGACCCGCGTTGCGGGCCTGAAGGGGCAGCAGCGCGAACGGGTGCGCGTCCTCTCGGCCGACGGCCTGACGCCCGCCGAGCAGCTGGAGCGGATCAACGTCGCCGCCGGCGAATTGATGGCCGAACAGCAGCTGCGCTGGCGGCAGCTTCAGAAGGAACTGTCCACCGCCGGCATAGAGGTCGTGGATCGGCCCAAGATCACCAAGACCGAACGCGATCGGCTGGAGCCCGAGTTCCTGAACCAGCTGTTCGCCGTCCTGACGCCCCTGGCCATCGACCCGGCCCACCCCTTCCCCTTCCTGCCGAACCTGGGCTTCTCCTTGGCGCTGAAGCTGAAGCGGAAGGGCGAGGCCAAGACCTTCTACGCCCTTGTGCCCGTCCCGACCCAGGTGCGCCGCTTCTGGGAACTGCCGACCGACGGTCGCTCCACGCCGGGCCGCAAGCGGTTCATCACGCTGGAAAACGTGCTGCTGCTGTTCATCGACCACCTCTTCCCCGGCTGCGAGGTGCTGGAAAAGGGCGTGCTGCGCCTGATCCGCGATTCCGACATCGAGATCGAGGAAGAGGCCGAGGACCTGGTGCTGGAGTTCGAGGAGGCGCTGAAGCAGCGTCGCCTGGGCTCGGTCGTGCGGGTCAAGATCGAAGCCTCCATGCCCGCCGATCTGCGCGACTTCATCGTGGGCGAGCTTGAGGCCGCGCCTCAGGACGTGGTGCTCGTCGACGGGATGTTGGGCCTCGCCCAGCTGTCGGAACTGATCCCCGGCGGTCATCCGGACCTGAAGTTCCGCGCCTACGAGCCCCGCTACCCCGAGCGGGTGCGCGACTTCGGCGGCGACATCTTCGCGGCCGTGCGCGAAAAGGACATGCTGATCCACCACCCGTTCGAGAGTTTCGACGTGGTGGTGCAGTTCCTGCGGCAGGCGGCGCGCGATCCGAACGTCATCGCCATCAAACAGACGCTGTATCGCACCTCCAAGGACAGCCCCATCGTCGCCGCCCTGATCGAGGCGGCCGAGAACGGCAAGAACGTCACCGCCCTGGTCGAGCTGAAGGCCCGCTTCGACGAGGAGGCCAACCTGCGCTGGGCCCGCGCCATGGAGCGGGCGGGCGTCCATGTCGTCTTCGGCTTCGTGGAGTACAAGACCCACGCCAAGCTCAGCGTCGTCGTCCGGCGCGAGGGCGAGGGCCTGCGGACCTACTGCCACTTCGGCACCGGCAACTATCACCCGGTCACGGCCAAGATTTACACCGACCTGTCGCTGTTCAGCTGCGACCCCATGCTGGGCCGCGACGCCAGCCGGGTGTTCAACTACATCACCGGCTATGCGACGCCCGATACGCTGGAGGCCCTGGTCGTCTCGCCCCTGAACATGAAGTCGACCCTGATCGAACTGATCGGCAAGGAGATGTCGGCCGCCGCCATGGGCAAGCCGGCCGCCATCTGGGTCAAGCTGAACGCCCTGGTCGATCCCGAGATCATCGACGCCCTCTATCGCGCCAGCCAGTGGGGGGTGCGGATCGACCTGGTCGTGCGCGGCATCTGCTGTCTGCGCCCCGGCGTCGTCGGCCTGTCGGAGAATATCCGCGTCAAGTCGATCGTCGGCCGCTTCCTGGAACACAGTCGGATTGTCTGTTTCGCCAACGGCAAGGACCTGCCCCACGACAAGGCCAAGGTCTTCATTTCCTCGGCCGACTGGATGACCCGCAACCTGGACCGGCGGGTGGAGGTCATGACGCCCATCCGCAACGCCACCGTACACGACCAGGTGCTGGACCAGATCATGGTCGCCAATCTGAAGGACGACGCCCAAAGCTGGGTGCTGGATTCCGAAGGGCGCTACACCCGCGTCACCCCGGCCGACCCCGAACGGCCTTTCTCGGCGCACAAATACTTCATGACCAACCCCAGCCTCTCGGGACGTGGCCGCAAGGTGAAAACCCTGCCCGCCGTGTTGCGCTACGAGCGCCCCGGTCGCTGATGCCCGATCCGACGCTTACCGGCCGCGACGTCGCGGCCATCGACATCGGCTCCAACTCGGTCCGCCTGGTCCTCTATCGGCTGGAAGGCCGCGCCGTCTGGACCGTGTTCAACGAGAAGGTGCTGGCGGGCCTGGGCCGCGATCTGCCGACCACCGGCCGCCTGTCGGTCGAGGGGGTGAGCATGGCGATGACGGCCCTGCGCCGTTTCGCCGCCGTGCTGGAAGGCGTGCGACCCGACGCGACCCTGATCGCCGCCACCGCCGCCGTGCGCGAGGCCCAGGACGGCCCCGAGTTCTGCCAGCGCGTCGCCGCCGAGACCGGGCTGAACATTCGCGTCCTGTCGGGCGAGGAAGAGGCCAAATTCGCCGCCATGGGCGTCCTGGCCGGCGCGCCCCTGGCGCACGGCGTCTCGGCCGACATGGGGGGCTCCAGCCTGGAGCTGACCCAGTTAAAGGGCCTGAAGACGCTGAAAGGCGGCCCAGGACAGGGCCTGACCCTGCCGCTCGGGCCTTTCGCCCTGGCCGACGGCGGCGGTTTCGACGCCGACAGAGTCAGAAGCTGCATCGACCAGAAGCTGAAGCCGATCGCCTCGCGGTTCCGGACTGATCGGCTTTACGCCGTCGGCGGCGCCTGGCGCACCCTGGCCCAGGTTCACATGGCGTTGAAATCCTATCCGCTGAAGGTGGTGCATCAGTATCAGATTTCCGCGGACGAGGCGCTGGAGACCGCGCGGCTGGTGTCCCGGCAATCCGCCGGCAGCCTGGCGAAACTGCCCGGCGTCTCCAAGACCCGCGCCGAGACCCTGCCCTACGCCGGCCTGGTGCTGGAGGGGCTGATCAGACATCTGGGTCTCAAACAGATCGAAATGTCCGCCTGGGGAGTCCGCGAAGGTCTGCTATTCGAAACCCTGGATCCGGCGACCCGCACGGCGGACCCTCTGTTGGCGGGGTGCGCGGCCCTGGGCGGGCGTCAGGGCGTGGCGCCGGCCCTGCCGGGCGCCCTGAAAGGCTGGATTGGCGATATCGTCGCGGCCCTGCCCTCCGTCTTCGGCGCCAAGCGGGACGACGTGCTGACGGACGCCGCCTGTCGCCTGGCGGACCTGGGGGCGCGACTGCACCCTGACCATCGTCTGGAACTGGTCTTCGACCAGGTTCTCCGAGCGCCGGTGGCGGGAATCAGCCACGCCGAACGCGCCTTCCTGGCCAGCGCCCTGAACGCCCGCTATGGCGGCGGCCCCGCCACGCCCCAGCCCGAGGTCATCGACCGGCTGCTGCACGACGACGCCGCAAGGCGCGCCCGCGCCCTGGGCCTGGCCATCCGCCTGGCCTGCGACCTGTCGGGCCGCTCGCCGCAACTGCTGGCCAATGCGACGGCCAAGGTGAAGGGCGGCGACCTGCGCCTGACCGCCGCCAAAGGCTACGCCGACGTGCTTCTGGGCGAACAGACCCGCAAACGCGCCAAGGCCCTGGCCGAGGCGATGGAGTTGGGCCTGAACATCTAAGTTCGACCAAAGGATCGCTCCCTCGCCGCGCGCTTGGAGGCTTACCCCTCGATCTCGACCACCTCGACGCGGGGGCCGTTCAGAACCAGGGCGATCTCCCCGCGCTTCAGCTTCAGCGCATCCTCTCCGAACAACTGTCGACGCCAGCCCTTCATGGCCTCCACGTCCGCCGCGTCATTGACGGCGATCTTCTCCAGATCGGCCGAGGTGGCGATCAGTTTGGAGGCCACGCCCGCATTGTCGCTCTTGGCCTTCAGCAGCACCTTCAGCAGTTCGACCACCGAGGGCGGGGCCGGCTGGCGGTGGGCGGGGCGTTCCATCTCGGGGGCATGGGCCTCGGGGTCGGCCAGAACCCGCTTCAGCTCGTCCGCCAGCTCCAGCCCCAGGCGCGAACCGCCGAAACCCTTGGGCACCGAGCGAAGGCGGTTGAAGGCGTCCGGGTCGGTCGGGGTCTGCTGGGCGATCTCGTCCACGCCCTCGTCCTTCAGGATACGGCCGCGGGGCTGGTCCCGCTCCTGGGCCGCCCGCTCGCGCCAGACGGCGACGGCCTTGAAGGCGGCCAGGTACTTGGCCGAGAACTTCTTGGGCTTCAGCCGCCTCCAGGCGTTTTCGGGATTGGTGTCGTACAAGGCCGGATCGGTCAGGCTCTCCATTTCCGACATCACCCAGTCCAGCCGCCCTTCCTTCTGCAGCCGGTCGCGCAGCTTGGGATACAGCGCCGCCAGGTGGGTCACGTCGCCCAGGGCGTAGACCAACTGGTTCTCTGACAGCGGACGCCGCGCCCAGTCAGTGAACCGGCTGCCCTTGTCCACCTCGATCCGCAGCGTCTGCCGGACCAGCGAATCATAGGCCACCTGTTCGCCGAAACCGGCCGCCATAGCCGCGACCTGGGTGTCGAACAGGGGCTTGGGCATGGCGCCCAGCCGCACGAAAATCTCGACGTCCTGCCGGCAGGCGTGGAAGACCTTGACGATCTTTTCGTCGCGCAGCAGGTCCAGGAACGGCTCCAGGTCCAGCCCCTCGGCCATCGGGTCGATGATGGCGGCGTGTTCGGCCGTGGCGGCCTGGATCAGGCACAGCCGGGGCCAGTAGGTCGTTTCCCGCATGAACTCGGTGTCGACCGTGATGAAGGGGGCGGAGGATACGCGGGCGCAGAACTCGGCCAGCGCCTCATTGGTGGTGATCGGCGTCATTCCGGTGCTATAGCCCCTCGCAACCCATCTGTGGCAAGAGCCGCGCTGCATTTCCGCCCCGATTCCAGGCCCAATACTCATGAGCGACACCCAAAAGCCTCTCGAAAACGGCCTGACCTACGCCGATGCAGGCGTGGACATCGACGCAGGCGAGATGCTGGTCGAACATATCAAGCCCCTGGCCAAGTCCACGGCGCGACCGGGATCGGAGCCTTCGCTGGGCGGTTTCGGCGCCCTGTTCGACCTGAAGGCCGCCGGGTTCGAGGACCCGCTGATCGTCTCGACCACCGACGGCGTCGGCACCAAGCTGAAGATCGCCATCGAGACCGGCCGTCACGACGGCGTCGGCGTCGACCTGGTGGCCATGTGCGTCAACGATCTGCTGGCCCAGGGCGCCGAGCCGCTGCTGTTCCTCGACTATTACGCCACCGGACGGCTAGAGATCGACGCCGCCCGCCGCGTCGTCGCCGGCATCGCCGAAGGCTGCCGGCAGGCCGGGGCCGCCCTGGTCGGCGGCGAGACGGCCGAAATGCCGGGCATGTACACCGAGGGCGACTACGACCTGGCGGGCTTCAGCCTGGGCGCCGTCGAGCGCGGTCACGCCCTGCCCTATCTGGATCGTCAGGCGGCCGGCGACGTCATCATCGGCCTGGCCTCCACCGGCCCGCACTCGAACGGCTATTCGCTGGTCCGCAAGGTGGTCGAGAAGTCGGGCCTGGCCTGGGGCGACGACGCCCCCTTCGCCAAGGACCGCTCCCTGGCCCAGGCCCTGATGGAGCCGACCCGCATCTATGTGAAGCCGGTCCTGCCGATCATGAAGGCGGGCCTGGTCAAGGGCGCGGCCCACATCACCGGTGGCGGCCTGATCGAGAACCCGCCGCGCTGCATCGCCGAGGGGCTTCAGGCCAGGTTCGACTGGGACGCCTGGCCCATGCCCGCCGTCTTCCAGTGGCTGGCCGAGACGGGCGGGATCAGCGACCACGAGATGCGCCGCACGTTCAACTGCGGCGTCGGCTTCATCCTGATCGTCGCCCCCGAAAACGCCGAGCCGGTGCTGGCCGCCCTGCTCAACGCGGGCGAAGTGGCCTTCGTCTGCGGCCAACTGGAAGCGGCCTGAGCCGCCTCCAGCCCGTTCGGGCCTATCGGGCGCCGCCGTTCGCCGTCTCGGCGTAGAAGCGCGACAGGTCGGCGTGCAGTTTCACCAGGGCCGAATGGCTCAGGTACATCATGTGGCCGCCCTCATAGTAGGTGAACTCCAGGTTCGGCCTCAGCCTAGGCTCCAGCATCATCTGCGCCAGGTCGAACTCGGTGGAGAAGAAGGGCGTCGCGGCGTCGTAATAGCCGTTCAGCGACAGCACCTTCAGATACGGATTGCGTCGCATCGCCGTGGCCAGATCGACGGCGGTGTTCGGCGTCGTCTGCGCCCCGCCCACCGGCGGACGGTGGCTCCAGTTCCAGTTGAAGCCCGGCAGGCCACGCGCCGACATCCGGTATTCCACGTCGGTCTTGTAGTTCAGCGCATTGGCCACATAGTCGCGGAAGATGCCGAAATAGGCCCCTGTCACGGCCGAGCTGGAAGGGTCGTCCTCCGGCTCGCCGCCTGAAGCATCCTCGTCCAGGCCCAGATAGCGGGTGTCCAGCCGGCCGATGGTCTGGCGACGGTCACGGAGCAGCTCCTTGCGGAAGGCGCTCAAATCCACCCGCATGTTGGCGCTGTCGATGAAGGTGGTCGACAGGCCGGTCAGTTCGCTCATCTGGCGCACGATCTGGGCGCGCTCGACGTCCGAGATCATATGCCCCTTGGCCAGGGCCGAGGCGTAGGGCCCCAGCGCGAAGTCACGCGCCCGCTGGACCTGTTCCTCGACCGTCGGGGCCGGATTGGCCAGTTTGTGGTGATACCAGGCCGTCGCCGCATAGGTCGGCAACAGGGTGACGAAATTCTGAGGATACCCCGGCTGACGCACGCCATAGTTCATGATCGACGACAGCAGCACGACGCCGTTCAGCGACATCCCGCGATCTTCAAGCTGGAACGCCACCGCACCGGTGCGCAGCGTGCCGTAGGATTCGCCGATGATGTATTTGGGGCTGGACCAGCGATTGAACTTGGTCGTGTAGCGCATGATGGCGCGAGCGAAGGCGTCGGCGTCCTGGTCCACGCCCCAGAAGGCCGATCCCGGCGTCTCGCCCAGCGGACGAGAGAAACCCGCCCCCACCATGTCGATGAAGACCAGATCCGTCTGATCCAGCAGGGTTTGGTCGTTCGGACCGAAGGCGAAGGGCGCGGGCCGCACCACCGTCGGCTCGTCGGTCTGGACCCGCATCGGCCCGAACGATCCCATGTGCAGCCACACGGTCGTAGAGCCCGGCCCGCCGTTGTAGAGATAGGTCACAGGCCGTGTCCCGACCGGCTGACCGTCCAGCGTATAGGCGGTGTAGAACAGGCTGGCGGTCGGCATTCCCGCATCGTCGCGGATGGTCAAGGTCCCCGCCGTCGCATGATAGCGCAGGGTCTTGCCGTGGGCGTTGACCGAATGCGCGGTCGTGACCTCGGTTTCCTGCACCGGGGCGCGGGCCCAGTCCTTCTCGATCGCCTCGGCGTTGGCGTTGCGGAAACGGTCGCTCGCCGCGCGCATGGCGGCGCCCCCGCCGTTGGCGCTCGCGCTGTTGGAGCCGCTCTCCTGCGCCGTCGCCATGACGGGCGCGCCCAGCATCGCGGCCACGGCCGCAAGGCAGATCAGTCTCTTCACTCGATAGGTCCCCGATACGCACTGGCTACGACGCCCCTCGGGCCGTCGGCGTTACAAGCTAACGCCCGAATCCGACGGACAACAAGCACGGATCACGTTTGAATCTTGCCAAGCGCCCGATGGCCCGCCATGCGGGGCCCATGTCGTCCGAACCCGCCCCGCCCATCCGCGTCGCCGTCCTGATTTCCGGCGCCGGCTCCAACATGGCCGCCCTGATCGATGCGGCCCAGACGCCCGGCGGCGGCCCCGAAAGCGGCTCCGAAAACAGCTACGAGGTCGCCCTGGTCCTGTCGAACATGGAAGACGCCGGCGGTCTGGCCATCGCGGCGGCCAAAGGCGTCGAAACGGCGGTCGTGCCCCACAGGCCGTTCGGCAACGACCGGGAGGCGCATGAAAAGGCCGTCGACGCCGCCCTGCGCCGGGCGGGGGTCCATGTCGTGGCCCTGGCCGGCTATATGCGCGTCCTCACGCCCTGGCTGGTCGGCGGCTGGCGGGACCGGATGCTGAACATCCACCCCAGCCTTTTGCCCCTCTATCCCGGCCTGCACACCCACGCCCGCGCCATCGCTGCGGGCGACGCCCAGGCAGGCTGCACCGTCCACCTCGTGACCGAGGGCGTCGACGAAGGCCCCATCCTGGGCCAGGCCCGTGTGCCGATCGTGCCGGGCGACACGCCCGCCAGCCTGGCCGAACGGGTCAAGACGGCGGAACACGGGCTGTATCCGCGCGTGCTGGACGATTTCTGCAAAGGTCTGGCGCCGCGCTGACGCGCCCGAAAGATTACGAAATCGTCATGCGACAGAACGTCGCACTGGCGCGATGGTGCGGCCGATTTTTCACTCGGACCTATCCCCCATGAACCGTATCCGTCTGATGGCCGCCTGCTCGGCCTGCATCGTGGTCGCCTTCAGCGGCGGCGCCGCCCTGGCGCAGGAAGCGGCGCAGGCCCCGCACGCCATGCCCCACGTCGCCCCCTGGGGCTTCGACCTGGCCGGCCGCGACACCAGCGTTCGCCCCGGCGACGACTTCAACGCCTACGCCAACGGGACCTATCTGAAGACCACCGAGATTCCCGCCGACAAGACCAGCTTCGGCCCGTTCGACCTCCTGTACGAAAACTCCCAGGCCCAGCTGCGCCAGATCATCGAGGCCAGCGCCGCCAATCCGACCAACGCCAACGCCCAGAAGGTCGGCGCCCTCTACGCCAGCTTCATGAACGAGGCGAAGGTCGAACAGCTGGGTGCCGCGCCGCTCGTCGCCGATCTGGCCCAGGTCAAGGCCGTGACCGACCACGCGGGCATGGCCCGGCTGATGGGCGAAAGCCATGCGGGCTTCGGCGGCTCTCTGTTCGGCGTCAGCGTTTCTGAAGACCTGCGCGATCCGAAGATCAACACCGCCTATCTGAGCCAGGGTTCGCTGGGTCTGCCGGACCGCGATTACTATCTGAAGGCCGACTTCGCGCCTCAACGCGAGGCATACCTGGCCTATCTGACCCAGACCCTGACGGCCATCGGCTGGGCCGATCCGGCCAGGACGGCCGCCGACGTCCTGGCCTTCGAGACCATGGTGGCCGAAAAGCAATGGAGCCAGGTCGAACGCCGCCAGATCGACAAACTCTACAACCCCGCCAAGGCCGCCGACCTGCCGACCCTGGCCCCCGGCTTCGACTGGTCGGCCTTCCTGGCGGGCGCCCAGGTGTCCGACGTCGAAACCCTGGTCCTGGCCGAGAACACCGCCATTCCCGCCATCGCCCAGGTGTTCGCCGACACCCCGGTCGAGACCCTGAAGGCCTGGCAGGCGTTCAATGTGGTCGATCAGGCCAGCCCCTATCTGTCCAAGGCGTTCGTGGACGCCCGCTTCAACTTCCGTGGCAAGACCCTGCGTGGCCAGCCCGAGAACCGTCCGCGCTGGAACCGCGGCGTCGCCCTGGTCGACGGCCAGCTGGGCGAGGTGCTGGGTCAGGAATACGTCCGGCTGCACTTCCCCGCCTCGTCCAAGGCCCAGATGGAAACCCTGGTCGACAACATCCGCGCCGCCATGACCGAGCGTCTGAAGCATGTCGACTGGATGAGCGAGCCGACGCGCCGGCAGGCGCTCGACAAAATGTCCAAGTTCGGGGTGAAGATCGGCTATCCCGACAAGTGGCGCAGCTATGACGCGCTGGAGGTGAAGCCGGACGACCTGTACGGCAATGTCGAGCGCGCCTCGGCCTTCGAATGGGCTTGGCAGCGCGGCAAGATCGGCAAGCCGGTCGATCCTCTGGAATGGGGCATGACGCCCCAGACGGTGAACGCCTACTACAACCCGCCGCGCAACGAGATCGTCTTCCCGGCCGCCATCCTGCAGGCGCCCTTCTTCGATCCGAACGCCGATCCGGCCGTCAACTACGGCGGCATCGGCGCGGTCATCGGTCACGAAATCACCCACGGCTTCGACGACCAGGGCCGTAAGTCGGATGGCGACGGCGCGTTGCGCGACTGGTGGACGCCCGAGGACGCCGCCCGCTTCGAGGCGCGCGCCAAGGTGCTGGGCGCCATCTACGACAAGCTGGAGCCGATCCCCGGCGTCCATGTGAACGGCGACCTGACCATGGGCGAGAACATCGCCGATCTGGGCGGCCTGCTGCTGGCGCTGGACGCCTATCACCGCAGTCTGAACGGCCAGCCCGCGCCGGTGATCGACGGCCTCACCGGCGACCAGCGCGTCTTCCTGGGTTGGGCCCAGGTGTGGCGCGACAAGATGCGGCCCGAGGCCCTGCGCGAGCAGTTGACCACCGATCCGCACTCGCCCGGCCCGGTGCGCGCCTCGACCTCGCCGCGCAACATCGACGCCTGGTACGCCGCCTTCGGCGTCAATCCCGGCGATAAGGAGTTCATCGCCCCCGAGGCCCGCGCCCGCATCTGGTAAGGCGACGAACGCCACATGCAGAAAAGGCCCGGAGCGTTCGCTCCGGGCCTTTTTTCATCGGTGAGGAACCGGGCGCCTCAGCGAGGCTTGGTCGCCGCACCGGCCACCGCGCCGATGGCGGCGCCCGCCACCGTCGAGCCGGTGTTGCCGCCGACCGCCTGACCGACGACGGCGCCGCCGATGGCGCCCGTCGCGGCGCGTTGCTCCATCGTCGTTCCGCAGGCGGCCAGCAGAGCCAGCAGGCCGACGAGCGGGGTCGATTTCACAAGGGTCTTCATTGTGTCTCTCACGATCCGTTGAGGGAAGGTCTCGACGCCCTAACAAGAAAGCCCCGCGTCCGGTTCCGAACGCGGGGCTTTCCTTATCGTATCGCTCTGCTCGGGACACGGTCCCTCGCGGCTTGAGCGAGGGCGCTGCGCTCGGCGCGCTTAGCCGACGATCTGGTCTTCGGTGAAGAACTGGGCGATCTCGATCTTGGCGTTGTCCAGGCTGTCCGAGCCGTGGACCGAGTTTTCGCCGATCGACAGGGCGAACTGCTTGCGGATGGTGCCTTCGGCGGCCTGTTCCGGGTTGGTGGCGCCCATGACTTCGCGGTACTTGGTCACGGCGTTATCGCCTTCCAGCACCTGCACCACGACCGGCTCGGCGGTCATCTGCTCGACCAGTTCGCCGTAGAACGGGCGCTCGGCGTGGACTTCATAGAATTTCTTGGCCTGTTCCGTCGTCAGCTTCACGCGGCGCTGAGCCACGATGCGCAGGCCGACGCCTTCGATCACGGCGTTGATTGCGCCGGTCAGGTTGCGGCGCGTGGCGTCGGGCTTGATGATCGAGAAGGTGCGTTCGGTCATGGAGGGTGACTTCTTGTTTGGGAGTTTGAGGGTCGCGGGCTTATAGCGACGACCTCCCGAGTTTCCAACTGTCCCTTTTTTCATGTCTGACGGCCCTTCGCCCGGCGATAGGCGGCCATCGGACGATCTCAGATTTCGATCCGTTCATGCTCCAGATCAACAACCTGACCCTCAACGCCTGGGGCCGCCAGTTTCTGGACGACGCCTCGGTCAGCCTGCCGCCGGGCGCCAAGGTCGGCCTGGTCGGCCGCAACGGCATCGGCAAGTCCACCCTGTTCAAGGTCATCCTGGGTGAGCTGGCCGCCAATGGCGACGAGATCACCCTGCCCAAGACCGCCCGCATCGCCTCGGTCGATCAGGAACATCCGGCCACGCCCGTCAGCGTCCTGGACACCATCCTGGAGGCCGACCTGGAACGTCACGACCTGATGACGCGGCTGGAGACCGCCGATCCCGAGGAGATGGGCGAGATCTGGGGTCGACTGATCGAGATCGACGCCGAGAGCGCCCCGGCCCGCGCGTCCGAAATCCTGGTCGGCCTGGGCTTCAGCCAGGAGGATCTTCAGCGGCCGATGTCGCACTTCTCGGGCGGGTGGCGGATGCGGGTCGCCCTGGCCGCCGCCCTGTTCGCCGAGCCGGACATGCTGCTGCTGGACGAACCGACCAACTATCTGGACCTGGAAGGCGCCCTGTGGCTGGAGGCGCGGCTGAAGAAGTACCCGCACACGGCCCTGATCATCTCCCACGACCGCGACTTGTTGAACGCGGTCTGCACCCACATCCTTCAGCTCTCGAACCGCAAGCTGGAACTCTACACCGGCAACTACGACACCTTCGAGCGCACCCGCGCCGAAAAGCTGCGCCTGCTGGAGGCCACCAAGGCCAAGCAGGACGCCGAGCGCGCCCACCTTCAGAAGTTCGTCGACCGCTTCAAGGCCAAGGCGTCCAAGGCCGCCCAGGCCCAGTCGCGCGTCAAGAAGCTTGAGAAGATGGAGCGCATCGAGCTTCCGCCCGAAGAACGGGTCGCCCCCTTCGTCCTGCCCTCGCCCGACCGCCCCTTGCCGCCGCCCCTGATCCGGCTGGAGAAAGCCGCCGTGGGCTATGAGGACGGCAAGCCGATCTTGAAGAACCTGAACCTGCGCATGGACCTGGACGACCGGATCGGCCTGCTGGGCGTCAACGGCGCGGGCAAGTCCACCTTCGCCAAGCTGATCGCCAAGGCCCTGTCGGTCCAGTCGGGGGAGTTCCACCGCGACGGCAAGATGCGCGTGGGCTGGTTCCACCAGCACCAGATCGAGGCCATGGACCCCGAGGACACGCCGCTGCAGATCATCCTGCGCGCCATGCCCGAGGCTTCGGAAAGCAGCCGCCGCAGCCGCCTGGCCCAGTTCGGCCTGCCCTTCCAGAAACAGGACACCAAGGTCGCGGCCCTGTCGGGGGGCGAACGCGCCCGCCTGCTGCTGAACCTGGTGGCGATGGACGCGCCCCACATCCTGATCCTGGACGAACCGACCAACCACCTGGACATCGACAGCCGGCGCGCCCTGCTGGACGCGCTGAACGAATATACGGGCGCCGTCATCCTGATCACCCACGACCGCTCGCTGATGGAACTGGTCGCCGACCGCCTGTGGCTGGCCGCCGACGGCACGGTGAAACCGTTCGAAGGCGACATGGACGACTACGCCAAATTCGTCCTGGACCGCGCCAAACAGGCGGGCATGAAGCCGTCGCAGGTGAAGAACGATCCCGAGCCCGCCTCCACCGAACCCACGGACGGTCCTCCAGCGGCGAGCGCCCGCGGCGCGAGCGACAGGACCAACAAAAAAGGCCCCTCCCCCTCGACTCTGCGTCATGCGGTCAAGAAGGCCGAGGAGACCATGGCCCGCCTGACCGCCGACCTGGCCCGGCTGGACGACGAGTTGGCCAAGGCCGCCGTCAGCGATCCCAAGGCGCTGGAGGGCCTGACCCGCGCCCGCGCCAAGGCCCAGACCGATCTCGACGCCGCCGAACAGGCCTGGATCGCGGCGGAAGAAGCCCTGGCGGAGGTCGCATGAAGGCGATCCGATTCAGCCGTGAAGAGACCGCCGCCATCGCGGCCAGGCTGCGTCCCTATTTCCGCGACGAACTGGAGGTCGATCTGCGGGATCTACAGGCCGAGATGCTGGTCGATTTCCTGGCCCGCGAGATCGGCGTCTTTTTCTACAATCGCGCCCTCTACGACGCTCAGGCCGTGCTGAAGGCGAAGGCCGACGACCTGGCCGAGGCGATCGCCGGGTTGGAACGCGGCGCGTAACGCCCCCGGCTGTCGGGCCGGATCGGGGATGTTCACATAACGCGAATCCATGGAGGCTCCGCGCAACCTGGAGGAGCCCGTCCATGATCCGCGCCGCCCTGACCGCCTTCGCCCTATTGGCCGCCACGCCCGCCTTTGCGCAGGAGAGGGCGCCCCAGTATTATCGTCTGGACATCTCGGTCGTCCGCAAGGGCACGGATCTCGGCCCACACACAGATTATCGAAAACCATCCGGCCACCGCTTCTGTGACTCTCGGCGACGTCACCTACGAGTTCGAGGCCAATCTGTTCACGGTCCAGGGCGACGGCGACGACCAGATGATGGTCGAGGCCCATCTTGCGCGCGGCGAAAAAGAGATCGCGGCCCCACGCCTGACTTTCCTGCGCGGCCAGATGTCCGAAATCGCCATGGGCGAGGAGGCCGGGGACGTTCTGAAAATGACCATCATGCCGGTCTTCGCCGACGACTGAAGACACCTAAGCCTTAGCGGAGTTCTGGAACTCTGCGCGACCTGATGGAACAGGACCAGGCACGTCGACGACATTGCAAACGCCTCGCAATCTTATATTGTCACCCGACGCAAGAGGTCCCCGCATGAGCAGATCCACTCTCCACGCCAGTGTTCTGGCCAGCCTGCTCGCTATATGGAGCGCCGGTTCCGCCCAGGCCCACTCCCCTTATCTGCGGCCGAACGTCTTCGACGCCACGCGCCGCGACCATGTGACGGTCGAGGCGGCCTTCACCGAGGAGGTCTTCAACGCCGAGGTGGCGATGCGTTCCGACCACTTCCACGTCCTCGGCCCGACGGGCGATGCGCCGATCACGGCCGTCACCTATCTGCGCGACCTGGCGGTGTTCGAGGCGCCGACGCCGGTGGACGGCCTCTACCGCCTGTCGTCCGGCCCGCGCGAGGGCCGGGCGTCCAAGATGTATCGCGCGGCCGACGGCTGGAGGATGGTGGGCGAGGAGGACGGCCCGCCGCCGCCCGGCGCCGAACTGGTCGATGTGCAGAGCATCACCGTCGCCGAGGTCTATGTGACGCGGGGCGCGCCGGACGCGGCGGCCTTGCGGCCCCTGGGCCGGGGACTGGAGCTTCTTCCCCTGATTCAGCCCGGCGACATCGTGGCGGGCGAGGACGCGGCCTTCCGCCTGCTGTTCGACGGCCGGCCCGTCGCCGACGCCGTCGTCACCGTGTTTCGTGAAGCGGGCCAGTACGACGGCCGCACGATCGAGGCAGAGCTTCGCACCGACGCCTCGGGCGAGATCAGGCTGCGGGTCTCGGACCCCGGCGCCTATATGACCCAGGTGCGTCACCGCATCCCCTCGCCGCCCGGCGCGCCCACGCCCTATCGCAGCTACACCCACACCCTGACCTTCGCGGCCCACGCGGGGTAAGAAATCGGGCCGCATCGCTGCGGCCCGGCGTCCAGGCCGTCAGGCCGGCAGGTCTTCGGCCAGGATGGCCATTTCGAACATGAAGGAGCCTTCTTCGTCCTCGTCCTCGAAGACGACGCCGATGAACTCGTCCCCGACATAGACCTCGGCCGAGTCGGTCTGCTTGGGGCGGGCCTTCACGATGATGCCGCCGGTGTTGAAGGTGCGCTTCAGGTGCGCCTCGATGCGCTTCAGGTCGGTGTCTTTCACGGGTGGCCTCATGGTCTTGTGTTGGCCGCGGACCCTAGAGACATCGGGGCTTCAGGGAAACCGCCGCCGCGCATTTTCCGTTCAATCTCAGGAGGCGGCTCTTCGCCATTGCCGTTCGGCGCAAAGTCCGCTCTTCCTCAAGTAATGAGACACTTCGCCAGCCTGATCGCGATCAGCCTACTACTTGCAGCTTGCCAGGCTCGACACCCGGCCGCCCAGCCTGAAACGACCACTTTCGACCTTGCCGCATTCGAGAAGACCTACTTTTGGGATTTGGCTTCGGCTGAATGGGCCTCATCCCCCACTCTCGTAATCGCCGAAAAAGACAGCTTCTATCCGAGAGTTCCAGACGTCCAGATCGCCATTGTCTGCCGAAAGGACGGGGCTTTGGATGTGTGGGGAGACGCTTACGGTTTCGCCACGGACGTGGGCGGCCCAGCGGCGCTAATGCCGGTATTTGGGTTACGAAGCCCCGGCGTCTCGATGATGGCCGAACCGATTTGGGAGCATGGAGGATTTAGCAAACACGCGAGTTATGTCCTGCATCCGACTCGAAGGCAGCGTGACCGCCTGCTCCAGGGCAAGTGGTTCGAGGTTGCGGCTGTCTATGCCGACGGGAGTGGAACCGTCAGATATCCGCCGCCACCATCAGAAATGGCGAAGAATTTTGCCGCCCGATGCGACGCATTGTCTGCGCCTGGCTGACCCGTCAGATGACGAAGTCGTACACCACGTCGGCCAATGTGTGGTCCATCGTCCGGGCCGGCTCGGCGCCCGTGGGACAGTTGACCAGGCGCGCGGGCACGCCCGCCACGGTGCAGCCGGACGGCACGTCCTTCAGCACCACCGAGCCCGAGGCCACCTTGGCGTAGTCGCCGATGCGGATGTTGCCCAGCACCTTGGCGCCGGCGCCCAGCAGCACGCCCTTGCCGATCTTGGGGTGGCGGTCGCCGCGCTCGGCGCCCGTGCCGCCCAGGGTGACGTTGTGCAGCATGGAGACGTCGTCCCCCACCACCGCCGTCTCGCCGATTACGATGCCCGTGCCGTGGTCCAGAAACAGCCCCTTGCCCATGCGCGCCGCCGGATGGATGTCCAGTTGAAACAGTTCGGAAATCCGGCTCTGGAAATGGAACGCCAGGGTCTCGCGCCCCTGTCCCCACAGCCAGTGCGCCACGCGCCAGCCCTGCAGCGCCTGGAACCCTTTGAAATAGAGAAACGGCTGCAACAGATTGCGGATCGCCGGATCGCGTTCGGCCACGGCCTCCAGATCCGCCTCGGCCGCCTCGACCATGGCCGGATCGGCGGCGAAGGCCGACAGGCAGACCTCGCGCACCGACATGGCGCTCATTTCCCCGTCCGCCAGCTTGCGCGCGATCTGGAAGCTGAGAGCCCCGGCCAGATCGTCGTGGGACAGGATGACCGCGTTCATCTGGGAGCCCAACTGCGGCTCCTCGCGCGCCGCCGCCTCGGCCGAGGCGCGCAGCCGGCTCCAGACCGCGTCGGGTTCGGCCTGTGCGACGACTTCCAGCTTGGCCATGCCCGGGCTCCTTCGCCCCCATCATAGCCGGCCCAGCAAGGCCCGCGCCAGCGCCTCAGGGAGGGCGCCGGTCATCGCCATATGGTAGGCGCGATAGGCCGTCGCCACCGTCAACATGTCGCGCACCGTCCCCCGCCCGATCTCGTCCAGCAGTTGCTGGAACGGCACGCGCACGACGGCGATGTCCTCGCTGGGGTCCGGGGCCGTCGCCGTATCGTTCAGCCCCCAGGCGATCCAGGTCATGCCGATCTCGTCGGTGATGGAGTTGGACATCTCCACGTTCAGGGCCGCAAGCCAGTGTTGGGCGACCAGCCCGGCCTCTTCGGCCAGTTCGCGGCGCACCCCGTCGAACGGGTCTTCGTCCAGCGGCGCCCCGCCCTCGGGCATTTCCCAGGAATAGTTGGCATGGGCGAACCGCTGCTGGCCCACCAGGGTCACGGTCCCGTCGTCGTGGATCGGCAGAACGCCGGTCCCCACGTTCTTGAACCGCACCACGGCGTAGTCGGCCTTCATCCCCGTCGGCGCGGTGGAGGGATGGCGCGTCACCGCCATCCACGGGTTTTCGAACACCGTCTCGGTCCCGTCGCTGCGCCAGGCGGGCGGTTTGGCCAGGCCCTGGGCCCAGCGCGGCTCTCGGTCGGATTTGCTCATGGTCCGGGTATGGCGGATACGGGGACGAAAGCCTAGCTACGGCCCATGACCGATCTGACTGACGCCTTGCCCCTGCCTGTCCCCTCGCCTGAATTTCTGGAGCGGCTGGCCACGCGCCGTTCGGCGCCGGCCCAGGCCCTGACCGCGCCCGGTCCGTCCGAGGCCGAACTGGACCAAATCCTGCAACTGGGCGCCCGCACCCCCGACCACGGCAAGCTGTTTCCCTGGCGGTTCGTCGTCCTGGGGCCTCAGACCCGCGCCCAGATCGCCGAAAAACTGGCCGTCCTGGCCGAGCTGCGCGACAAGCCGGCCAAGAACCAGGCCGTCCTGGCCAAGCTGACCGCCGCCCCCGTCACCCTTCTTGTCGTCTCCGCGCCCGTCCCAGCCTCGAAACCCGTCTGGGAGCAGGAGCTGTCGGCCGGCGCCGTCTGCATGAACCTGGAGCACGCCGCCGGCGGTTTCGGCTATTCGGCCAGCTGGATCACCGACTGGTACAGCTACGACCCGCACGCCGCCGCCCTGTTCGGCGTCCAGGAGGGCGAGCGGATCGCCGGCTTCATCCACATCGGAACCCTGGCCGAACCGCCGCTGGAGCGTCCCCGTCCCGAAATGTCGGCCAAGGTCACACGCCTGCCGTAAGACGGCGGCATAAGGTCGCTTCCCGTCGGTTCACCCTCGACCGACGCCGCCTTTCTCCCCAAGGCCATCCGTATGGACTCCGCGTTGCAAGCTGCGGGCGACTTCATCGCCCGACATCATATGTGGGCCGGCGTGCTGCTGGGCCTGGTCGTCTTCGTCGAATCCCTGGCGGTGATCGGCGCCTTCGTGCCGGCGACCGGCCTGCTGATCGCGGCCGGCGGCCTGATGGCGGCGGGGGTGCTGGACCCGGTCAATGTCATCGTCGGCTGCATCGTCGGCGCGGTCCTGGGCGACGCCATCAGCTTCTGGGCCGGCCGTCGGCTGGGCGTGCGATTCCTGCAGCGCCCGATGTTCAAGCCCCACCGCCGCCGCATCGCCTGGACCCGGCTGTATTGTCGCCGCTATGGGGTGCTGTCGATCTTCGTCGGCCGCTTCTTCGGCCCCTTGCGCGCCTTCGTTCCCCTGACGCTGGGCATGCTCAGGATGCGCCAGCGCGCCTTCCAGTTCGGCAATGTCACGTCCGGGATCGTCTGGGTCCTGGCCATGCTGGCGCCCGGCTATCTGGCCGCGCAGGGTCTGGCGCGGATGGAGCTGTTGACCGAGGCGCACGGCACGACCCTGCTTCTGGGCGCGGTGGCCCTGGCCATCCTGATCGTGGCGGTGGCCTATCGTCTGGTGAAGGCGCGGCTGGCGCGCCGCTCGGCCGTCATGCGCGGCGTGCTTCAGGGGCGCTGACCTCGTCCTGGGGCCGGTGGACCAGGGACACCAGCACCACCGAGATGATCATCAGCAGGAACCAGCTGCCCAGCTTGGCCAGGGACACCATCTCCCACCCCGTCGCCTGTCCCGGATAGACCCAGGCCCGCCCCAGGGTGCCCAGGTTCTCGGCGAACCAGATGAACAGGGCCACCAGGAAATAGCCGAGCAGCAGCGGCATCGACCGCCGCGTCCGATCCGCCGTGAAATAGAACCAGCCCCGCCCGAACAGCAGCGCCGTCGCGGCGAACAGCGCGATCCGCACATCCGGCAGCCAGTGATGGGCGAAGAAGTTGACGTAGATCGCCGCCGCCAGCGCCCAGGTCGCCCACAGCGGCGGATACCGCCGCACCCGGATGTGAAAGATGCGCTGGACCCGCGCGATATAGCTGCCCACCGCCGCATACATGAAACCCGAGAACAGCGGCACAGCCCCGATCCGGAGCAAGGACTCCTCGGGATAGAGCCACGACCCGTGCGCGGTCTTGAACAGCTCCATGATCGTCCCCGCCACATGGAACAGGAAGATCACCCGCGCCTCCTCCCCGCTCTCCAGCCGGAAAATCAGCATCGCCGCCTGGATCGCCACCGCCCCCACGACCAGAAAGTCGTAACGCGACACCGGCGTATCCTGCGGCCAGACCAGCCACGTCCCCACGATCAGGGCCAGCATCAGCCCCCCGAACAGACACGCCCACCCCTGCTTAAGCCCGAACCACAGGAACTCATAGGCGTAGCGCCGCCCCCGAGACCGATGCGCCCACGCCTCCGCCCGCGTCATCAGACGACGGCCCCAGGCTTCGAGCGGGAGGGTGTGCGAACGAGACATCGGGTCGCAGACTAGAGGCTGATCGCGCCGGACGGAACGCCCGCCGTTGCCAGCCCGCCCGCTTCATTCTAAGACCTGTTCCGCGATGCGACAGCCCGTGACCACAGCGTTCGGCGGCCTGAGGCTGGTCTTCCAGCTTCTGCTTCTGCTCTCGGTCTTCTCGCCGGCGGTGTCGGCCCATGCCTGCGTCGACGAAAACTGCGCCTATGTCGCTACCGGCGTGCAGGCCATGCCGGACGACGCGCGAGGCGGCTGTCCCGACTGCGGCCCGGCCTGCGCCAACGGCTGCTGCCACGCGCCGCATCCCGCCGCCTTGCCCGGCGCTGCGTTCATGGATCAGCCGACGCCCCTTGCGCTTCGACTGTCCTGGAGCCATTCCCCCGAACGGTCGCCGCTCGATCCGGCCGATCTAAGCCGCCCCCCGCGCGCCTGATCCCCGCCGGGGCCCTCCCCGGTCTTTCCGCACCGCCGCGTCCCGCCTGACCGGGACATGGCCAACGCTGTCAGGACCGGCCCATGCGCCGGTCGAGGATCACCACGATGAACACCCTTTCAAGCCGCCTGCTGGCCGGCGCCGCCCTGGCCCTCCTTTTCCCCGCGACAGGCGTGGCTCAAAGCCCGCCGTCCGTTCAGACGCCGTCTCAGACCGAAGACATCGCAGAGGTCGAGGAGATCGTCGTCGTCTCCACCCGCTCACGCCGCCGTATCCAGGACGAACCCCTCCGCGTCGAGGTCCTCAATCAGGAAGAGATCGCCGAGAAGCTGATGATGCGGCCCGGCAATATTTCGATGATCCTGGCCGAGACGGGCGGGGTCCGCGTCCAGGT